>JBPCPC010000171.1:0-5503 GCA_050999585.1 Solirubrobacteraceae bacterium | reverse complement strand
GCGGTGGTGGGCGCGGCGGTGGTCGCGCTCGCGTTTGCCATCCTCAGCGTGGTGCGGATCGAGGGGCGTCGGCTGGTAACGCTCCTGGCGGGGCTGGGCCTGACGCTGATTGTCGTGGTTCTTGTAGTCAACGGGTTCGTGGCCTCCGGCGCCTCGTCGAGCAACGAATTTCGTTACTCGTCGATCGCTCCCAATCGCCTCGTGTCATCGACGATCGCTGACAAAGGGGCGGCACTATCCCAATTCCCCACGTTGGCGTCAAACTATCCGCTGGGGGCCGGCCTCGGGAGCGTCGGCCCTGGAGCTGGCTTTGACCGTGGCAATGGCAACGGTGATCCGCTGGACGGCGAGACCGAACCAGATTTCCTGGTGGTCGAGCTGGGGATCCCGGGCGTCATCATCTTCTATGGCCTACAGCTGACTCTGATGGTCGCGTCCGTGGTCGCGATTCGGCGGATCCGAGATGGCGAGCTGCGGCTGCTGCTCGCCGGCGTGGCGGCCCCGATATTCGCCCTGTTCGTTATGGGCGTGGCCGGGCCGGTCAGCTCAGGGGCGCCAAGCAGTCCGTTCTACTGGTTTGCCGCCGGCACCCTGGCATGGTGGATCGGCGCGACGCGCCTACGGCGGCCGCGCTACGCCCGACCGATCTCAGCTCGCTGGGCCCGCTCGTCTCCCGCCCGAGCACTGGGCCCAGTGTGAGGACGAAGTGAAGATCGCGTTCTTCTCGACCACGCTGCCCGAGCCGCAGCGCAAGCCGGGAGGGGTCGACGTCAATCTCGACAGGTTGGCGGAGCGCTTGGCGCGCACGCACGAGTTGACGGTGTTCAGCTTCTCCCCTCGCCCGGAGGGTCGCCATTACGATCACGTGCGACTGAGTCCCGGTCAATTGCGCTACTCACCGCTGGCGCGGCTGACGATCGTCCCGCTGCTGATGAACGCGCGGCGGTTCAGCGTCGATGTACTCCACCTTCATGGCGATGATCACCTGTTGCTTCGCCGGCGTCTTCCCACCGTCCGCACCTTCTACGGATCGGCACGGGAGGAAGCGCGGACTGCCACGCGGTGGCTGCGACGAGCCAACTGTTCCGTTGCCTACGCGATGGAGCTCCTCGCGTCTCGACTCGCCACCGCGTCCTACGCCATCTCCCCAGGCGCTGGCAGCGAGTTCCGAGTCCGCGGTGTGCTCCCACCGGGGGCCGATGTGCACGCCCGGCACGACGCTGACCGCTTTGTCCGGCCGACGATCCTGTTCGTCGGGACCTGGGCGGGTCGTAAGCGCGGAGAGCTGCTCGCCCGGATCTTTCAGACCGTTGTTCGCCCTGCCGTTCCTGACGCTGAGCTGATCATGGTCAGCGATCACGCAGAGGCGCTTCCGGGAGTGAGGCTCGTGGTGCGCCCCACCGACGCCGAACTGGCGGCACTGATGCGAGGGGCCTGGGTCTTCAGCCTCCCCAGCAGCTATGAGGGCTTCGGTATCCCTTACCTCGAGGCCATGGCGACCGGAGTGCCCGTCGTGGCCAGCGACAACGTCGGATCGAGGTACGTGCTCGACGGCGGCCGAGCCGGAAAGATCGTCGCCGATGACCAACTCGGTCCCACGATTGTCGCAATTCTCTGTAGTGGCGAGCTTCGAAGCGACTTGTCGGATCGCGGCCTCGAGCGCGCCCAATTCTTCTCCTGGGAACGAACGGTCTCGCTGCACGAACAAGCCTATCGAGCGTCGATCGACGCATGGATTACGAGCCGTGGCCCTAAATACAGGCTCCGATTCGCCCGGAAGTGACCGGGCCCTGTCCAGAGTGATGGCGGCATGGGGTTCAAGTCGAGGTCGATTTGAGAATCTAATTCGTAAGCCGTACTACTGGCAGCGTCCCACGCAGCTGGTGCGCCGGTTAGGGCGATCGGTGTCGCTGCCCGGTGAGTCGGCAGTGTTTGTGCTGCCGTGGGGTCTGCCGCTCGAGTGCCGCCCCGCCGAGCACTTGGGCGGGTCGGTGGCCCGCACCGGCGTGTTTGAGATTGTGACAACCGAAGTCTGCGCGCGACTCGCAGCTGCCGGTGAGCTAGCGGTCGATGTCGGCGCTAACTATGGTTACATGACGAGCGTGCTGACGACTGCCGTCGGTCCGGGCGGACGGGTGCTGGCGTTCGAGCCCAATGGCGTAGTCCATCGCTGGCTTGTCGCGAACGTGGCCCGTTGGCGGGCGATCGGCGTGACCACGGTGCAGGCGTATGAACAGGCCGTTTCCGACGCTGTTGGAACCGCCATCTTGGCGATCCCCCTCACCACCAGCGCCAACGACGGGCTCGCGACCTTGGAGACCGACGGCCGGCCAAGCGCGGCCGACTCGCGCCTCGTTAAGGTGGAGACTGTGTCTCTGGATTCAGCATTGGGTCCAGCATCGGTAGGTGTGATGAAGATCGACATCGAGGGTCATGAGCTCGCTGCGCTACGTGGTGCGAGCAGACTGCTCGATACCCACCGGATACGTGACATCCTGTTTGAGGATCACCAAGCGTGGCCGAACGAGACCACGCGTCTGCTCGAGGGTGCCGGCTACGAGCTGTTCGACCTGTCCGCTGGCCCGCTTGGCGTGCGCCTACTCACGCCGGGCGGCTCGTCCGCACCGCCCTCCTGGGACGCGCCGATGAGACTCGCGACGACAGATCCCGACCGTGCTCACTCGCTGATGCGTGGCTTCGCTTGGCGCTGCCTTACGCCGCGGTTTCGGTACCGCGGCGGGTGGCGGTCGCGTCTGCCACGATCATGGCGAAGCGCTGGATCATCGCCTCGCGGGTGAAGTCCCGCTCTACTCGCGACCGCCCGTGATGGCCAAGGCGCGCCCGTAGCGGCTCGTCCTTTATCAGGCGTCCGATCGCGCGAGCCAACTCCGATGGTTCGCGGGTGGCGCAGAGTAGTCCGCTGTGGCCGTTCTCGATGATGTCCCTGGGTCCGCCTCGATCAATCGCAATTACCGCACAGCCGGACGCAAGTGCCTCGACGACCACGAGGCCAAACGGTTCTGGAGAAGAGGCATTGACGACGATGTCCGAAGCGGCCATCCAGCGGTTCACCTCTGACGTATGTCCAGTGAAGACGGCGTCAGCGAGCCCGAGCTTGCGCGCCTGCGCTTCCAGCCGGGCAGGGTAGTCCCCCTCCCAGCCGAGGATCGCGCCGCCGACGACCGCGAACCGGCACTCCGGATGCGCCTGACGAACTCGGGCCGCAGCCTCGAGAAACTCCTGTTGTCCCTTCCAAGGCTGTAAGCGCCCGACGATCGACACCAGCGGCGCGTTGGCTGGAAGGCCGTGAGCCGCGCGCAGGGCCAGATCTCGTCGCACTCGGTAGCGTCCGAGATCGATCCCAGGATGCATGAGATAGACACGTCGCCGAGGAACCATTCGCTCCTGTGAGGCGACTGCTTCGCGCGACAGCGCGATCACACCCTTGGCAGGCAGCACGGTCGCCGCGCGATCCATCAGCCCCGGCGGATCGGGAAAGCCGCTCTGACACCACAGTGCTGGAGTCCTGGTGGCGCGCGCCCCAAGCGCGGCGTAAAGGTGTGCGGTGGCCATGTTCGAGTACACGAGGTCATACCCGCCGGTGTGGACCAATCGTGCCAGTCGAGCGACGGTGCGCAGCACGTTATGTGGTTGTCTGAGGCGTCCGGCGGAGATCAACCGCGTGGGCACGCCCGCTTCACGCAGGCGCGCTATAAGCGGCCCGGGCTGGAGCGCCACGACGTCGGCCCGGTACCCGAGCGCCGGCAGGCCCACCGCGAGGTGGGTGAGTATCTCCTCCATTCCCCCCGCCACTGAGCTAGGGGCAATCATCAGCAGGCGGCGGTTTGCGATGACATCCTGCACGGGCTAGAGGGTATCCCGGTCGACCTCCGTTACAGTGCCAGCGAAGTCTGATGCTCAGTGCGTCTCATAAACGTTTCGGCTCGAGCTCAGATGAAGCCGAACGCTTCAGAGGGCGCCAAACGCAAATCGGCGGATTAGCATCCAGCTGTGCCGGCGACCTGACGGAAGCGCTTATGCTGTTGCAGTTCGTCCTCGTTGTGCTGCTCGAAGTGGCGCACGCGCGCGTCCCGGCAGCAGGATGACTGCAACAGGCCCTGGAAAAAAGGAATCTCCTGACGTTTCCGTGGGTTGTGTCACCGCGGGAGTGGTGGGCATAGGCCGGCGAGTTTGAGCATCGCGAGCGCGATCAGCGCGTTGGCGCTGTGGAACCCGAATGCGCGGCGGGTGATCAGCCGGACCTGAGTGTTGATCTGCTCGATCCGGGCGTTGGAGAGGCCGTGCTCGATCGCAGCGATGATCCCCGCTTGTTGTTGGGTGATCGTGCGGGCGAGCTTGACGAACGGCGCGAGCCGACAGCGGCGCGCCCAGCTGATCCAGTCGTCCAGGAGCTGCTGCGCGGCGGCGGCGGGGAGCTGGTAGATCTGGCGCAGTTGCTCCTTGAGTAGGTAGGCGCGGTAGAGCCGCTGGTTGGTGTGCTGAATGCTTGAGAGCTTTGCGGCCTGGCGGTCGGTGAGGTTTTCCGGGTTCTTCCAGACCGCGAACCGGGCGCCCTTCAGCTCCCGGGCGAGCTGCCGGTTGCCCTGTCTGCGAGCCTCGTTCCAGACCTCGCGGCGCACGTCATCCAGCGCCTCGCTGGCGAGCATCACGACATGAAACGGGTCCACGCACCGGACCGCGTCAGGGACCCGTTCGGCGATCGGCCCCGAGATCCACGCGGCCATGTCGGCCGACACCAATTCCAGCTGTGTGCAGCGCTCCGGACCGAGCGCGTCAAAGAACGCCAGCACGGTCTTGCGGTCGCGGCCCGGGGCGGCCCACACCAGCCGGCCGCTGTGATGATCCACCACGACAGTCAAATACCGCTGCCCCTTGCGATAGCTGATCTCGTCGATCCCGATCCGCCGCAGCCCGTCGAGCAGATCGACCTCGCGTCCGGCCTCGGCAGCGACCCGCTGCACGATCGTGCCGACCGTCCGCCACGCCACCCGCTGAAGCTCAGCCACCGCAGTCTTCGATGTGTTGACCGCCAGCCAGCAGACCTGATCCTCAAACGCGCGGGTGAACCGCGAGTCATGCCGAGCCCACGGGACCGCACAGACGACCACCCCATGACGACGACAGGTCACCCTCGGCGCCTCGCACTCCACGAACGCCAACGTCGTCCCGAGATCCAGCGCCCGCCACCGCCGACGACCCTCCCCGAGGTCATATCCCGGCGAGCGGCGCCGGCACACCCCGCAGCGATCCCGCTCACGCCACCCCGGCCGAGTGCTCACGATCACCTCCCCCTCGATGCCCACCCTCACGTCTTCCACCACCGCTCGACGCAGCCCAAGCAGGCCGGCCCATACCCTGATACCGCGCACGTCGCATCGCCTCCATGGAATCCAGCCTTCGAGAAGCCGGAAACCCTAGGCGGCACGCGGCGTGCGCCCATTCCTCAGCCGTTCACCCCACCCACGGAAACGTCAGTACAGCC
>JBPCPC010000166.1:0-6843 GCA_050999585.1 Solirubrobacteraceae bacterium | reverse complement strand
CCTAATCCTGATCTCAGGCGTCGGGGCAGGGGTAGCGATCTTCGGTTGGCACCCATTCCATCGCATCGGCGCGCCGCCGCTGTCAACCGGGGCGGCCGCCATCCGCCTGCTCGCCGGAGCAGGCTACGTCACGGTCTGCGTGCTGAGCGTGGGCGCGATCGCGCTCCTCCTGGGCACGCTGCTGCCCGGGCCGGCCGAGGCGCTAGGAGCGAGCGTCGCGTTCGTGATCGTGGCCACCGTCGTCAACGGCAAGGACTGGGTGCACTGGCTTTCCCTAGCCCTGCCCGTGCATTACTGGTCGCGCTGGACTCAGCTGCTGGACGGCGGCCACCAGAGCCTCTTCGCCGGCCTGCTCGCCCAGGCGATCACGATCGCCGTTGCGCTGACGGCAACGTGGATCATCTTGACTCGCCGCGACCCGGCGGCCTGACCGGCAAGCCCCCGACGCCTGCCTAACTCCAGGTCGTATGTCGCCTGATCGGGATCGCCGTACGACCACGCCGTGCTCACGGCAGATTGCACGTTCACCGCGGAACCGGCTCTCGCGACGCTCGCGGACCGGCCCCCTCGTCGCCCAGAAGCAGAAGCGGCTCGACCCCCTCGGCCGTGTCTTCGATAGAGCCGCTTTCACGAATTTTCGGCAGTCTCGGGAAGCGCCGCTGCGGCGTTCGACACTGTCGCTCACGGCCAGAAGCAGCACCGATCGCCAAGCCGCAGGCGAAGACCTGCCTTCATGTTGCGGCGCAACTTCACCGTGTCCCGCCGACAGCCGCGCATTGCGCGGAATGCAGGGTGCCAAGGCCGCCGGCTGACGCTCCCTTTCATCGCTCGCATCGGACCTGATCCGACGCCTGGTTTGCGACGCGACCGCTCGCACGCCAAGTGCCGGATCTCGCCGGAAGCGGCCATCCCCCCGAGAGTGCCGGATCGGCGACGAAGTGGCAGTCCTGACCTCGTGTCCGAAACGAGACAATGGGATCGTGCGTCTGTTCGTGACTGGAATTGGTGGCTATCTGGGTCACGCGTTGGTAAGCGCGGCGTCAGGCTGGGAGGTGGCCGGCACCGTCCGAGACCGTCCGGCTCCGGTGGGTGTAGAGGCGCACGCCATCGATGTCCGCGATTCCGCGGCGATCACGGATGTGCTTTGGCGAGTCCAACCTGACGCCGTGATCCATACCGCGTTCGTACAGGATGGCGACGAGCTGGACTCCGTGAACGTTGACGGCTCGGCGGTGATCGCGCGTGCGTCTCGGGCAGTGGGAGCCAGACTCATCCATGTCTCTTCCGACGCGGTCTTCTCCCACACGCCCAGGCGCGCGGTCTGCGAGCGCGATCACGTCTCACCCGTCACCCCCTACGGAATATCCAAGGCGAAGGCGGAGGTCGCCGTGGCGACCGCTGATCCTGAGGGTCTGATCGTGCGGACCAGTCTCATCTACGGCGGGCAACGACTGTCTAAGCATGAACGACGGGCTCTGGATCCTGCCTGCGCGTTTGACGCGCACGAGATTCGATGCCCGATCCTGGCGTCAGACCTCGCGGACTCGCTGCTCGAGCTCGCTCGAATGCCAGGGCTGAGCGGGGTTCTGCACGTTGCCGGCGCGGACGCGATCAACCGCTTGGAGTTTGCGCGCCTGATCGTCGCCGCATATGGCAGAGATCCATCGACTGTCCGCGCAGCCGACAATCCCAACGCCCGCGCGGACGAAGTCACGCTTGACTGCACTAGGGCCAGCGCACTCCTGCGCACGCGTCTACGAGGCGTGCGTGAGTGCCTGGCGCCGGGCGCCATGACGCACTGATGCAGCGCAGAGCAGCCGGCGTCCGACACACCCGCAGACATCGCTTCCACGAACCACCGGCCACCAGATCCAGGCTCGGCCACCACGCCGGCGTCGCTGCTCTGGCCCCACAGTTTCGGCAGTCTCGAGGACGGTTGACGCACTCTCGACAGTGCTGCTTTCTGCCGAATCGAGCCGTACCGGGCGCTGCTTTCATCGCTCGTATCGGACCTGATCTGACGCTTGCTTTGCGACGCAGGCGCTCGCTACCGTGGTGCCGCATCCGGCCGAAAGCGGCCATCTCCCCGTAAGTGCCCGAGTGGCGACTTTGCGGAAGTCTGTGAGGCCGGAGCCGGCTACTGGCCGTCGGCCCGGTGTCTCTCGGCCGCCGGGTCACGTTGCGCCGGCGACCCCGCCATGACCGCCGATGCGATCACGTTACTGACCCACACGTGACTCACGCCGAAAAGCGCGAGGCGAGCGTCAACGTTTCGCGCCAACGCCGGGCCCGGGTCGAGTTCGTGAGCCGGGCGGCGGACGGGTCGATCGCTCTACTTTGAGAATTTTCGCGCCGCGGGTGCGGCACGCCCGATGCGGTCGTCGAGCACGGTTGCTCCCGCCGCCAGTCCGAGCATCAGCAGCGCCACCCAGATGCAGTTGACCGCGGCGCGGCCGTAGCCAAGCTGGGTGACGTCGATGAATGGGTATGGGTACCAGTGCGCAATCGCCCCGCGCTTCGGGCCGTTGTAGTTATCAGCATGGGATTTTGCGCGCGTTTGAGCATCGGTATAGCCATCTGGCTCGCTTTCGCAGCTTCTGCGCATGCTGCTTTCCCAGACCGCGATGGGATGCTCGCAGTCGAACCGCTGCACGGGCCCGGTGTCGTGCTGGTCAGTGGTGGCGGGGCGGGTCAGCGGCGTATCTGCACCGCGGTTTTGGTGTGCGGCATCGGCCGTCGGCTGAGCTGCTTGACGATCAGGCCGTTGTGCCATAATGGCGACATGTCGCGATATGAGCACCGACCCAGGGAAGGTGTGGGGCGTTTGTGATCGACTGTGATGTGCATAACACGTGGGAGTCGGTGGACGATCTGCGGCCGTACCTAGCTCCGGCGTTTCGGGAGTGGTTTGATCATGGCGAGGTTCCCGGGACGCGGCCGGCGTTTCCGGCCGCGCATTGACCGTGGCTGCATCCGGAGGATTTCAAGCGGGCTGACGCAACCCGAGTCGGGGCCGGTAACGCCGGTGCTGACCATGGGCTGATGTGCGAGCAGCTGCTGGATCGCTATGAGATCGACTATGCGGTCCTGAACGGAGATCAGCCCATCGAGGTGTCCACGCTGGCCAACCCGTATTACGCTCAGGCGTTGGCGCGGGCCTACAATGACTACCTGGTTGACGTGTGGCTGGCGCGTGATCCGCGGCTGAAGGGGTCGTTGGTGCTCGCGCCGCAGGATCCGCATGGTGCCGCTGCGGAAATTCGCCGACTGGGAGGGCATCCCGACATCGTGCAGGCGCTGGTCTCCAGCGGCTCGCAACGCCCCTACGGCGACCCCTTCTATCACCCGATCTGGGACGCGTGCGCCGAGGTGGGGCTGCCGCTCGCGGTGCATCTCGGCGGCAACGCGGGCGTCAACGCCCCTCCGACCGGATGCGGGCCCCCGACATTCTTCTGGGAGGCGCACTCGCTGCTGTGCGAGACCGGAATGGGGCATCTGGCCAGCACGATCGCGCACGGCGTGTTTGAGAGGTGGCCCAGCGCGAAGCTGGTACTGATCGAGTGCGGGATCGCATGGGTGCCGGCGGTCCTGTGGCGCCTGGATGCCGACTACCGCGCGCTTCGCAAGGAGACACCATGGCTGAAGCGACTGCCCAGCGAGTACGCGCACGATCACGTCCGCCTGACCACCCAGCCGCTTGAGCAGCCCCGAACCCAGGACGCTCTGTGGCCGTCACTCGCCGACGTCGGGGCCCAGGACATGCTGCTATTCGCCTCTGACTACCCCCACTGGGACTTTGACGATCCGGGGCTGCTGCGGCTGCCCAAGCAGTGGCGAGAAGCGATCTTCGACACCAACGCCCGCGGTCTTTACCGGCTCCCGGAGCGCGAGCAGTCCGTCCGGGCACAGGAACCCGATGGATAGCTCATCCAAAGCCCCGTCTGGCGTGCGGCGCCATGTGCTGTTCCCCGCGCGCGACCTCCTTCCCGGACAGCGGCGGATCGTTGACATCGATGGGCGCAGCGTCGGCGTGTTCAACATCGCCGGGCGGATCCACGCCCTGCATAATCGCTGCCCCCACAAAGGTGCTCGGCTCTGCGAGGGACGGGTGTGCGGAACAACGCTGCCCACCGATCGCTACGCCTTTCAGTACGGGCGTGACGGCGAGCTGGTCCGCTGCCCGTGGCACGGATGGGAATTTGACATCGCGACCGGGCAGGCCCTAGCCGACACCAAAGTACGCGTGCGCGCCTACCCGGTGGACGTCGAAGACGGCCAGGTGGTGATCACCATCTAACGGCGACGACGCATGACGCGAGGGTTTCCTGCTGGCTGGCGGTGATCGCACCACCCGAAGGCGAGAACCCGAGTCAGACGGCGCAGCCTCAGGTCAGCGCGCGGCCGGAGCCGCCCAGACGCACGCCGATCTCAGCCGCGGCTGCGAGCAGGGCAGCAGCCACTTCGTCCAGATGTTCAGTAGCCAGACGATACGCCGGGCCTGAGATGCTGAGCGCGGCGACGCACCGTTGGGCCTCGTCAAAGAGTGGCGCTGCGACACCGTTTAGGCCCTCCTCAAGCTCCCCCTGAACCGACGCCCACCCCCGGGAGCGCACCTGCCGCACCTCCTCCGCAAGGCGTTTGCGGTCAGTGATGGTGCTCCCGGTCAGAGCGCAAAGCCGGCCACGAGCGACGCTAGCCCCGCCGAACGCCAGAAAGACCTTCCCATCAGAAGATGCGTGCAGCGGACTGCGGCGGCCGATCCAGTTGCGAACGCCGACCAGATGCGAACCGCTCGCCTGTGCCACATCGACCGCTTCCCCACCCTCAAGCATCGACAGCACGACCGTCTCCCCGGTCTGCTGCGCCAGTCGATCCATCGCCTTCCGCGCCTCGGTCAGCACGTCTCGCTCCCCAACAGCCAGCAGGCCAAGCCGCCTGAGCATCGGTCCCAGCCGAAACGCCTCGCTGTCCGGCGCGCGCTCCAGAAAACCCCGCTGAGCCAGCGTCGCGGCCAGGCGAGAAGCCGAGCTGCGGTGAATTCCCAACCGAGCCGACAGCACCCCGACCGTTAATTCCCGCTCCTGTCCGTCACCAAACGCGGTCAACAACAACAACGCTCGATCAACCGTCTCCAGCGTCCTCATCACCAACCACCTTCAAAGCCCACCGCCACGTCCCGCTCCTGGCCTGAACCAGGCAGTCCTGTTGCCGTCCGCGCATTGCAGGTTCCGCCCCTGATCACCGCCGAGGCGCGCCCGTGGGGGGATAGCCAGCAGGGCGCGGCCGAAGACCGCCGGCTTTCGCTGCTCGTCCGGTCTCTCAACCAATCGATTGAGCTCTGTCTGGGATCGCCCTGATGAACCGCAGGCGTCGTGCCCGCGCGGTGACCATCGCGTGGTATGCGGGGCTGCGGGTGCTCACCACAGCGCTTGCTCGCGCTTGCCCGCGTCCGGGCGCTGGCTCGGCGCGAGCGCCCGCTGCCCGGTCGCCAACCTGCAGGACAGATGCCGCGACCACGACCGCGCCGCCGACCAGCGTTTCGACGCGGGGTCGCTCGCCGACCGCGAGCCACACCCCAGAGCGGTCCGAGGACGACCTCCAGCAGGCAGATCAGAGCAACCTGGACGGCAGGTATCAGGCGCGCCCCGATCGTCTGATACCCCTCGTATGCGCGCTGCACCATCTCACCGAGCTTGTCGACGTCATCCAGTCGAGGCGAGCGAATGTCCACGCTGGCAGTCTGGCAGCCTGCCTGTAGCCGCGAAACCCATATAGGCCGAGAATTCGCCCTGAGCTGCCGCATGCACGCACGCGCAGGCACATCCGCCGGCCAACGCTTCCGCTCTCTCGTCCTCCCGTGCCGGAAGCAGCAGCCGCTCACTGACGGCCGAAACGGCGACGAAGCAGGCACGAGATGGCCGGACCGCTCGTGGCTGCTTGAGCGGCCAAGCAGGGCGTTGCCGGCACGCAACGGTCAGTCGACCTCGGCGATCAAGACCGTCGCGCCTCCGGTTGCCCACGAACCGATGTCGGCGACCGTCGCTTGCCCTTCTGGCGACGACATTGATCCCTGCAGGTCCTCGTGGCTATCAAACCACAGTTCGGCGATCCGGTAGTAAGGAGGCTCGCTCCCATCAGGAGTAGCGACGACCCTGCTCGCCTCAAACCGCCGGACATTCCGCCAGCGGGAGGTGCTTGTTGGCGTAATGGTCCTCGAAGGCGGTGGTATCAGTCGGAGGTCCGTAGAGAACAGCTGCCTTAACCATGTTGATGTTGATGACTCCATTCAAGTTCGACGGTGGTCCGAGCCTATACGCGGAAGCGTCAGCGGCCTAGCTGTCCGCGTGAAGGCAGCCGCCGACATTGGGCCCGCAGAGACAGCCCCATTGCCGGTCAAGCAGCCCCGCCCGACGAACTCGCGGCGTGGCCACTTCCACAAACTTTCGGCAGGCTCGCGGACGGTTTGACGCACTCTCAACAGTGCTGCTTCCTACCGAACCGAGCCGTACCGGACGCGCGCTTTCACCGCTCGTATCAGACCTGATCTGACGCGCGCTTTGCGACGGTAGCGCCAGCTGCGTCAGAGGCTTCCGCGCGTGCTCCAGGCTTTGGATGGCGGTTGGGGGGCTGCCTCCGGTAGCCGTAAGCGTTTGCTGCAGAGAACGATTCTGCGTCAGCGCGGCCAGAGCCGCTCGACCGATCCGGCGTAGACGCCATAGATGTACGGCCCCGGGGTCTGGGCGACACGAAGGATGCGGTTGAGGTTTTCGACGAGGCGTTGCGCTTGGTCTGCGCCGCGGAGGTTGGCGTTGGTCAGGCAGAAAGCGCGGACCTGGTGTGCAA
>JBPCPC010000161.1:0-9879 GCA_050999585.1 Solirubrobacteraceae bacterium | reverse complement strand
ACGCGCATCGCGCGGCGTCCGCGCAACGGTCGGCGTCGGGCAGGCGGGATCACGCTGGCAGTCTCGGCGGCGAGCGCGCGGCGGATTGCGTGCTCGAGCTCGTCGTCGAAATGGGTCAGGCTGGGCGGCAGGTGACTGTTCACGATTCCTCCTTGGGGACAGACTGAGCGAGGCGGCGAAGCGCGCGCGAGACGCGCAGTCGAGCAGCGGCGGGACGGATCGCCAGCCGCCGACCGACCTCCTCGTAGGACAGCTCCTGCACGATCCGGAGCTCCAGCGCGTCGCGCTCGTGCGGGGCCAGGGCACGCAGATGACGCTCGAGCACGAGCCGCGGCGAGAGACGCTGCTCGACCTCCGTGTAGCCGTCTTCGGCGGCGAGATCCAGCGGCAAGCCCAGGCGCTCGCGCGCCCACGTCTCGATTCGGTCATGCCGGGCCGCGTCGGCGAGCAGGTTCGCCGCGATCCCCAGCAGCCACGGCCGCACCGCGCCGTCATGCTCGTCGCGGAACCGGTCGCGGATCAGCCATGCCCGCGCGAACGTCTCGGCGGTCAGGTCACTGGCCGCCCACTCGATCCGGCGGTAAAGCCAGCCATGAATGGCGTCCACGTGGCGGCGGTAGAGCTCTGAAAACGCGGCTGGGTCGGCGCCCGAGTGATGCAGCAGAACTGCGTTGCTGAGTTCGGGGCGGGGCGGGGCGGGGCGGGTCATCTGCCTACTCATCGCACGAGCGCGGGGGTTTGTGTCCGAGCAACCGTCGCGAGTGAAAAGTAAGAAGCTCTACTGTTTACTCTTGCGGATGCCGCCGCTAGCGTGAACGGCGGTGCCCGCCCCCCACCAGGAGGAGACCCGATGGCCAGCGCCGACGTCCTGAAGCCCGATTTCGCCAGCTCGCGCAAGCACTTCATCTTCACCGACGAGCATCAGCAGCTGCGCGAGTCGATCCGCCGTTTCGTGATCAAGGAGCTGCAGCCCCACGCCGAGGAGTGGGAGGAGACGACGTTCCCCAACTGGGTGTTTGCGCGGATGGGCGAGCTCGGCTTTCTCGGTTTGGACAAGCCCGAGGCCTACGGCGGACAGGGCGGGGACTACTACACCTCGCTGGTGCTGGCCGAGGAGATCGTCCACGCGCACAGCGGCGGGCTGGCGATGGGCCTGGCCGTGCACACCGACATGGCGATGCCCCCGATCCTCGCCTTCGGCACCGAGGAGCAGAAGCAGCAGTGGGCGGTGCCGGCGATCGCGGGCCAGAAGATCCTCTGCCTGGGGATCACCGAGCCCGACGCCGGCTCTGACGTCTCGGGGATCAAGACCGTGGCCAGGCGAGACGGCGACGGCTATGTGATCAACGGCTCCAAGACCTACATCACCAACGGTCACCGGGCCGACGCGATCGTGCTCGTGACCAAGACCGATCCGGATTCGGAGTCGCCCACGCACGACGGTTTCACGCTGTTTCTGGTGCCGATGGCCGCCGCCGGCGTGATCCGCGAGAAGCGCCTGCAGAAGCTCGGCATGCACGCCTCCGACACCGCGCTGCTGGCCTTCCAGGACGTGCACGTGCCCGAGTCGGCGGTGCTCGGTCAGATCGGCAAGGGCTTCTACCACATCATGTGGGAGCTCCAGGGCGAGCGGCTGATCGGCGCCGCCGGCTGCGTCGCCGGCGCCCAGAACGTGTTTGAGCGCACGCTGCAGTACGCCCACGAGCGCAAGGCGTTCGGCCGCGAGATCGGCCGTTTCCAGGTGATCCGGCACAAGTTCGCCGAAATGGCGACCAAGATCGAGACCGCGCGCCAGCTGGTCTACACGACCGCGTGGCGCTTTCAGAACGGCGAGTACCCGGTACGGGAGATCTCGATGGCAAAGCTCTACGCGGCCCGGATCGCCGTCGAGGTCGCCGACGAGTGCATCCAGATCCACGGCGGCGCCGGCTACATGAAGGAGTACGGGATCGAGCGCGTGTGGCGTGACCTGCGCCTGAACCGGATCGGCGCCGGCACCGACGAGATCATGCTCGACGTGATCGGACGCTCCTACGGTCTCTGAATCACGTCTCGCCCGCCCGCTGAAGCTGGGGCGCTCGCTGAGGCCTTTAGGCCGCGAGCCGGTGGCGCTACGCTCGCCGCGATGGACTCCACGCGCGGGAAGCTGCTGATCGCGGGGCCAACGCTGTCGGATCCGAACTTCTGGCGCACGGTCGTGCTGATCGTCGAGCACTCCGACGAGGGAGCGCTCGGCCTGGTGCTCAACCGCCCCTCGGAGACGACGGTCGGCGAGGCGGTGTCCGAACTGGAGGCACTGCTCGACATCGACGACCCGCTGTACATCGGCGGGCCGGTTCAACCGTCGGCGCTGATCGTCCTGGCCGAGTTCGAGGACGCCGAGGCGGCGGCGGTGATCGCGTTTGCCGACGTCGGAGTGCTCGGCAGCGACGGGCAGGCGGACGCGAGCGCCGGGGTGCGCCGCGGGCGGGCGTTCGTCGGGCACGCCGGCTGGGGTCCCGGCCAGCTGGACTCAGAGCTTGAGCGGGGCGACTGGATCCTCGAGCCCGCCCGGCACCAGGACGCCTTCACCGAGACCCCCGATGAGCTGTGGCCGGCCGTCCTCACCCGCAAGGGCGGCAGCTACGCCCTGGTCGCGCGGATGCCGGCCGACCCCTCGGTCAACTAGCCGTGGCGCACGCTCACTCCCATTCCCATGGGTCATCGCGAGCGGCCGAGCGCGGGGCGCTGCGGACCGCGCTGATCCTGATCGTCGTGTTCATGCTCGCCGAGGTCACCGCCGCGGTGCTGGCCTCGTCGCTCGCATTGCTGTCCGATGCCGCGCACATGCTGACCGACGCCGTCGCGCTGGCGATGTCGTTGGGCGCGGCGCGCCTGGCCGCGCGCCCCGCCCACGGGGCGATGACCTACGGTCTTGGCCGGGCCGAGATCCTCAGCGCCCAGGCCAACGGCGTGACGCTGCTGGTGCTGTCGGTGGTGATCGTGGTCGACGCGATCGAGCGGCTGCTCTCACCGCCCAAGGTCGACGGGGTGCCGGTGCTGGTCGTCGCGCTGGTGGGCATCGTCGTCAACGTCGCCGCCACCCGGATCGTCGCCGGCGGCTCAGCCGCGGAGGGTCGCAGCCTCAACGTCGAGGGTTCCTATCGTCACCTGCTGACCGACCTGTACGGGTTCATCGCCACCGCCGTGGCGGCCGTCGTGATCCTCGCCACCGGCTTTCAGCGCGCCGACCCGATCGTCTCGCTGATCATCGCCGGGTTGCTGCTGCACGCCGCCTACGGGCTGCTGATCGCCTCCGGTCGCGTGTTCATGGAGGCCGCGCCGGCGGGCCTGGACCCTGAGCAGATCGGCCGCGCACTCGCCGCGCAGCCCGGCGTGGTCGAGGTCCACGATCTGCACGTGTGGGAGGTCACGTCGGGCTTTCCGGCGCTGTCGGCGCACGTGGTCGTGCGGGCCGGAGACGACTGCCACGAGCTGCGACGGATCCTTCAGCAGGAGGTCCGCGAGCGCTTCGGCGTGAGCCACACGACGCTTCAGGTCGACCACGAGGCCGCGCCGCAGCCGCCGCTGCAGATCGAGGTCTCAGACCGGGGCGGATCCGCCCCTTCGCCGAGCGTAGACTCGCCGCCAGGAAACTGGTCAAACCGGGCCCCGATCGCGAGACGCCGCGCGGCGTCGTCGGCGGCGCTGAGATCTCGCAGACGACGGCGGCCGCGCACAACATCTACATGGGCCGGTTCCGCGTGCCGCCGGGCGCGATCTCGCGCCCGCACTACCACGAGAATTGCGAGAGCGCGGTGTACATGCTGTCGGGCTCGATGCGGATCCGCTGGGGGGACCGGCTCGAGCAGGAGCTGCTGGTGGAGCCGGGCGACCTGCTCTACGTCCCGCCGCGCGAGACGCACGTGCTGGAGAACCCGTCGGCCACCGAGCCGGCCGATTACGTGGTCGGCCGCGACTCGCCGCTCGAGGACGCCGTGATCGTCCCCTGGGCGCAGGACGAGCCGTGAACCACGCCACGGCCAGCCTGAACGGCGCCGGCGGACGTCAGATCTTCTGGCAGTCCTGGGATCCCGATCCCGCCCACGCTGATCCCGCCCGCGGCGATGGCGCCCGCTCCGAGCCGACCACCCGCGGCGTGGTGGTGATCGTGCACGGCGCCGGCGAGCACTCCGGCCGCTACGGGCACGTGGCCCAGCGGCTGGTACAGGCGGGCTTTGCCGTGTTCGCGGCCGACCACCAGGGTCACGGGCGTTCGGCGGGTGACCGGGCGGTGATCGACCGGATCAACGGCGCGGTCGCCGACCTGGATCAACTGGTCACGATCGCCGGCGCGGCCCACCCGGGGCTGCCGATCTTCATGCTGGGCCACTCGATGGGCGCGACGGTCTCGCTGGAGTATGCGATCGCCCATCAGCAGCGCCTCGCCGGACTGATCCTGTCCAGCGCGCTGGCGGCGCTGGACGCCGCGCCGGCGCCGATGCGGCTGCTCGGCCGGACGCTGTCCGCGGTCGCGCCGCGGCTGCCGCTGATCGGCGTCGACGCCTCGCTAGTCAGCCGCGACCCCGCGGTCGTGGCCGCCTACCGGTCAGACCCGCTGGTGCACCACGGCAAGCTGCCGGCGCGCACGGTCGCCGAGCTGGTGGCGGCGGCGGTGACGTTCCCGCAGCGTGTGACCGCAATCACGATCCCCTTTCTGATCCTCTACGGCACCGCCGACCGCCTCTGCCCGCCGGCGGGCAGCGTGATGCTGGCTGAGCGGATCGGCGCCGCCGACAAGACGGTGTACCCCTATCAGGGGCTGTACCACGAGATCCTCAACGAGCCCGAGCAGGACACGGTGCTGGCCGACGTCTGCGGCTGGCTGGACGTGCACGCCGTGGACACCGTCCCCACCGCCGCCGGCTGACCGGGCGTCGCCGGCGAGGGTCAGAGCGCGCCACGCCGGGCCGCGCGCCGCGCGCCGCGCGGACCGAGCTGTTGCAGCTCTGAGTGCAGCTCACGGATCCGCTCGAGGATCACGTCGGCCACCTCCTGCTGCTGCTCACGCGTCGAGTCCGGCACCGCCTCAAAGCGCAGTGGCTTGCCGTAGCGGACGATCACCTTGGGGAACCGCAGCCGCTTCCAATTGCGGACCTGATGGGAGCCGAGGATCGCGACCGGCACGATCGGCGCCCCGGATTCCAGCGCCAAGCGTCCGATCCCCGGCTTGGCCTCGTCGGCCAGCTGCCCGGTGCGCGAGCGCCCGCCCTCGACGTACATCCCGATCGCGCCGCCGCGCTGCAGGACCTTGGCGGCAGTGATGAACGCGTCCTCGTCGTGGCTGCCCCGGCGAATCGGGAACACGCCACCGTGGCTGAAGATCCACTGCGGCGGCCCGGGCGCGAACAGCTGGGACTTGGCCATGAACTGGATCCGGCGCCGGATGAACGCTCCGGCGAAGAAGTGGTCCATGAACGACGCGTGGTTGGGCGCGACGATCAGCGGGCCGATCGGCACGTTCTCCGAGCCGATCGAGCGCGCCCGGAACGTGATCAGCGCATGCAGCACAGTGATCACCCGCACCGGCTCATAGACCTTGGCCTCGGGCTCGTGGTCGCGCGTCCGCGCGTGGTACTGGTCGAAGTGCTCCTGGGGACGCTCGTCGCGGTAGCTCTGAGGCTTGATCTCGACGTCGGGCATGGTCGTCTCAGCCCTGCAACGGAAGCACCAGCGCCGGCCGTTCGATGATGTGCTCCGAGCTCGTGGAGACGACCGCGGTCCCGATTGCGAAGAACTCGATCACGTGCGAGCCCCACCCGTGGCTGCGCTCGATGATGCGCGCGCCGACGATGCCCTCGGCCTGCGCCTCGTCGGCCTCGACCTGCAGCCGCTCCATCGCCAGCTCACGCGCCTCGTACAGGGCCTGGGTGAAGTTGACCATCTCCACGTTTCGGCCCACCTGCTTGAGCGAGGCGAGCATCCCCTGGCGGGCGACGTGATAGACGCAGTTGCCCATCACCAGGCCGGCCGGGCGGTACCCGGCGCGCAGCAGCGTGGCGAAGTCTTGGCCGCTCATGTCCGAGGTGAACGGCCGCCCGTTGGGCGCCCGGTGCAGCACGCCCTCGCGATGCTTGACCGCGGTGCCGACGGCGATGAACTCGGCCAAGTCGGCGCCCCACTCATAGCGCCCGATGTCCAGGCGCACCCCGACAACCCCGTCGGCCCCGAGCTGGTCGGCCTCTTCCTCCATCCGCGTCATCGCCAGCTCGCGCGCGTGGTACATCGCCTGGGTGAGCACGCCCATCTCCTGGTTCTGATTCCAGGAGGCCTGCTGGTAGCCGATGTGGTAGATCGAGCTGCCCAACACCAGCCCGAGCGGCTCAAAGCCCGACTCCTTGACGAGCAGGAACTCGTTGACCGAGAGGTCTGAGGTGAAGAACCCGCGGGCCGCGTCCTGCTTCATCCGCGCGATGCGCTGACGGCCGGACTCGGGGATGCCCGCGAGCGACTCGGAGTCATACGAGGCGGCGTGAGGCCCCTCCTCGGGGGCGACCCCCGGCGACGCCGCCGCCTGCTGCTGGTCGTCGTCGTCGCGTCCTCTGAACAGCGGCATCCTGGTCTCCTATCCGTTGAGCAGGCGCTCGAGCGCCTGCCGTGTTGTTTGGCTGGAGCGGGCCTGTTCGGCAAGCGCCTGGCTGAGTGCGGTCAGCCAGGCATCGGTCTCGAGCGTCTCGGATTTCAGCACGATCCCGCCCGACAGCTTGGCCCAGCGCGTCTGCACCCGGCTGCCCTCGCTCCGCAGCTCCAAGCGCTGGTCGCCCACGTCGACGGTGATCTGATTCACGCGCTTGGGGCCGAACATTCCGTCGCGCCGGCGCGAGACCCGCACGGCGCCGGGCACCGCCTGCTCGAGTTTGGCCGCCAGCGCCTCGACAAACGCGCCGAGATCACCGCTGTCGGCGCGCAGCGACGCCGCGAGGAGGTCGATGTCAAGCCCAGCGTCGTCGGCGGCCACGAATCATGAGCGTACCCATGATCGGTCCCCGTGTGCGGATGCGGCCCGCCGGGAAGCCCCAGAGGATGATCAATTCGATTCCCCAGCTGCCCCTCAACGATTCCGACACCATCCCCCAGCTCGGCTTCGGCGTCTTCCAGGTGCCGCCGCCGGACACCGCCGCGGTCGTCGATACGGCGCTCGCCACCGGCTACCGCTCGATCGACACCGCACGCGCCTATCGCAACGAGGCGGCGGTCGGTGAGTCGACCGCGCGCAGCGAACTCGCCCGCGACGAGCTGTTCGTCACCACCAAACTCTGGAACGGCGATCACGGCCGCGATCGGGCCAAGCGCGCGTTTCAGCGCAGCCTCGACCAGCTTCAGTTCGACTACGTCGATCTGTACCTGATCCACTGGCCGGTCCCGTCCCAGGATCTGTTCGTCGAGACCTGGGAGGCCCTGACCGAGCTCAAGGCCGACGGCCGCGCGCGCTCGATCGGCGTCTCCAACTTCCAGATCGAGCACCTCGAGCGGATCATCCAGGCGACCGGCGTGGTGCCCTCGGTCAACCAGATCGAGCTGCACCCCCAGCTCCAGCAGTCAGCGCTGCGCGAGTTCCACGCCGATCACGAGATCCTCACCGAGGCGTGGAGCCCGCTCGGCCAGGGGGCCGCCCTGCGCGACCCGACGATCAAGCAGATCGCCGGCGAGCTGGACCGCACCGCCGCCCAGGTCGTGCTGCGCTGGCATCTGCAGCTCGGCAACGTCGTGATCCCCAAGTCGGTCACCCCGGAGCGGATCGAGGAGAACTTCGACGTGTTCGACTTCGCGCTCAGCGACGAGCAGATGGATTCGATCGCCGGGCTGAAGGCGGGCAATCGCACCGGGCCCGACCCCGACACGTTCGACGTCACCTGACCGCGGCGGCCGGGCCCCCGGCGGTCGCTAGAAGCCGCCGTGACCAACGGCGAACGCGAGCGCGCCCGCGATGATCAGCATCACCGCGACCAGTAGGGCGACGGGGAGCCGCGGCCCGCCCGGACGCCGGCGCGCCACGTCTCGGCGGCTGACGGAGCTGACGAAGAGTTTGGACTGGGGCATCGCGATCGACGCCGGGTGGTCAACGCGACCGTCTCGGCGCAGCAGTAGTCAACCTCCGCGCCCGGACGGAACCGTCACCGGCAGCCTCTAATCTTCGCGCCCCGACCACAGGAGGACTGGCGAGTTGACCGACGTCGAAGCCCACATCACGGGCACCGTGTGGAAGATCGAGGTCGCGGTGGGCGACTCCGTACAGGAGGGCGACGCGGTGGTGATCCTCGAGTCGATGAAGATGGAGATGCCGGTCGAGGCCGAGGACCCCGGCGTCGTCGCGGAGATCCGCTGCACCGAGGGCCAGTCGGTGTCCGAGGGCGACACGCTCGTTGTCCTGCGATAGCTCCGGGGGGCGACTGCTCGTCGACGAGCCGGCGCCCCACGTGACGCGGCTGACGGTCTCCAATCCCGGCAGGCGGGGGGCGTTGGATCACGCGATCCTGGATGCGTTCGCGCAGACGGTGCCCGCGCTGGATGCCCGCTGTGTGATCGTCACCGGCGAGGGCTCGACGTTCTCCGCCGGCTATGACCTCGGGGCGCTGGCCCCGCGGGAGGGGTTCGCCGACGAAGCCGAGAGCCTGGTGGCGCATCCGTTCGCGGCCGCCACCGACGCCGTCGACGCGTACCCCTATCCGACGCTGGCGGCGCTCAACGGGCACGCGATCGGCGGCGGCCTGGAGCTGGCGCTGTCCTGTGACTTGCGGATTGCCGCCGACTCGATCAAGCTCGGGATGCCGCCGGCCAAGCTCGGCCTCGTGTACTCCCACACCGGGATCCGCAAGTTCATCGACACGATCGGCGCCGCGCGCACCCGGGAGCTGTTCCTCGTCGGGAGACCGGTACCGGCGAGCGCCGCGCTCACCTGGGGACTGGTCAACTCGATCGTCGAGCCCGGCGAGCTACCCGACGCGGCGGTCGCGCTGGCCGCGGAGATCGCCGCCAACGCGCCGCTCGCCCAGGCGGGCAACAAGCGGGTGATCCGCGCCGTGCTCGACGGCCAGGCGACGCTGGCGCCGGCGATCGAGCGCGAACTGCTCGAGCTGCGTCAAGCGTGTTTCTCCTCCGAGGACTTCCGCGAGGGCGTGCGCGCGTTCGCCGAGAAGCGCCCGCCGGAGTGGCAGGGTCGCTGATTGTGGGTTTGTTTCGGTGGTCCGGGCGCGAGCGTCCCGGCCATCGGACGTTACGTCGGCGGCGAGCGGGCGTGGGTGCGGTGGCGCAGCAGACTCGCTGCGCGCGTGGCGAAGCTCCTGTGGCCTGACGTGCACCATGCGACAAATCCAACCAGCGCTCCGAGCTTTGTCACCGTTCGCCCGCTCAGCCCGCAGCCGGTGACAAACCTCCGACGGTCGATCGGGTTTGTCACACCATGCACGCCGGGGCGCCGGGCGTGGGTGGGTGGCGCGGCCGGGCGTCGCTGATCAAGCATCGAACTGGCGATCGAGGTGCTCTGGTCGGGGGGCGATGCTTGACAGCCACGCCCGCGCCGCGCAATGACTCGGTCCCACCCACCCGTCGGGGCTGACGCCCCGACCCGGCCAGAAACCCCACAAACCCCCCACTCGATGCGATCCGGGAAGGGGTGTGGGCCACAGGCCAAGCAACCCACCGCCTCACCCCCACCCCCCTCGCAAACCCCCATCGATCGGCACCGATGTGGTGTCTATGCAACGACTCAGGGCGCCAGCCCCGAGATCGTTGCCGCATTGCGCGACCACGCAGCGGATGTCAAGCAGCGCCGCCACGCACACAGCAACTCCACCCCCAATCCACCGCTGCTTGATCAGCCGAGGCGGTCGCGCTACCCAA
>JBPCPC010000144.1:0-35039 GCA_050999585.1 Solirubrobacteraceae bacterium | reverse complement strand
CCGGCTTCTGGACGATCACGCCCGGCAAGTACTACGTGCAGGTCCAGCAGATCGACGCCCCGGTGTTCTACAGCCGGGTCGCCGCGATCTACGTTCGCTGACCGCCGAACCGACGTCGGGGCACTAGCGACGGCGCTCCGGAGGCGCTCCAGGCTCTGCTATTCTGACGTTTACGTAAGAAACAGATTCTCGCGAAAGAAAGCGGTCCTCCCTTGTCAGCCCTCAACGCTCCCTCGTCGCCCGGCGAGCGCCGCCGTCGCATCGGGGTCAACTCCGAGCACAGCTCGTACAAGTGGTGGGCGCTGTCGTGCACCAGCCTCGGCATGCTGCTCGCTACGATCAACTCCGGCACGCTGATCATCGCGCTGCCAGACCTCGAGCGCAGCCTCCACACCAGCCTGCTCGAGCTCGTCTGGGTGATCCTCGTCTATATGATCGCCTCGACCGTGCTGGTGCTCAGCGCCGGGCGTCTGTCTGACCAGTTCGGACGCAAGAAGGCATACGTGGGCGGCTTCGTGCTGTTCGCGGCGGCGTCTCTGGGCGCGGGCTTTGCCGGCAACGGCACCGAACTGATCCTGTGGCGGATCCTGCAGGGCATCGGCGGGGCGTTCCTGTTCGCCAACTCGGCGGCGATCGTCACCGACGCGTTCCCCAAAGAGGAGCTCGGAGTCGCGATGGGCACCAACACGATGGTCGCGGCCGTGGGCCTGGTCATCGGTCCGGTCCTGGGTGGCGCGTTGGTCGACGCCAGCTGGCACTGGGTGTTCTGGTTCAACGTCCCGTTCGGCCTGCTCGGCAGCCTCTGGGCGTGGCACGTCCTGCACGAGGTCACCGGTCGCTCCGAGGACCGTTCGTTTGACTATCTCGGCACGCTGACGTTTCTGGTCGGGCTGACCGGCATCGTCTACGGCATCTCCAAGGGCGGGATCTCGGGCTGGACCTCCTCGCTGGTGATCCCCGCACTGATCGTGGGGGTGGTGCTGCTGCCGCTGTTCGTACTGATCGAGAGCCGCCAGAGGGCGCCGATGCTCGACCTCAGCATCTTCCGCAACCGCCTGTTCGCCACCGCGTCGGGCGCGGCCTTTGCCAACGGCCTGGCCCGGTTCGCGCTGATGTTCGTGTTCGTGTTCTACTTCCAGGGCGTCCAGGGCAACTCACCGATCCTGGCCGGCGTCAAGTTGGCGCCGCTCGCGCTCGGCATGCTGGTCGCCTCGCCGCTCGCCGGGATCTGGGCCGACCGGCGCGGTTCGCGCACGCTGGCCGTGCTGGGCATGCTCGTCACCGCTGTCGGTCTGGCGCTGATGACCACGCTCGGCCGCAACACCAGCTACGTGCTGCCCGGCGTCTACATGTTCGTCGTCGGCATCGGTTCGGGCATGTTCAACTCGCCCAACACCGCCGCGATGATGGGCGTCGTCGCCCCGCACCGCCGCGGGATCGCGGCCGGCGCCCGGGTACTCGTCCAGAACACCGGTGCAGTCATGTCGATCGCCTTCGTGCTCGCCGTCGTCACCGCGTCGGTGCCGAAGTCGGTGCTGTTCGCCGTCTTCTCGGGCCTGGCCAACCACATCTCCAACGCCCAGCTGACGCCGTTCCTGTCCAACATGCACGTCGCCCTGTGGTGCCTGGCCGCGGTCTCCGTGGTCGGCGCGGCGATCTCCGCCGCACGCCCCAAGGACACGGCCAAGACGACCCGCGGCCACCACGCCGTCGAGTCTGAGCAGGCGCGTGAGGCACGGCAGCGTGAGCCCGAGGCGGCGCTCTCATGAGCGCCGTCGCCCCGACGGCACAGCCGACGACGCTGCGGATCGGCGAGCTGGCCGAGCAGACTGGGACCACCCCGCGAACGATCCGCTACTACGAGGAGATCGGCCTGCTCGGCGGCGCCGAGCGCGCGCAGGGCAAGCATCGCGTGTATACCGAGGCCGACGTGGATCGGGTGCGGGAGATCATCCGCCTCCGGGACCTGCTCGGGCTCTCCCTCGATCAGCTGTCACAGCTGCTGGAGGCCGAGAGTGCCCGGGCGCACCTCCGTCGCGAGCTGCATCAGACCGAGGCGCCGGCCGAGCGTAAGCGGATCCTCGAGGAGCTGCGCCACCACATCGGCAATCAGCTGACGCTGGTCTCAAGCCGGCTCGCCGAGCTCACCGACCTGGCCGCCGAGCTCGAGGACAAGCAGCAGCTGGTCGCGCAGCGGATCGCCGAGCTCAGCGTCTGAGCCGGGTGGCCGTGCCCGCGCGGCGGGCAGGAAAGTCGCGGTCAGCGCCGTAACCAGCGGTGGGCACCGTTGTACTTGCGGGTGACGGCTGGTGCGTGGGGCACGACCGGCCTGACTAGCGCCCTGCAGCAACGACGGCGCGGGGCCGACCTCCTCCCCTGTATATGAATTTCAGCCAACGCATCCGAATGATGCTGCCCTCCGCGCCGGCGCTGGCGGCGGTGGTCGCCGCGCTCGTCGGCGCGGTCAACATCGCCTCGGCGCTGACGCCGAACATCCGCTGGCGCGGGCATCTGCTGCTGGATTTCGAACCCGTCTCAGACATCCGCCTGTTCCACGCCTTCGCGCTGCCGATGGGGATGGCGCTGCTGCTGCTGGCCCCGTACCTGCTCAAGCGCCGTCGCCGGGCCTGGCAGGCCGCGCTGGTGCTGATGGTCGCGCTCGGCGTGCTGAATCTGCTCAAGGGCCTGGACTTCGAGGAGATGACGATCACCTGGCTGGCCGCCGCGCTGCTGGCAGCGGGGCGCTCGACCTTCCGTGTCGACCACGATGCGATCACGCTGCGCTGTGCGGTGTGGCGGATCCCACTGCTGAGCGGCCTCGGGTTGGCGCTCGCCGGCGCCGTGACCTGGGCCTCGGAAGGGCGTCCGTCGCTGGGCTCGGTGACGCGTGAGACTGGAGACCTGCTGGCCTGGCATGCCGGTCCGCTGCACTTCCACCACGACATCATCTGGCTGCCGGTCACCGTCCATGGGATCGAGATCGGCACGCTGATGGCGATGGCCTACGCGATCTTCCGGCCGCTCGCGGCGCCGCGTTCGCTGCCGGGTCAAGCCGCTCGCCAAGCCGCGGCGACGCTGATCCGCGCGCACGGCACCGACACGCTGTCGTTCTTCAAGCTGCGCGCCGACAAGCACTACTTCTTCAGCGAGGACCGGTCGGCGTTCGTTGGCTATCGAGTCGAGAACGGCGTCGTGCTGCTGTCCGGCGACCCCGTCGGACCCGACCGGGCACTGGAGCCGCTGCTCGGGCAGGTGCGGGCCTTCGCCGAGATCCGGGGGCTCAAGCTCGGCGTCGTGGGCGCCAGCGAGCGTCTGTGCCCGCTGTATCGGCAGCTCGGGTTGCGCACCATCTACCTCGGGGACGAGGCGATCGTCGACGTCGCCAAGTTCTCGCTGCAGGGCCGGCCGATCCGCAAGGTTCGCCAGTCGGTCAGTCGGCTGCAGAAGACCGGCTTCTCGGCAAGGCTGCACCCGGTCGGCGAGCTCGATCCCGCGACCACCGCCGAGGCGGAGGCGGTGCTGGAGCGGGGGCGCGAGGGCGCACCCGAGCGCGGCTTCTCGATGGCGATGGACTCGCTGCGCTCCGATCACGACAACGACGCGCTGGTCCTGCTCGCACGGGACGAATCAGACCCCGCCCGCCCGATCCGCGGCGTGCTGCACTTCGTTCCGTGCTACGGCCGTTCGGCGATGTCGCTGTCGTTCATGCGCCGTGACCCTGGCACGCCCAACGGGCTCACCGAGTTCATGGTCGTGACGGCGATTGAGTTGCTGCGCGAGCGCGGCGTCAACGAGATGTCGCTGAACTTCGCGGCGTTCGCGAAGTGGTTGCACAGCCCCCAGCGACCGACCGAGCGCGCGCTCGGGAAGCTGATCGCGCTCGGCAACCCGTTCTTTCAGATCGAGAGCCTGTACCGGTTCAACGCTAAGTTCTTCCCCCGCTGGGAGCCGCGCTATCTCGTCTACGAGGGCGCGCTCGGGCTTCCGCGTGCGGGGCTCGCGGCGATGTGGGCCGAGGGTCAGCTGTGGAAGCCGGCCCGCCCACGCGAGACCGCGGAGCAGCGGCCCGCCCTCCCCTCCGTCCCGCCTGCGGGCACGCTAACCTCCTACTAACCCGGCCGCGTCTCCACTACCGTTTCGGCAGTGGTGCATCGCGCCGGCAGGCGCTTGACGTCCAGGGAGCGCCTGGATAGTCGCGCCGATACTGTTCCGCGCCCCAACCCGGTAGCTCAGCTTGAAACGAAGCGACAGCAGACAACATGACGAACACCAGTCGTCCCCCTGTGACCGGCCGGGACGCCGCCGGAGCCGTGATGCTCTCGGTCAACGTGCTCTGCGCGGCGATCGGGGCTGGCATCGGCGCGTTGCTGGGGCCGGTCGTCCCGCTCGCGGTGGTCGGCTTTCTGATCGGCTTTCTCGTCGGGATCCGCGTTGTCATTAAGCGCTTCCAGGATGTCTGAACAACCGATCACGGTGCTCGGCTACACCGACGTGGCGCTGCTCGTCGTGGCCGCGCCGATCATGCTCCTGATCGGCGTCTCGGCCAGTGGCTATGGCATCGCCGCCGGCGCGTGGGTAGCGCTGCGCGCGCTCGGGGTAGCGGTGGACCGCTATGCCTCGTCCGCGCGCGAAGCCAACCGCCAGATCGGGGTCCGGATGGGCTACATGCTCGGCCGCCTGTTCACGCTGGCGATCGTCGTGATCCTGGTGCGCAAATCCGATGGTCAGGGCGCCGGTCTCGCCGCGCTGGCCGTGATCGTGTTCGCGTTCACCGTGCAGCTCGTCACCAGCGCTTTCACCCGTCCGCGTCGGACGACCGCCCCCCGTCCCCCGGCCGCCCGCCGCACGAGGTCGCGATGAGCAGCCGGCGCAAGCTCATCTACGGCATCGCCGGCGTCTACGTGCTCGGCATCGTGGTACTGGTGGTCGTCTTCGGGTTCGGCCACAAGAACAACTCGTTCCAGATCCAGAACGAGTTCAAGCTGATCAACTGGGTCAGCCTCGGAGTTTTCAGCATCAACCGCGCCGTGCTGTACCTGTTCATCGCCGCGATCCTCACGGTCGTCACCACGCTCTGGATCGCGGATCGCATGCAGCGGCGACCCAACCGGGTGCAGACGGCGGTTGAAGTGCTGTTCTCGCTGATGCGCGACAACATCACCCGCGGCAACATGGACAGCTCGATGGCCGCCAAGTGGTTTCCGTTCCTCGGTGCGCTGTTCCTGTTCATTGAGTTCAGCAACCTGATCGGCTATATCCCGCTGCCCACCAACAGCGAGCAGACGTTCAACGTCTTCGGCGCCCACATCCCCGATTTCGCGCTCTACGCGGCCACCGCCAACATCTCGGTGCCGCTGGTGCTGGCCCTGGTCGTCTTTGTCGTCTTCAACTGGGAGGGCATCCGCGCCCAGGGGCCGATCGGCTACTTCAAGAGTCTGATCCCGGCCGGTGTGCACGGGCCGATGGCGGTCTTCATCGGCGGACTCGAGATCGTTTCCACGTTCATGCGGCTGATCTCGCTGACGATTCGACTGTTCGCCAACATCCTCGCCGGCCACCTGATCATCCTGTTCATGGCCGGCGGCCTGGCGGTCATCCTCGGGCTGTCGTTCCTGGGCTGGTTCACGTTGCCGATCGGCATCCTCGTGTATCTGTTCGAACTCGGCCTGGTGGCCACGCTCCAGGCCTTCATCTTCGCGACCCTCGCCGCCATTTACATCGGCGGCTCGGTCACCCATCACTAACGAAAAAGGAGCTGTTCCCAAGTGCTGCTTACACATATCCTCTCCTTCGCTGCGTCCTCCGGGGTCGGCGCCGGTCTCGGGATCGGGATCGGGGGCGGACTCGGCGCGGCCGGCGCCGGCGTCGGGATCGGGATCATCTTCGGCAAGGTGATCGAGTCGGTCACCCGCCAGCCGGAGATGCGCGACGAGATCACGAGCATCCAGTGGCTCGGCTTCGCGCTCACCGAGGCTTGCTTCTTCTACGGGTTGGTCGCCGGCCTGATCTCCTACGTGCTGAAGTAGATGTCCATCAACGCCGCATCCTCGGGGTCATTCCTGATCACGCCCAACGTTGGGCTGATGATCTGGACGCTGCTGCTGTTCGGGATCTCGATGTACGCGCTAGGCAAGCTGGCGTTCCCGCGCATCTCCGCGGCCCTGGACAAGCGCCAGAAGGCGATCGAGGACTCGATCGACGCTGCCGAGCGCACCCGTACCGAGGCCGACGAGTTGCTCGCGGAATATCGCGAGCGGCTGCACGCGGCACGCTCGCAGGCCGATGAGATCGTGACCCGCGCGCGGACGGCGGCCGAGACCCACGAGCGAGACGCCAAGGACGAGGCCAAGGCCACTCGCGAGCAGCTGATGGAGCAGACGCGGCGTGACATCGAATCAGAGACCCGCCGCGCGATCCAGGAGATCCGCCGCGAGGTCGCCGATTTGACGGTCGCGGCGACCGAGAAGGTGACGCGCAAGACCCTCACCGAGTCCGATCAGCGGCGGCTCGTGGACGAAGCCCTGTCCGAATTGGACTTCAGCGCGCTGAGCGGGGCAGAGGGACGAAACTAGGTGGAGGAGATCGCCCAGGTCTATGCCCGCGCCCTGTTCGAGGTCGCGGTCGAGCAGGACTCGCTGGATGAGATCCGCGAGCAGCTCGACGCGTTCGCGGACGCGCTGGACTCCAACCGCCAGCTGACCGCGTTCTTCTTCTCGCCGTACTTCTCGGCCGCGGAGAAGAAGGACGGGCTGGCGCGGGCGGTGACCGAGGCCAACCCGGCCTTCGATAACTTCCTGCAGGCGCTGATCGAGCGCCACCGGATGCCGGCGATCTTCCGTATCCGCACCGAGTTCACGGTGTTGTGGGACGAGGAGCGCCGGCTGTTGCCGGTGCAGATCACCAGCGCCGTGCCGCTGGACTCAGCGACCGTGGAGAACCTCGGCAAGCGGATCGGAGAGCAGGTCGACCGCACGATCGAGGTCTCCGCCAAGATCGACCCCGAGATCATTGGCGGGGTGGTGCTAAGGGTCGGCAACGTGATCCTCGACGCGTCGATCAAGAACCGTTTGGAACAACTTCGAAAGCAAGTCGCCCAGGCCTAACGCCGCGGCGGTCAAGGAGCAATTCAGAGACATGCAGATCAAGCCCGATGAGATCACCTCGATCCTCAAGAACCGGATCGAGGGCCTGGACACGTCGAGCGCCGAGCTGACCGAGGTCGGCACCGTGCTGTCGGTGGCCGACGGCATCTGCCGCATACACGGCCTGGAGAACTGCATGTCGTTCGAGATGCTCGAGCTGCCCCACGATGTCACCGGCCTAGCGTTGAACCTCGAGTCCGACAACGTCGGCGCGGTTCTGTTCGGCGAGTGGGAGCACATCTCGGAGGGCGACACTGTCAAGCGCACCGGCCGTCTGCTCGACATCCCCGTCGGCGAGGCGCTGCTGGGGCGGATCGTCGATCCGCTCGGCAACCCGCTGGACGGCAAGGGCGAGATCGCGACCACCGAGACGCGGCCGGCCGAGCACAAGGCGCCGGGCGTCGTCCAGCGCCAGCCGGTGACCGAGCCGATGCTCACCGGGATCAAGGAGATCGACTCGATGATCCCAATCGGCCGCGGTCAGCGCGAGCTGATCATCGGCGACCGCCAGACGGGCAAGACGGCGATCGCGATCGACACGATCATCAACAACAATGACTCCGGCGTCATCTCGATCTACGTCGCGAGCGGGCAGCGCACGGCCACGGTCGTGCAGCTCGCCAGCGTGCTGGAGGACGCGGGGGCGTTGGAGAACACGATCATCGTGATGGCGGCGGCCGACGAGGCGGCGCCGATCAAGTTCCTCGCCCCCTACGCCGGCTGTGCGATGGCCGAGCACTTCCTCTACAACGGCAAGGCCGCGCTCACGGTCTATGACGACCTCTCCAAGCACGCCGTCGCCTACCGGCAGATGTCGCTGCTGCTGCGCCGCCCGCCGGGCCGTGAGGCCTACCCCGGCGACGTCTTCTACCTGCACTCGCGCCTGCTCGAGCGCGCGGTCAAGCTCAACGACGATCTCGGCGGCGGCTCGCTGACCTCGCTGCCGGTGATCGAAACCCAGGCCGGCGACGTGTCGGCGTTCATCCCCACCAACGTGATCTCGATCACCGACGGCCAGATCTTCCTGGAGCCGAAGCTGTTCTACTCGGGCGTGCGGCCGGCGATCAACGTCGGGATTTCCGTGTCGCGAGTGGGCGGCAACGCGCAGATCAAGCCGATGCGCCGGGTGGCCGGGACGCTCAAGCTGGAGCTGTCGCAGTACCGCGATCTGGAGGCGTTCTCGCAGTTTGGCTCAGACCTCGATGCCGATACCCGGCGAGCGCTGGCCCGCGGCGAGCGACTCGTCACCACCCTGAATCAGAACGAGCGCCATCCGATGCCCGTCGAGGACCAGGTGGTGCAGATCTACGCTGCCACCAACGGCTTCATTGACCGGATCACCGTCGAGAAGGTGTCGAAGTTCCTCAGCGGCTTGATCGAGTCGGTGCGGGGCAATCAACCCGAGCTCGTCAAGGCGATTGCCGGCGGCGACTGGTCAGACGAGACCCAGTCCACGCTCAAGGACGCGATCTCCACCTACGCCGAGGACTTCGGCTATGACCTCGACGAAGAGGGCCATCCGCTCGACGACGACCAGCCGCAGGCCAAGGCGGCCTAGGGCGGGCGGGACGAAGTCATGGCCACCTCGCAGCGAGACGTTCGCAACCGCATCAGCGCGGTGAAGAACATCCAGAAGATCACCCGGGCGATGGAGATGGTTGCCGCCGCCCGATTGCGCCGGGCCGAGCAGCGGATCGAGGTGCTGCGTCCCTACGCCGACGCGATCCGCCGGATGACCCGTCAGGCGGCGCAAGCGGCCGGCAGCGTGCCGCAGCTGCCGATCCTCGCCGAGCACGAGCAGCTGCAGACCGTCGGGCTGCTCGTCGTGGCCGGCGATCGTGGCCTGGCCGGGGCGTTTAACTCAAACGCCGTGCGGGCCGGGATCAGGGCCGGTCGGGAGCACGGCGACGAAGGCCACTCGGCGATCTACTTCGCCTCCGGCCGCCGTCCGGCCTCGTCGCTGGCGTTCCGCGGGGTCGAGGTCGCCGACAGCTTCACCGGCTTCACCGACCGTCCGTCCTACGCCGACGCCCGGCGGATCGCCGAGCGGCTGATCTCGGCCTACGTCGACGGCGAGGTCGACCAGGTCGAGATCTTCTACAACGGCTATCTGTCTCCGCTCTCACAGGTCATCCGCCGCGAGACGCTGCTGCCGCTGCAGCATGCGACCCTGCTCGACGACGAGCGTGACGAGACGCAGGATGAGGACAACCCCGACAATGCTCAGCCGCGCGCTCTGGTTGAGTATGAGCCCGACCCCGAGGAGATCCTCAAACGGCTCGTCCCCGATTACGTCGAGATCTCGATCTACCGGGCGCTGCTGGAGTCCACCGCGTCCGAGCACGGGGCGCGAATGACCGCGATGCGCAACGCGTCAGAGAACGCGAGCACGCTGATTGACGATTACACCTTGGAGATGAACCGGGCCCGCCAGGCCGAGATCACGCAGGAGATCATGGAAGTCGTCGCCGGCGCCGAAGGCCTCGGATAAGGAGAAGAGCACGCATGTCCGCTACCACTGAAAAACAGACCGAGAACACCCAAGAAGAGCGCAACGTCGGCCGGATCGAAGAGGTCCAGGGCGTGGTCATCGAGGCCGTGTTCCCCGACCGGCTCCCCGAGATCAACCACGCGATCCTCGTCCCGCGACCCGATGCCGCTAGGGCGGAGGAGGACGAGGACATCGCCGCCGGCAACGACCCATATCTGGTCTGCGAGGTGCAGCAGCATCTCGGCGACGACCGCGTCCGCGCGGTCGCGATGGACACCACCGACGGCCTGGCCCGCGGTACCGAAGTGATCGACACCGGCGCCCCGATCATGGTCCCCGTGGGACGGGCGACGCTCGGCCGGATCTTCAACCTGCTCGGCGAGCCGATCGATTATGGCGACCCGATCGACGACGACGTCGAGCGCTGGCCGATCCACCGCGACGCGCCGACCGTCGAGGAGCTGACCCAGACGACCGAGATGTTCGAGACGGGGATCAAGGTGATCGACCTGCTCGCGCCCTACGCCAAGGGCGGCAAGGTCGGCCTGTTCGGCGGCGCCGGCGTCGGCAAGACCGTGATCATCCAGGAGCTGATCCACAACCTCGCCCAGGAGCATGACGGCCTGTCGGCATTCTGCGGCGTCGGAGAACGCTCGCGCGAGGGCAACGACCTGTGGCTGGAGATGAAGGAATCCGGCGTGCTGGACAAGACGATGCTCGTCTTCGGACAGATGAACGAGCCGCCTGGAGCGCGCATGCGCGTCGCCCTGTCGGGGCTGACGATGGCCGAGTACTTCCGGGATGAAGAGGGCCAGGATGTGCTGCTGTTCATCGACAACATCTTCCGCTTCGTCCAGGCCGGCTCCGAGGTCTCGGCGCTGCTGGGCCGGATGCCGTCCCAGGTCGGGTATCAGCCGACGCTGGACTCCGAGATGGGCCAGCTGCAGGAGCGGATCACCTCGACCCGCAAGGGATCGGTCACCAGCGTCCAGGCGATCTACGTGCCGGCGGACGACCTGACCGACCCGGCGCCGGCGTCGGCGTTCGCCCACCTCAACTCGACCACATCGCTCTCGCGGTCGATCTCGGAGAAGGGCATCTACCCGGCCGTCGACCCGCTGGATTCGACCTCGACGATCCTCAAGCCCGAGATCGTGGGCGAGGAGCACTTCGCCGTCGCCAACCGCGTCAAGGAGGTGCTGCAGCGCTACAAGGAGTTGCAGGACATCATCGCGATTCTCGGGATCGACGAGCTCTCCGACGAGGACAAGGTGACCGTACAGCGGGCCCGCCGCCTGGAGCGCTTCCTCTCGCAGCCGTTCCATGTCGCCGAGCAGTTCACCGGCGTCCCGGGCCGCTACGTGCCCGTCGAGGAGTCGATCCGCGGCTTCAAGGAGATCCTCGAAGGCAAGTACGACGAGGTGCCGGAGCGGGCGTTCTTCATGAAGGGCTCGATCGACGAGGTCGCGCAGGAGTCACGCGGCTCCTCCGCCGACGAGGAGACGGAGTCCGAGGACCAGGATTCGGGCGCCGAGTCTGACGCCGATGCGGGCACGGATTCCGATGCTGAGGACAACGGCGGGACCGAGGCAGGCTGAGCGTGGCCGAGCACGAGAAATTCGCGGTCGAGGTCCTCACCCCGGACGGTGAGGTGTTCAGCGACGAGGTGCAGATGGTCTCCACCCGCACCACGATCGGCTCAATCGGCGTGCTCGCCCACCACCAGCCGCTGCTGGCGATGCTCGACCCGACCGAGCTGCGGCTGTACCGGTCTGATTCCGACATCGTCTCGTTCGCGCAGTCCGAGGGCTACCTGCAGGTGGCCAACAACCGCGCGTTGCTGCTGGTCGAGGAGGCCCACGAGCCTGACAGCCTCGACGCCGGCGAGCTGCGGGATCGCCTGCAGGCGGCCGAGAAGGCGTTTGACGAGTCCGACGAGGACTCCGAGAAGCGCCGCGCGGCGGCGCGCGACAAGGCCCGCTGGGCGGCATTCCTGCGGATCGCCGAGGGTGCGTAGCCCGGATCCGGCCGGTCACCCCGACGTCGCGCTTATCGCAGCGTCAGGTCGGTCTCCTACGCTTTCACGACGCATGGTTGACGAGCGTGTTCTCGCCGAACGGCTGATCGGCTACGAGACATCACGCCCCGACGTGATCGTCGCGGCCGCAGGATTCGTCAAGGGTTGGCTCGAATCCCGTGACATCGAGGTCTCCGAGCATGACCACAACGGACTGCCGGTGCTGATCGCCGACGTCGGCCCGCGCCGCGACGGTGCCCCCTGCATCGTCTGGCACGGTCATCTCGACGTCGTCCCCGGGCGCGCCGAGCAGTTCGAGCCGCGCGTGGAGGGCGACCGGTTGATTGGCCGCGGCGCCTATGACATGAAGGGCGGCCTGGCGTCGATGATGTGCGCGCTGCGTGACGTGACTGACCAGGATCAGGTCCGTGTGCGGCTCGTGGTCGTGCCCGACGAGGAGTCTGAGGAAATCGACGAGCGTTCGACCGACGCGGTCGTCGCCCGGGAAACCGGCCCCGCCCGCCCCGACTTCGCAATCACCGGGGAGCCGACCGACCTGCACATCGGGATCCAGGCCAAAGGCGTGCTGGTGATGCGGATCGTCGTCCACGGCCGCGCCGCCCACAGCTCGACCCCATGGCTGGGTGACAACGCCGTGCTCAAGGCCGTCGACGTGTTTCGCCGGATCGAGTCGTTGCCGTTCAGCCGCGAGTCCTCGGAGATGTTCGACCGGCCGTCGATCAACCTCGGCCGGATCGAGGGTGGCGATGCGCTCAATAAGGTCCCCGATCGCTGCGAGATGGCAGTCGACGTGCGCTATCTCCCCGGGCAGGACCCGGGGGAGATCCTCGCCCAGGTGCGGGAGATCCCCGGGATCGACGTCAAGCGGACGTTCATCCACCCGCCGGTGACGGTTTCGCGCCGCAATCCATACGTGCGCGGCCTCGGTGAGGCCGTCGCGGGCGCGATCAGCGGCGAGGTGGTGAGCGTCGGGCGGGACGGCGCCTCCGACGCCGCGTCGTTCATCGAGGCGGGGATCCCGGCGGTCGAGTTCGGCCCCGCGGGCGCCGGCCATCACGGACCCGATGAGTGGGTCTCGCTGAGCTCGCTGGCCAGCTACCGTCGGGCGCTCGCCGATTTTGTCCGCGCGCTGCCGGGTTGGCTGGCGCGCGACGCGGAATCCGATTGCGCGCGTGCGCTGCGCTCGATCGAGGGCGGCCGCGCAGCCGGATGACTCACGCCGCCGACATACGAGTGAGCCAGCTGGGATCGACCCCCGCCCACCCTGCCCGATCAGGCGAGGCTGGATGGAATCGAGTCCTACCCACCCGCGAGCCCGCGGGCCAGCGGAGGCGATCAGCGTGAGCTGGCTGGTTCCACGCAGTCGCCGGGGCATCGTCTGGCGCTTCATCTCGTGTGCCGTGGTCGTGATTGGAGCGAGCGCCGCCACCACCGCGGTCGCCGGTCTGCTGCAGGTCAGCACGCTGGTCGGTGACATCTCGATCAACCCGGGCATCGTCAGCCCGCAGCTCAAGCTGCCCAGCCCGGGTCAGCCGCAGACGATCCTGCTGATCGGCTCCGATCACCGCGCCGGAGCGCCCGCGCGAGGCTCAAACACCGACACGATGCTGCTGGTGCGGCTCAACGCCTCCTCCTCGACGATCAACGTGATGTCGATCCCGCGCGATCTGCAGGTCAACATCCCCGGCTTCGGCGTCAACAAGATCAACGCGGCCTATACCGACGGCGGGTACAACCTGCTGATCAAGACGATCCAGCAGAACGTGTTCCCGGGCTTTCATCCCAACCACATCGTCGACACGAACTTCACCGGGTTCTCGGATCTCGTCGACGCGATCGGCTGCGTGTACTCCGACGTCGACCATCGGTACTACAACGACTCCAACTCCGGGATCCCGGGCGACAACTACTCATCGATCGATATTCAGCCCGGCTATCAGAAGCTGTGCGGCCACAATCAGTCGGTCAGTGGCGCGCTGCCGTTCGTGCGCTTCCGGCACACCGACTCAGACATCGTGCGCAACGCGCGCCAGCAGGACTTCATCCGCTGGGCGAAGGAGCAGTACCCGATCGGCAAGCTGTTCGCCAACCGCGATCGGCTGCTGCGTATCTTCGGCAAGCATTCCACTCTGGACAAGAACCTGCAGTCCACCGACCAGCTGATCAACCTGTTCAACCTGGTGCTCGGCTCCGATGGCAACACGATCAGGCAGATCTCATTCCCGGCTGATCTGCAGCCGTGCACGGCGACGTCGTGCGTAGTGACCGCCAACCAGGCCGCCGAGCACCAGGCCTACAAGCGGTTCGTCACCCCGACGTCAAAAGCCAAGGCCAAGACCAAGAGCGTCCCGAAGTCGCTGAAGGGGCACAAGCGCATCGGCGCGATCAACACCGCGGGCCTGACCTCCGCCGCCGCCGACGGGCGCAGCCAGGCCGCCCAGCTGAGCCGGGTCGGGATGCCTGTCTACTTCCCAAGCGACATCAAGACCAATACTCAATACTGCCTCGGCCTGACCGCCAACTGCAGCAACGGCGCGGAGCCGGCGAGCCAGTACGCCCACTCCTATCCGCGGGCGTACATGATCCCGGACCAGCAGGGCCTCAAGCACCCGGCGTACCGGATGACGCTCGTACTCAACTCGCTGATCGGCCAGTACTACGGCGTCCAGGGCACGACGTGGCGCAACCCGCCGTTGCTGGCCAGCCCCAGCGGCACCCGCACCGTCGCCGGGCGCAAGCTGTTCCTGTACGCCGACGGCGGCCGGCTGACCACCGTCGCCTGGCACAACGGTCCGGACGTCTACTGGATCTCCAACACCCTGACGAGCGCGATCCCCAACCAGCAGATGGTGGCGATGGCGGCCTCATTCACCAAGGCCCGCGGCTGATCGCCGCGTTCGCCAGGGGAGTCTCGGTGCCGGCTCGCTAGCCTCACCGGATCGATGAACCCTGAGCCCGAACCCGTGGCGGTGATCGGCACCGGCTATGTGGGATTGGTGACCGCGGCCGGCTTTGCCGAGTTGGGCAGCGAGGTCTGGTGTGTCGATGTTGACGCCGACAAGATCGCGCGCCTGCAGCGCGGGGAAATCCCGATCTACGAGCCCGGCCTAGCCGAGTCGGTGGCGCGTCACCGCGAGCGCTTGCACTTCTCTACCGAGCTGGCCCCGGCGCTCGAGCATTCGCGGCTGCTGTTCGTGGCGGTCGGCACCCCACCGACCTACTCCGGCGACGCGGATCTGTCTTCGGTGCAGGCGGTGGTGGCCTCGATGCCCGCCTCGGATCGCCACGCGCTGGTGATGAAGTCCACGGTGCCGGTTGGCACCGGCGCGTCGATCAAGCGAGTGTTCGCCGAGCAGGGCAAGGCCGGCTTCGCCTACGTCTCGTGTCCCGAGTTCCTCAAAGAGGGGTCGGCGCTCGAGGACTTTCTCGCGCCCGACCGGGTCGTCGTCGGCGACGACGGCGGTTGGGCCGGGGACGCCGTGTCGGCGCTGTATGAGCCGCTGGGCGCGCCGATCGTGCGCACCGACATCGCCAGCGCGGAGATGGTCAAGCTTGCCGCCAACGCGTTTCTGGCGACGAAGATCTCGTTCATCAACGAGATCGCCAACGTGTGCGAGGAGACCGGCGCCGACGTCGTCGAGGTGGCCAAGGGGATGGGCCTGGACCGCCGCATCGGCAGCCACTTCCTCAAGCCGGGGATCGGCTTCGGCGGCTCGTGCTTTCCCAAGGACGTGTCGGCCCTCAAGCAGCTAGCCGGCAACTCGGGCTATCACTTTCAACTGCTGACCTCGGTGATCGAGGTCAACGAGCTGCAGAAGCGCCGCGTCGTCGGCAAGCTGCAGAAGCATCTGGGCTCGCTGGTGGGTCGCAAGATCGCGCTGCTCGGGCTCGCCTTCAAGGCCAACACCGATGACATGCGCGAGGCGTCGTCGCTGGTGCTGTCAGCGCGGCTGCAGGCCGACGGGGCCAAGGTCTCGGCGTATGACCCGGTCGCTGAGCACGAGGCACGCAAGCTGATGCCCGGGGTGCAGTTCGCCGCCTCGTCGCTCGAGGCCCTGGATCGGGCCGACGCCGCGATCCTGGTCACCGAGTGGCCCGAGTTCGCCGAGCTGGACTGGGTGGAGGTGCGCGCGCGGATGGCCGGCGGGCTGATCGTTGACGGGCGCAACTTCGCCGACCGCGAGGCAGTCATCGCGGCCGGCTTCATCTACGAGGGAATCGGGCGATGAGCGGCGCCCCGCCGGCGCCGGCCGGTCCGGTGTCATGCAGGCGCTGATCCTCGCCGGCGGCGAGGGCACTCGCCTGCGGCCGCTCACCTCGACGGTGCCCAAGCCGGTCGTGCCGCTGGTCGGGCGCCCGTTGATCGTCTACATGCTGGAGTGGCTGCGCGGCCACGGCGTCGACGACGCGATCCTGTCCTGCGGGTTCATGGCCGACGGCGTCCGCGCGGTGCTCGGGGACGGCGCGGCGCTCGGGATGCGGCTGCGCTACGTCGAGGAGCCCGAGCCGCTGGGCACGGGCGGCGCGCTGAAGTTCGCCGAGGAGCTGCTTGAGGAGCGCTTCTTCATGCTCAACGGCGATGTCCTCACGGACATCGACCTGACCGCGCAGCTGGCCCAGCACGAGCAGACGGGCGCCCGCGCGACGCTGGCGCTGATCGGCGTCGAGGATCCGTCGGCCTACGGGCTCGTCCGCCGCCATCCCGACGGATCGGTGAAGCAGTTCCTGGAGAAGCCGAGCGCCGAGCAGATCGACACCAACCTGATTAACGCCGGTGCCTACATCCTGCAGCGCGACGTGCTTGCCGGGATGGCACCGGCCGGCACCCGGATCTCGATCGAGCGCGACGTGTTCCCGGCGCTGGTCGGTGACGGGTTGTATGGATACGAGGCCAGCGGCTACTGGCTGGACATCGGCACCCCGCAGCGTTACCTGCAGGCGACCTATGAGATCCTCGAGGGGGCTGTCGAGACCGAAGTCGGACGTCAGCTGGCCGCCGCCGGCGGGGTGCTGGGCGCCGGCACCCCCGGTGTCCGCGCACCCGCGCTGATCGGGGCGGGCTGCGAGATCGCTGCGGACGCGATCGTCGGTGCCCGCGTGGTGCTCGGCCGGGGCGTCCGCGTGGGCGCGGGAGCCCGGATCGTGGACTCCGTGGTGCTCGACGGCGCGCAGATCGGCGCCGGCTGCGTGATCAGCTCCTCGATCGTCGCCGCCGACGCGCACCTCGGCGACAACTGCCATCTGGACGGGGAGGTCGTGCTCGGCGCGGGCGTCCGGGTCGGCGCGGGCAACAAGCTGCTGGCCGGGATGCGCATCTTTCCCGGCGTCGAGCTGCCGGATGGAGCGATCGCGTTTTGACTCCGGACGCCCCCGAGCTGACGCGCGAGACCGTGGCGGCCGTCGACAGCACCGGTCAGCTGGCCGACGTGCTGGCGCTGCCCGAGCACCTGCGCGATGCGCTGTGGCGCGTGGAATCAGCCAACCTGAGCGCAACTGACTGCCCCGGCGGCCTGATCGTGGCCGGGATGGGCGGCTCGGCGATCGGCGGCTCGCTGGCCCGGGCGGTGCTCGGCGACCGCCTCGCGCGGCCGCTGCTGGTTGCCCGGGGCTACGCGCTGCCGCCGTGGGTGTCAACCGACACGGCGGTGCTGTGCGCGAGCTACTCGGGTGAGACCGAGGAGACGCTGGCGAGCTACGACGCCGCCGGCGCGGCGGGCGCCCGGCGGATCGTGTGCACGACCGGCGGGCAGCTGGCCGCGAGCGCCCGCGCTGACGGCGTGGCCGTGATCCCGCTGCCGGGCGGATTTCAGCCCCGGGCGGCGGTTGGCTACGCGCTGGTCGTCGCGCTCGAGGTGGCCGCGCTGGTCGGAGCCGGCGAGCGCATGCACACCGAGATCGACGTCGCCGCCGCCCACGCCGAGCAGCTGGTCGCCGACTGGGGGCCGGACGCTGGCGAGGACTCGCTGGCCAAGTCACTGGCGTGCCGGCTGCACGGCACCGTTCCGCAGATCGCGGGCGCGGGTCTGACCGCCCCGATCGCCTACCGCTGGAAGACCCAGTTCAACGAGAACGCCAAGCTGCCGGCGTTTGCGGTCGAGCTCCCGGAGCTCGATCACAACGAGATCGTCGGCTGGGCGGGCGCGCCGGGGCGGGGCCGTTTCAGCGCCGTGTTCCTGGACGACTGTGACCTGCATCCCCGTCTGCGGGAGCGCATCTCGCTGACCCAGGAGCTGATCGGCGAGGACGCCGTAGCCAGCGTGCGGGTTCAGACGGTGGGGGAGACCGCCGTCGAGCGGCTCGTCTCGCTGGTGCTGCTCGGGGACCTGGTCACGATCTACGCGGCCGTGCTGGCCGGCCAGGACCCGGCGCAGGTCGACGTGCTCCACGCGCTCAAGGCAAGGCTGGCGGCCGCGGACTGATCGCCGCCTGCGGTCGATTTAGGCGTAATACGCGCCAAGATCGACCACGTAGCGTCGCAGACGCCTCGCACCACCGCGGCCCTGGGCACGAAACCTTGACACGTTCGTGGTAATGTTGGTTTCCAGATGGAGGCGCTGACAATCAACGAGGCAGCGACGACGACCGGATGGTCGGCGCGAATGCTGCGCTACGTCGAGCAGGCGGGACTGGTCGCGCCGGCCCGCAGCGCCTCCGGCTATCGCCTGTACGGCGCGGCCCAGCTACAGCGGCTGCGCACGCTCAAGGAGTTGCTGGCCCGGTTTGACGTGTCGCTGTCCGATGTGGCGTTCGCCGCTCGGTTGAACAGCGAGGTCCCGCTGGCCGAGGCGATCGCGTCGTGGCTGAGGTCTGAGGCCAGCCGGCCGGAGCACGTCGAGGCCGATGACTGGCTGCGCTTTGAGCAGAGTAAGCATGAACGGCTGCTCGCGGCCGTCTGAGCGAAGCAACGCCGGCCCAGCGCCCCGCCGCACCCCCACCCCGTACACCGAACCCGAAGAGTCCGGAGAAAACATGAGCACCACCGTCGCCAAGACCGATTACAAGGTCGCCGATCTCAGCCAGGCCGTGTTCGGCCGCAAGGAGATCCAGCTCGCCGAGCACGAGATGCCTGGGCTGATGTCCACCCGGAAGGAATTTGCGCAGAGCCAGCCGCTGAAGGGCGCCCGGATCACCGGCTCGCTGCACATGACGATCCAGACGGCGGTGCTGATCGAGACGCTGACGGCGCTGGGGGCCGAGGTGCGCTGGGCCAGCTGCAACATCTTCTCCACCCAGGATCACGCTGCAGCCGCGGTTGTCGTCGGCCCCGACGGCACCCCCGATGACCCGCAGGGGGTTCCCGTGTTCGCCTGGAAGGGCGAGACGCTGGAGGAGTACTGGTGGTGCGCGGAGCAGGCGCTGACCTGGCCGGAGAACGAAGAGATCAACATGATCCTCGACGACGGCGGCGACGCCACGATGCTCGTCCACCTGGGCGCGGAGTACGAGGCCGCAGGGCAGGTGCCGGACCCGAGCACGGCCGATAACGGGGAGCACAAGGTCATCCTGGAGCTGCTCACCCGGTCGGTCAAAGACGACAGTGAGCGCTTCACACGGATGGCGAAGTCGATCCAGGGCGTGACCGAGGAGACCACGACGGGCGTTCACCGCCTGTACCAGTTCGCCAATGAGGGCAAGCTGCTGTTTCCGGCGATCAACGTCAACGACTCGGTGACCAAGTCCAAGTTCGACAACAAGTACGGCTGTCGGCACTCGTTGATCGACGGCATCAACCGCGCGACCGATGTGCTGATCGGCGGCAAGGTCTGCCTCGTTGCCGGCTATGGCGACGTTGGCAAGGGCTGCGCGGAGTCCTTCCGGGGCCAGGGCGGCCGGGTGATCGTGACCGAGATCGACCCGATCTGCGCGCTGCAGGCGGCGATGGACGGCTACCAGGTGGCGCGCTTGGAGGATGTCCTGGGCAGCGCCGACATCTTCATCACGACCACCGGCAACAAGGACGTGATCACCGCCGAGCACATGTCGCAGATGAAGCATCAGGCGATCGTCGGCAACATCGGCCACTTCGACAACGAGATTGACATGGCCGGCCTGGCCGCGATCGACGGGATCGAGAAGATCAACATTAAGCCGCAGGTCGACGAGTGGGTGTTCCCCGGCGGCCGGACGATCATCGTGCTATCCGAGGGCCGGCTGCTGAACCTCGGCAACGCGACGGGGCATCCGAGCTTCGTGATGTCCAACTCGTTCACCAACCAGGTGATGGCCCAGATCGAGCTGTTCGGCAACCGTGACGCCTACCAGACCCAGGTCTACACCCTGTCTAAGGCGCTCGACGAGAAGGTCGCACGGCTGCATCTGGATGCACTCGGCATCCGGCTGACTGAGCTCACGCGCGACCAGGCCTCCTACCTGGGCGTGCCGGTCGACGGCCCCTACAAGTCCGACCACTACCGCTACTAGCCCGACTCCCGGCGGGCCGATCGCGCGCGTCTCCCGAGCCGAGCCGCCGATGGCGCGGACATCGATTCCCTCCCATGACGTCGCCGACCTGGCCCTCGCTCCCGAGGGCCAGGCGCGGATCGTGTGGGCGTCGGGCCAGATGCCAGTGCTGGCGCAGATCCAGGAGCGCTTCGCGGTGGCGCGGCCGCTGGAGGGCGTCCGGGTCGCGGCCTGCCTGCACGTCACCGCGGAGACGGCCAACCTCGTGCGCACACTGGTCGCGGGTGGCGCATCGGTCGCGCTGTGCTCGGCCAACCCGCTGTCGACTCAGGATGACGTGGCCGCCGCACTCGTGTTCGAGGATCACGTCGAGGTCCGGGCGCGGCGCGGCGAGGACCTCGACACCTACGCCAAGCACGTCCTCGCGCTGCTCAGCGGCCACCCGCAGGTCACGATCGACGACGGGGCCGACCTGCTGATGACCGCGCATGCGCGCGGGGGCGAGACGCTGGACGGTCTGCTCGGCGGAACCGAGGAGACGACCACTGGTCTCGTGCGCCTGCGCCGGCTCGAGGCGGAGGGAGGCCTCAAATGCCCGGTGCTGGCCGTCAACGAGGCCCGCACCGAGCGGGCGCTCAACGACCGCCACGGCACCGGCCAGTCGGCGCTGGACGGGATCGTGCGCGCCTCCAACGTGCTGCTGGCCGGCAACACGATCGTGATCGTCGGCTACGGCTGGGCAGGGCAGGGCATCGCCGAACGGGCGCGCGGGGCGGGGGCGGCCGTGATCGTCTGCGAGATCGATCCGCTGCGGGCCCTAGAGGCGCGGATGGCCGGCTACGAGGTGATGACCTCGCTCTCCGCGGCGCAGCGCGGCGACATCTTCATCACCGTGACCGGCTCGCGACGGGTGCTGCGCGGCGAGCACTTCGAGCTCATGAAGGACGGCGCGCTGCTGGCCAACGCGGGGCACTTCGACGTCGAGCTTGACCTCACCGAGCTGGCCGCGCTGGCTACCGACAGTCGTGAGGTGCGCCCCCTGGTCCAGCAGTACACGCTTCCCTCCGGGCGACGGCTGAACCTGCTCGCCCATGGGCGCGTCGTCAATTTGGCGGCGGCCGAAGGTCACCCGGCGGCGGTGATGGACGTCTCGTTCGCGCTGCAGGCACTCGGGATCGAGGAGATGCTTCAGCGCGGCGACTTGCCGGCCGGCGTGCACCCGGTGTCGGCGGCGGTCGACCGCGAGGTCGGGCGGCTGAAGCTGGCCGCGCTCGGCGTGCAGATCGACGAGCCGACGGCCGAGCAGGAGCACTATCGCGGGTCGTGGAGCCCGCCCGCCTGACGCCTCGCGCTCGGATACTCTCCGTTTACACATGGAGGGATCTGAGGCGAACAGGCTGCGCGGCGGGATCGATCTCGGGGGGACGAAGATCGAGGCGATCATCGTCGACGGTCAGCAGCAGGTGCTCGGTCAGGCCCGCCAGCCGACGCCCACCGACGGAACGCCCACCGACGTCGCCGACCACATGGCAACGGCACTCAAGGAGGCGGCGCACGCCGCCGGCGTGGAGAGCTCCGCGCTCACAGGCGTCGGGGTCGGGTCACCCGGCGACGTCGACGACGCGGCCGGCACGGTCGGCAACGCGCGCAACCTGCCCGGGTGGAGCGGGACGTTCGAGCTCGCCAAGGCGCTCTCAGGCCAGCTCGGGACCAGGGTCCACCTCGGCAACGACGTGCAGGTGGCGACCCAGGCGGAGTACGAGCTCGGCGCCGGCAAGCCGTATCACTCGGTGCTCGGCGTGTTCTGGGGCACCGGCGTGGGCGGCGGCCTGATCCTCGACGGCAAGCCGTGGCTGGGGCGTGGCGGCGCGGGGGAGATCGGCCACATGGTGGTCAAGCTCGACGGTGCCCACTGCCCTTGCGGGCGGCGGGGCTGCATGGAGGCCTACGCCGGCCGGGCCGCGATGGAGGCCCGCGCGCGCCGCGAGGTCGACAAGGGCGCCCACACCGATCTGTTCAAACTGATGAAGGAGCGCGGCCGCGTGCGCCTGACGAGCTCGATCTGGGCGCACGCGCTCGAGCATCACGACCGCCTGGCCACCGACCTGATCACGCGGGCGGTCAGGGCGCTGGGAGCAGGCGTGGCCTCGGCGGTAAACCTGCTCGACGTCGAGGCGGTGGTGATCGGCGGCGGGCTCGGGGTTCGGTTCGGCCAGCCGATGGCGGAGCGCATCTCGACCGAGATGCATCCGCATCTGTTCAACGATTCGCGGCCGCCGGCGGTCCGGGTCGCGGGGCTCGGGGACCTCGGAGGGGCAATCGGCGCAGCGCTGCTGGCGCAGCCGCCTACCGACTGAGGCGATACTTACCCGCGCGGCGCCCCGCTCGCCTGTGGCGGGTGGCCGGTGACTCTGGCAGGATGCCAGCGCACCAGCGCTGCGGACGCCGGAATTCGGAGGAGGAGAAGACCACATCACGCCGCCCGCCAGTACGACAAACCCCCCTGGGCGGCGGCGTCCAGGGTCCTCAGTTTCCGGTGCATTGACGCCCGGTTCGGCGCGGGCGAGCCTGGCCGCGCGGGTCATCGCGGGCGGGGCACTGGCGGCGGCGATCGTGGTCGTGGTCCTGGTCGTGCTCACCGGCGGCTCGCCGTACGTCGTGAACGTCGATTTCCAGAACGCCAGCGGGCTGGTCACCGGCAACAACGTGCTGATCGGCCCCAGCCAGGCGGGGACGGTGACCGCAATCGGGCTGACGCAGTCCGGCGCGGCCCGCGTCACGCTGAAGCTCGACAGCGCGGTCGCGCCGCTTCACGAGGGCACGGTGGCGCGCATCTACGAGGACTCGCTGTCGGGGATTGCCAACAAGTACGTGGTGCTGGAGCCGGGTTCGCCCTACGCCCCCAAGCTGGCCAGCGGCGGCCTGATCGGCGAGCAGAACTCCCACTCCGAAGTCAACCTCGACGAGCTGTTCGACACGCTGGACCCGCTCACCCGCGCCGGCCTGAAGGGCGTGATCCGCGGCGAGGCCGCGTCGCTGCAGGGTCGCGGCCGGGCGGCCAACCGGACGCTGGAGTACCTCGCGCCCGGCCTGCAGAGCACCAGTGACGTCACCGCCGAGCTGACCCGTGACCAGCCCGCGTTTGACCATCTGGTCGTGCAGGGGGCCTCGGCGCTGCAGGCGCTGGCCTCGCGCAGCCAGCAGCTGACGCAGCTGATCGCCCACACCAGCACCGCCACGGGTGCGATCGCGCACCAGAGCCAGCCGCTCACGCAGGCGCTGACGCTGTTCCCCGGCACGCTGCGCCGCTCCACCACGACGTTCGCTGGGCTCGACCAGACGCTCAATTCGCTTGACCCGCTGGTGGCCGCATCCAAGCCCGGGGTCCGGCGCCTGCCGCAGTTCGCGTCGATGCTGAACACGCTGCTGAAGCTGTCGATCCCCACGGTCTCTGCGCTCAACGACCTGATCCACAATCCGACCGGGACCGGCGACCTGACCGCGCTGGCGCAGCAGACCCCGGCGCTGGAGCGGGTCGCGGCAAGCGCGTTCCCGAACATGATCAAGCAGTTCAACAATTCCCAGGCGCAGGTGGATTATCTGCGCGAGTACGCGCCCGACGTCGTCGCGGCGCTCTCGGATGTCGGTCAGGCCAGCTCTTACTACGACGCCAACGGCCACTACATCCGCGCCCAACCGTCGCTGCTGCCGTTCACCGTCAACGGCGCCGGCCAGCTGACGATGCAGTTCCCGTCGCAACGTTACTCGGGGCTGCAGCAGGTGCGCAACCGCTGTCCCGGCAGCGCGGTGCAGCCGGCCACCGACGGCTCATCGCCGCAGGCGGTGCCCGGATGTCAGACGAGCTCGGTCCCGCCCGGCCCATGAGACGCCTGGCCGCGATCGCAACGGGGCTGATCGCAGCCGCACTGGCGGCCGTGGTCCTGGCCAGCCCGGCGCGCTCGGACGGCGGGGTGGGCGGACCGTACGTCGTGCGGGCGATCTTCGACGACGCGTCGTTCGCCGCCAACGGCGAGGACGTGCGCGTGGCCGGCGCCAACGTCGGCAGCATCTCCGGGCTCGGAGTCACCGACAGCAAGCGCGCGGCGGTCTCGCTCACGATTACCGATACCCGGTTTGCCCCGTTTCACGCCAACGCGACGTGCGCGATCCGGCCCCAGTCGCTGATCGGCGAGCAATACGTGGACTGCAACCCGGGGACCGCCAGTGCCCCCGCGCTGACGCGGATCCAGCACGGTGGCGGCGCCGGCCAGTACCTGCTGCCGGTGGTCCAGACCAGCTCACCGGTCGATTCCGACATCGTCCAGAACATCTCCCGCGAGCCGGTCCGCCAGTCGCTGGCGGTGATCATTGACGAGCTCGGCACCGGGCTGGCCGCCCGCGGCTCAGACCTCAACGCGGTGATCCACCGCGCCAACCCGGCCCTCGGCGACACCGACAGAGTATTGAAGATCCTCGACGCGCAGAACCACGCGCTGGCCCGGCTGGCGACCAATTCCGACACCGTGCTGGCGCCGCTGGCCCGCGAGCGCAAGCAGATCACCGGCTTCGTCACGCAGGCCAATACGACCTCGGCGGCAAGCGCGCAGCGCGCCGCCGACATCTCGCGCACGTTCCACCTGTTTCCATCGTTCCTGGGCCAGCTGCGCCCGCTGATGGCTGATCTGGGCACGCTCGCCGACCAGGGCACGCCGGTGATGACCGAGCTCGGTCAGAGCGCGGCGGCGGTGGGACGTCAGTTCGCCAACCTGACGCCGTTTGCGTCCGCGGCCCGCACCGCCCTGATCAACCTCGGCGCATCCGCCGCGCAGTCTCAGCCCTACCTCGTGCAGAGCCTGCCGCTCGCCCAGCGGCTGAACCGGCTCGGCACCGCCGCGGTCCCGACCGCCAGCTCCCTGCAGCGACTGCTGGTCAGCCTCCGCAGCACGGGGGGGATCCAACAGCTGATGAGCCTGCTGTTCCAGGGGGCGGCGGCCACCAACGGCTTCAACAGCCTCGGCCACTACACGCGAGCGGAGCCGCTGACGTCGAGCTGCACCGGGTATGCGCCCACGACGGTGCCCGGCTGCTCGGCGAACTTCAGCGGGGCCAGCACCGCCTCGGCCAAGCCGAGTGATCGACAGGACGCAATCGTCGCCGCCGCCGTGAAGAGCGTCGGCAGCACGTCTCCGGAGGCCGCGTCGGAAAGTGGCCTGGTTCAGTGGCTGACCGGGGGCAAGCGATGAAGCGGCGGGGCCGCGACCCGGGCTTGGCGGGCAATCCGATCCTGATCGGCGCGCTGACGGTGCTCGTCACGGTCGTCGCCGTGACGCTGGCCTACAACGCCACCAACGGCCTGCCATTCGTGCCCACCTACGCGCTGCACGTCCAGGCCTCAAACGCCGAGGAGCTCACCCACGGAACTGACGTGAACATGGGCGGGGCCCGGGTCGGAGTGGTCTCCAGCGTCACCGCCTCCCGGACCACGAGCGGGCGCCCAATCGCGCTGTTGAACCTAAAGCTGTACCAGAACATCAAGCCGCTCCCGGTCGACTCGCGCTTCGACATCCGCCTCAAGGGCGCGATCGGCCTCAAGTACCTGCAGATCTTGCTCGGTCATTCACATCACGGGTTCCCCAACGGGGCGACGGTGCCGATGGGCCAGACGAGCAGCGAGGTCGACTTCGACCAGGTGCTGTCGATGTTCAATCCGCCGACCGCCAAGGGCGTGACCGACTCCACGATCGGCTTCGGCGAGGCGCTGACCGGCCGCGGCTATGACATCAACAACGCGATCGGAGCGTTCGTGCCGCTGTTCACCGATCTCGGCCCGGTGATGCACAATTTGTCCTCGCGGTCCACCGACCTGGCGGGCTTCTTTCATGGCCTGGAGAGCTACACCGCGGCGCTCACGCCGGTGGCGCAGACCAACGCGAGCCTGTTGCGCAACCTGAACACCACGTTCCGGGCCCTGGCCGGCGTGGCCACGCCCTATCTGCAGCAGACGATCTCCCAGACGCCGCCGACGTTTGCGGCCACGATCGGCGACAGCCCGGTGATCCGCCCGTTCCTGACCGACACGGCGAGCCTGCTGCATCAGCTGCGGCCGGGCTTCGCGACGCTCTCGCAGAGCGCGCCCGTGCTCGCCGACACGTTCGCGATCGGCACCCGCACGCTGCCGCCGACCGCCGATTTGGACATCCGCACCGTCGCGCTCGCGCGCGTGGTGCGCAACTTCAGCGCGAACACCGTCGTGCAGGGCGGGCTGGACCGCCTGACCTTGACCGCGAATCGGCTGGGCCCGCCGTTGCATTTCCTCACGCCGGTTCAGTCCTCGTGCAACTACGTGACGCTGTTCCTGCGCAACATCGCCAGCCTGCTCTCCGAGCACGTCACGCAGGGCACGTTCCTGCGGTTTGTCCCGATCGCGATCGACGACCTCCCCGGGCGCGAGTCTGAGCCCTCGAGCCGGCTGTACACCGGCCCGGTCACGGGCGCCTCTGGCCCGGTGCACTCCAACCCGTATCCGTACACCGACGCGCCGGGCCAGCCGGCCGAGTGCGCTGCCGGCAACGAGACGTTCAGCGCCAAGCAGGCGGTGATCGGCAACCCCGCCGGCAGCCTCGGGCTGCGGACCGAGAAGACGAAGGCGACCCCCTGATGCGCCGCCACCGCTCCCGGGTTCCCAACGCCGCCGCCGGGCTGGCCGCTGCGGTCGTGATCCTGGCGATCTGTTACCTGGTGTTCGGCGGGCCGATCCCGTTCAGCGGCGGTTCGTTCCAGCTCCGGGCGACGTTCACCGCCGAGACCCAGCTGCACCTTGACTCCCCGGTGCGGATCGCCGGCGTCGAGGTCGGCACGGTGACCTCGGTCCAGCGCGTGCCCGGCTCCTCGACCGCCGCCGTGGTGACGATGACGATCCAGTCCAACGGCCTGCCGCTGCACGCCGACGCCACCGCGAACATCCGCCCGCGCCTGTTCCTGGAGGGCAACTTCTACGTCGACCTGCACCCGGGCACGCCCGAGGCGCGGACGTTGTCCTCGGGCGCCACGCTGCCGGCCGCCGCCGACACCGGGCCGGTGCAGCTGGACCGCGTTCTGTCGGCGCTGAACTCCAACACCCGGACCAACCTGCAGACGCTGCTGCAAGGCTTCGGCGGAGCGCTCAACGACCAGCCCACGGCGGCTCAGGACGCCACCCAGGACCCGAGCCAGCGCGGCCTGACCGCGGGGCAGTCGCTCAACGACTCGCTGAAGTACTCGGCCAACGCGTTCAAGGCCTCGGCGATCGTCAACCAGGCGCTGCTTGGTCAGCAGCCCCATGATCTGTCCGGCGTGGTGTCGGGCACCCAGCGGCTATTCGGCGCACTGGCCTCGCAGTCCAATCACCTCAGCGATCTCGTCGACACGTTCAACACGACGATGGGGGCGCTCGCCAACCGCCAGAACGATCTGCAGCAGACGATCGCGCTGCTACCCGGGGTCCTGCGCGCCACCGACAAAGCGCTCGGCCCGCTGCAATCGTCGTTCGGTCCGACGCGCGAGTTCGCGCGCGAGCTGACCCCCAGCATCAAGCAGCTGGACCCCACGATCGGGGCCGGGCTGCCGTGGCTGGCGCAGTCGACCGCGCTGTTCTCCCCCCAGGAGCTGCAGGGCCTGCTGAGCACGCTGACGCCCGCCGTCCAGGGGACCTCGCAGACCCTGACCGCCACCCAGACGTTGCTGCGCGGCTCAGACGACCTCGCCCGCTGCTTTGTCCACGATGTCATTCCCACCGGTAACCAGCGCATCTCTGACCCCCCCCTGACCACCGGCCTGCAGGTGTACCAAGAGCTGTTCCAGTCGGCCGTCGGGATCGCCTCGGCGGCGCAGAACTTCGACGGCAACGGCCGCTACGTCCGCGCGTCCACGGGCGGCGGGTCTGATCGCGTGGCCACCGCCTCGCTGCCCGGCGGCGGGCCGCTGTACGGCTCCGCGGTGTTGCCGTCGCTGGGCACGCGCCCGGCGTTCCCTGGCAAGGCCCCGGCGGTCAACGGCAACGTCGCCTGCTACCGCAACGCCCCGCCGAATCTCAACGCGGGGAAGGCCGGGGTGGGGCCGTGAAGCGGGCGATCTCCACCCATCGGTTTGACTTCGCCGCGATCGGCGCGCTGATCGTGGTCGCCTTCGGCGTGACCGCCTACATCCTTAAGCACCAGCCGTCGTTTGTGTTCGGGCAGAGCTACTACACGGTGCACGCCGAGTTCGCCACGGCGGCCGCCGTCACCTCCGGACAGGGGCAGGCGGTCACGATCGCCGGCGTCCAGGTCGGCCAGGTGGGCGGCGTCAAGCTCCAGGACGGTCGCGCCCTGGTGACGATGAACATCTACAAGAAGTATGCCCCGATCTATAAGAACGCTACCGTGCTGCTGCGTCCGCGCACGCCCCTGAAGGACATGTATCTAGCTCTGGATCCGGGTACCAAGAGCGCCGGCGCGCTCCCCGCGGGGGCGACGCTGAGCGCCGCCAACACCAACCCCGACGTCGACGTCTCAGAGATCCTCTCCTCGCTGGACGCCGACAGCAGCAATTACCTGGTGCTGCTGCTCTCCGGAGGGGCGCAGGCGTTTCACGACGGTGGCAGCACCCAAGCGGCCCCTAGCGCCCGAGCGGTTGCGGACCTGAGCGGCACGTTCAAGCGCTTCGCACCGCTGGGCCGAGACACCGAACGGTTCGCCACGCTGCTGGCACAGCGCCGACACAACCTGCGCCGCTCGATCCACAACCTGAACCTGGTGGCCAACTCGCTGGGCAGCGTCGACGGACAGCTCGCCTCGCTGATTCGCACCTCGGACACCAACTTCTCGGCGATCGCCGCCAACGACGCCCAGCTGCAGCAGACACTCTCGCTGTTCCCCGCAACCCTGACCCAGACCCGCCAGACGCTCGGCAAGGTGCAGACGTTCTCGAGCGCCAGCGCCGTCACGCTGCACGCGCTGCGACCGTTTGCGCGCAACCTCGGACCGGCGCTGCGGGCGTCGCGGCCACTGTTCCGAGACACCACGCCGGTGATCGCCCGCCAGCTGCGGCCGTTCTCGCAGGCGGTGCAGCCGCTGGCCAGAACCCTGTCGCCGGCGGCCGTCAAGCTCAAGCAGGCGATCCCGGCGCTGTCGCGCTCGATCGGGGTGCTCAACACGCTGTTCAACACGTTGGCCTACAACCGCGGCGGCGGCCCGAGCTACCTCTACTGGGGCTCCTGGCTGGCCCACAACGCCGACAGTCTGGTCTCCGCGCAGGACGCCAACGGCGCGACCACCCAGGGGATCTTCATGGGCACCTGCAACGAGCTGAACTTCTACGAGAACCAGATCCAGCCCAACAACCAGGGGCTCGGAGTGATCCTGGACCTGCTGGACCCGCCGCCCGTCGCCCAGCTGCCGGGCATCACGAAGGTCACCGGCACCAACATCCTCACCTGTCCCAGCGGATGAACAAGCAACGTCCCAGCGCGCTCGCGATGCTCACAATGGTCGCCTTCACGGCGTCGTGCATCGGGCTGCTGATCTTCCTGTGGATCTCGTTCGGCGGCTCGCTGCCGCTGACGCCCCAGGGCTACCAGTTCAACGTCGAGTTCAACGAGGCGACCGAGCTGGCGTCCAACGCTGCGGTGGAGATCTCGGGCGTCACCGTCGGCCACGTGGTCAGCGTCGGCCTGGATCGGCGCACCGGTCTCAGCCGGGCGGTGATCCAGATCAACCGCCAGTTCGTGCCCAGGCCGGCGAACACGCGCGCGATCCTACGCCAGAAGACGCTGCTGGGGGAAACCTACGTGGAGCTCAGTGCCGGCTCGCCGACCGCCCCCAAGCTGGGTGACGGCGCGACCCTGCCCGAGGCCCAGGTGGCCCCGACGGTGCAGTTGGACCAGATCCTGTCGACGTTTGATCCCAAGACCCGCCAGGCGTTTCAGACGTGGATGCAGCAGGGCGGGATCGCGCTCACCAATCGCGGTCAGCAGTTCAACGCCGCGTTGGCCGACCTGTACCCGTTCGCCACCAACGTCGATTCGGTGCTGACCGTGCTGCGCCGCCAGGGAGCGGCGACCACCACGCTGCTGCACGAGGGCGGCCAGGTGTTCTCGGCGCTGAGCCGCTCGCCCGCGGCGCTGCAGGGCTTCGTGCGCAACTCCAACGCACTGTTTGCGGCGACCGCGTCGCGCGACGCTGCGCTGGCCGACACGATCCGGGCGTTCCCCGCGTTCCTCGCCCAGGTGCGGGCGACGATCGAACGGACCGCCCGCTTCGCGGTCGACACCAAGCCCCTGGTCGACGAGCTGCACCCCGCCGCCGTGCAGCTGACCCCGGCGCTGCGCTCGCTGGTCACCGTGGCGCCAGAGCTGCGCACGCTGATGCAGGACGTCGCCCCGCTGACCAAGGCGGCGCGCACCGGCTTCCCCGCGCTGCAGAGCTTCCTCGTGCGCAGCGTGCCGTTCCTGCAGCGGCTGAAGCCCTATCTCGGGCAACTGGTCCCGGTGATCGACTACATCAACTCCTACCGGGGCGAGCTGGCGGCCTTCTTCGCCAACAGTACGGCGACGAGCGAGGGTACGCTCGCCGGAGCCTACGGTGGCAACCTGCATTACCTGCGCGTTGCCAACCCGATCAACCCCGAGCTGCTGACCGCATATAAATCACGACCGCAGACCAACCGCTCCAACCCGTATCTGGAGCCCGGTGGCTACAACCGGCTGCGCAAGGGCTTGCCGGTGTTCGGCCGCTACCTCTGTACCGGCCACGCGCTGCCGACGCTGGCCCCGTCGCTGTCGAACAGCACAACTTCGGTGACCGGGACTGTGTTAACAATTGCGCAGCTTCTGCAGCAGTACTACTTCACCTCCGATCCCTCGGGTCCGCCGTGCGTGGCGCAGTCCCCGCTCGCGAGCCTGACGACCGGCGGGTCACAAACCTTCCCCCATCTACAACCGCTTCCGTGAGCACGGCCGGCGACGTCGGCCCCGCTCACACATCACACCAAAAGGAGGAGTAATTGAGACGGATACTGGTTTTGGTCACAACGGGCGTCGTCCTGCTCGTGGCTGCGGCGTCGGCGTACGCGGCGCTCAACACCTATACGGCGAAGCTCGCCTTCACCTCAAAGAAGGCCGGAACCGCTAAGAAGCCGGTCGCGACCGGCTACACCGAGGACCTGAAGGCATCCAGCACGGCGTCGGGCAACCGCACCGCGGTGCTGCTGGACATCAAGACCTCGATCTACGGGATGAAGGCCAACACCAAGGGCCTGCCGGTGTGCACGGCCACGCAGATCGCGGCCGCCAAGAACGACACGATGTGCCCGAAGGGCGCCAAGCTGGCGACGGGCTACATCACCGCGACCGTCGGTAGCGTGAAGGACTTCACCGCTGCCGGCGCCCCGTGCGATCCAGGCCTGGATGTCTGGAACAGTGGTGGCGGCAAGCTGACGTTCTTCTTCGTCGAGCAAGCGGCGCACAACTGCAACGCGCTCGGCCTGAAGACTGGCAGCACCGGTCCCTACCCGGGAACCGAGAAGCAGGTCGGCAAGAACCTCGTCGTCGACGTTCCGATTCCAGCGTTCGTGAGCTTCCCGCTTCCGGGCCTGGCCGGTTCGTTGGAGACCGAGCACCTGGTGTGGGCCAAGAGCAGCAAAACCACCGCCGGCAAGACCCAGGCGGTCCTGTCCTCGGTCGGCTGTCAGGGCTCTAGCCGCCCGTACTCGGTGGCCTTCACCGCGACCCTGCCGACGGCAGGTCCCGCCAAGGAGACCAAGTCGGTCTCGGCCAAGGCGCCCTGCTAACAGCCAGGACACGCCGTATTCGGTCACGCCGCGTGGAGCTCTACGCTTCACGCGGCGCCGACCGGGGGCCGTCCTAGCGGGTGGGGCTAGGCCACCTCGAAGCGCTCGGCGCGCTGGGCCTCGCTCTCGGATTCGTTGAGCATCCGCACGAAGATCCAGACCAGCGCGATCCCCATCACGATCGACTGCTCAAGCGCCATCAGCAGCCCGGCCATCGACTGATCCTCGGACGGCGACAGGCCCCAGTAGTGAGGATGGTGCTGATAGAACGGATAGAACGAGGCCGGCGCAAACGCGAGCACGATCCCCAGCGCCCCGACCAACAGTTTGGTCACGACCATGTAGCCGATCGGCCCGAGCCCGCCCATCCGCTGCCGGCCGCGGATCGGCGACAGCAGGTGCCACCAGTACAGCGATCCGGCGGCCGCGAAGCAGAGGTGCTCAAACGCGTGCAGCGTGGTGTTGTGCAGCGCGGCGTCGTACATCGCCGGGACGTGCCAGAGCCACATCAAGCCCACGTAGGCAAAGACCGCGAACGCGGGGTGAGCGAGATAGCCGGCATGGCGCTCGAGCGCGTTCAGCCGGCGGGTCACCGGTCGCAGCAGCACCTTGTTGAAGCCGAGGATCAGCAGGATCGGCGCGATGTCGAGCAGCAGCACGTGCTGGAACATGTGCATCACCAGCAGGTCGTCGCCGAGCGCGTCGACCGGCGAGACCAGCGCGGCCAGCACCGTCAGCAGGCCGCCGCCGAACAGGGCCAGCCGGCCATATCCCGGCTGGTGCCGCGAGCCGCTGGCGCGAGCCCGTCGCCAGGCCATCAGGTACAGGCCGCCGATCGCGGCGACGCCGATCAGGACCGTCGGCTCCCACGACCACTGGATCGTGGGGGAGACGCTGGGGCCGCTCGTGCCGGAGAGGATCAAGCCGGAGACGATCAAGCCTGGACATTCTGACGGTCGACAAACGCCGCCGCCAGGATTAACCTCATGGACACATACGGCAACGCTTCCACCAGGAGGTCGGTGATGCGGATCGAGGTCAAGGGGCGCAACATTTCCATCTCAGAGGACGTGCGCGAACACGTCGTCAAGCGCTTTCAGAAAGTCGCCCGGCAGGTCTCGGAGCTGGCCGAACTCGAGGTGGAGCTGTCCGCGGAACGCAATCCGGCAATCGCCGACTCGCAGGTGGCGGAGGCGACACTGCATCTGAAGGGCGTGACGCTACGCGCCCAGGATGCCTCGGGTGACCTCAAGCATTCGATCAACCTGTGCAGCGACGAGCTGGGCAGGCAGGTCAAGCGCCACCGCGACAAGCGCCGCAAGCGCCGCGAGGCCCGCAGCGCCCACCACACGCCGGCCGAGGCGCCGTCCGAGGACATCTCTCCCGCGGCCTGAGCGTCCGCCGGTGAGGCGATGCCTGCGCACCCGGCGAGATCGATCGGCTGAAGGTCTGTCAAACCACCTGCTGAGGCTGGGCCCGGGCCGTCGTCCCGCGCTACCCTGAAGCTATGTCGTTCCTGGACCGCGCGCTTCGCATCGGCGAGGCGAAGAAGTTCAAGACATACGAGCAGAAGGTCTCCCGGATCAACGCCTTCGAGGCCGAGATGGAGCTCCACGAGGAAGAGGAGCTCCGGGGAATCGCCGACGACCTGCGCGAGCGTGCCCGCGGTGGAGAACCGCTGGACGAGTTGCTGTTCGAGTGCTTCGCCCTGGTGCGCGAGGCGGGCAAGCGCTCGATGGGCATGCGTCACTTCGACGTGCAGATGATCGGCGGGATGGTCCTGCACGACGGCTGCATCGCCGAGATGAAGACCGGCGAGGGCAAGACGCTGACCGCGACGCTGGCCGTCGTCCTGAACTCGCTGCCCGGATTGGGCGTGCACGTGGTCACCGTCAACGACTACCTCGCCCGCCGCGACGCGATGTGGATGAAGCCGCTCTACGACGTGCTCGGCGTGACCGTGGGCGTGCTGCAGAACATGCAGACCCCCGAGGACAAGGCGGCCGCCTACGCCGCGGACGTCACCTACGGCACCAACTCGGAGTTCGGGTTCGATTACCTGCGCGACAACATGGCCAAGTCCCTGGAGGACAAGTTCCAGCACGGCGGGCGGGAGAAGGCCGCGGACGGCAAGACGATGTACCACCGGTTCGCGGTCGTCGACGAGGTCGACAACATCCTGATCGACGAGGCCCGCACCCCGCTGATCATTTCCGGCGCGCCCGAGCAGGCCGCCGACCTCTACGCCCAGTTTGCGAAGCTGGCCCCCCGGATGCAGGCGGGCAAGACTCCCGACGGCATGGATCCGCGGATGAAGAAGGTGTTCGTCGCTGACTTCGACTACGAGTTCGACGAGAAGTACAAGACGGTGTCGATCACCGAGCAGGGCGTCGCCAAGGCCGAGCGCTTCATGAAGATCGACCACCTCTACCGGGCCGAGAACGGGCATCTCGTCAACCACCTGATCCAGTCGCTGAAGGCCGAGTCGCTCTACCACCGCGACCAGGACGACGCGGTGATCGAAGGCGAAGTGAAGATCATCGACGAGCACACCGGCCGGATCCTCGAGGGCCGGCGCTGGTCTGAGGGCCTGCACCAGGCGGTCGAGGCCAAGGAGGGCGTCCGCGTTCAGGAGGAGAACCAGACGCTGGCGACGATCACGCTGCAGAACTACTTCCGCATGTACGAGAAGCTCGCGGGCATGACCGGCACCGCCCTGACCGAGGCGACCGAGTTCATGAAGATCTACGAGCTGCCGGTCGTGCAGGTCCCGACCAACATGCCGATGGTCCGCGCCGACCGCAACGACCAGGTCTACAAGACCAAGGATGGCAAGTGGTCGGCCGTGGCCAGGGAGATCGAGGCGCGCCACGCCACCGGCCAGCCGGTGCTCGTGGGCACGATCTCGGTGGAGGTCTCCGAGATGCTCTCCGAGCAGCTGAACCAGCGCGGGATCAAGCACTCGGTGCTCAACGCCAAGCCCGAGTTCGCCGAGCGCGAAGGCGAGACGATCGCCGAGGCCGGCGCTCCCGGCGCGGTCACGATCGCCACCAACATGGCCGGGCGCGGCGTCGACATCAAGCTAGGCGGCAACGCCGAGCACCTCGCCCACCAGGAGCTGCTCCACGCCGAGCACGTACCGGGCACCGATGAGTGGGACGCG
>JBPCPC010000103.1:0-26741 GCA_050999585.1 Solirubrobacteraceae bacterium | reverse complement strand
CCACCGCGCAGGCGGCGTCATCGTCAGCGAAGGGCCGCACGCGCCCCCCCACGCGGCGGGCGGAGGTGCTCGTGGTCGGCGCCGGCCTGGCCGGCCTGAGCGCCGCGGCGGACCTGGTCGCCGCCGGTCATTCGGTCGCCGTACTCGAAGCGCGCGATCGCGTCGGCGGACGCACCCTGAACGCCTCGCTGGGCGGCGGCAAGGTCGTCGAGGTCGGGGGGCAGTGGGTCGGCCCCGGCCAGGACCGAATCCTCGCCCGCGCCGCAGACCACGGGATCAAGACGTTCAAGACCTACACCCGGGGCAGCCAGGTGCTCGATTACGCCGGCCGGCTCAGCCACTTCACGGGGCTGATTCCGCCGCTGCCCGCGGCCGACGCTGCCGACTTCGGCCAGCTGCTCGGGAAGATCGTCAAGCTGCAGGTGACGATTCCGCTCGACAAGCCGTGGACAGCCCCCGACGCGGCGGTGCTGGACGGGCAGACGCTCGAGACGTTCAAGCTGGCTCACACCAGCACCGCGGGGGCGCGCTTCCTGCTGGATCTCGCCACCCGCGCGGTGTTCGCCGCCGAGCCGCGCGACCTGTCGCTGCTGCATGCGCTGTTCTACCTGCACTCCGGCGGCGGGATCATCAACCTGACCAGCACCGCCGGCGGTGCCCAGGACTCGCGCTTTCACGGCGGCTCGCAGCTGGTGTCGATCAAGCTGGCGGCGGCGCTGGGGAGCCGGGTGGTGCTCCAGACGCCCGTACGGCGGATCGCTCAGGCGGGCGCCGGGGTGACCGTGGAGACCGATCGCGGGAGCTGGCGCGGGCGGCGCGTAATCGTCGCCGTGGCGCCGACATTGGCCGGGCGGATCGACTATTCGCCCGCGCTGCCGGCGCTGCGCGATCAGCTCACACAGCGCGTCCCCCAGGGCTCGGTGATTAAGTTCGAGGCCGTCTACCGCACGCCGTTCTGGCGCTCCGCGGGACTGAACGGCTACAGCAACTCCGACCACGGACCGGTTCGCTTCACCTATGACAACTCACCGCCCGACGGCTCCCCCGGGGTGCTGCTGGGATTCGTCACCGGCTCCGACGCCCGCGCACTCGGACGCCTGGGCCTGGGCGCGCGCCGCACCGCCGTGATCGCGGCGTTCGTCCGGCTGTTCGGTCGCGAGGCGGCATTCCCGCGCGCGCTGATCGAGCACAACTGGTCTGAGGAGGTATGGACGCGCGGCTGCTACGTCGGCTTTATGCCCCCCGGCGTCTGGTCAGATTACGGCTCCGCTCTGCGTGCTCCGGTCGGCCACATCCACTGGGCCGGGACCGAGACCGCGGAGAAGTTCAACGGCTACATGGACGGCGCGGTCCGCTCGGGCGAGCGGGCGGCCGCCGACGTGCGCCGCAGACTCTGAAACGATTGCCTCGCGGGCCGCTCGGCGGGCCGAGCTCAAATTTGCGGGAAAAGGTACCTGTGAGTGCCCTTTTGTCGAACGGGGACTACGTCGCGGAGCCGAGCTCCTGGATGTGGTCGGCCTCGGCCGCGCCCGGGAACGGCCGCGTCAGGCAGAACTAGTTCAGCGTCGTCTCGGGCACGCCCTCCACGCCGGGCGTGTCAGAGGCCAGCCCGCGCGTGTGGGGGTCGTCGGCGAAACCGCCGACCTCGACCGAATGCTGAGGCGAGCGGTAACCGGAGATCCCGATCAGGTGCAGCTGCAGCGCCTTGCCGAGCTGGTCCAACCGCGCGGCCAGCACCGGCTCCTCGTTGACCGAGTAGTCGGTGCCGGCGGCCTGGAAGAAGCCGTACTCGCCGCCGTGGGCAACGAACGAGGTGTTGACGCAACCGCCAGGGGGCGCCACCCCGCCCGCGGAGGACAGGGTCTGGGCGCGCGCCGCCTGAGCGTCGATCACCGCCGCCTCGTGGATCAGCGTGCGGTGCAACGTGGTCAGGCTGGCCGTGTCCTGGTTCTTCGCGCGCTCAGCCGTGAGCTCGCGGCTGACGATCGAGGCCTTGAGCTGGGCGATGTCGTCGCGTTCGACGAGCACGGCGGCGGTTGCGCGGCGGCGGCGCACCAGAACCTTGGCCAGGCGCAGGGTCTGCGCCTGCACCGCCGTCCGGGCGCCGGCCACCGCGCGGGTGGTGTCGACGTTGGCGCGCTCAACCGCGGTCAGATCGCGGACGCCGTTGATCAGCTCGTTGAAGCCGCCGGAGTCGACGACCACGTTGATGAGCGTCGGCGGCGGCGCCTCATAGCGCTCGCGCAGGGCCGCGGCGAGCGTCTGGCGGTCACGCGCGTAGTCGGCACGGAGCGTGACCAGCCGCGTGCGCGCCGCCGTGAGCTGCTCAGTGGTGAGGCCCAGCAGCTGCTCCTGAATCGCGACGCTGCGCTGCACCGCCGTCAGGCGAGCCTGCAGCGAGGCGATCGATCCCGCAAAGCCCTGGATCCGCTGCTCCTCGGCCTGCACCCGGGCGCGGAGCGCCGACGCCTTCTGCTGGCCGGACTGGTAGCGCCCGACGAGGTCAGCCGAGCTCGACCCGCTCATCAGCGCCACCGCGGCGACGCAGAGAAGGCACAGGCAGACGATGCGTCGGGCTCGGAGCATGACGGTGCGGGCACGCGACGCTGGCGCCGCCGGCTCGTCGGCAACGTCGGTCACAGCCAGGCGGCGAACCTAGCAAGTGCTTTGTTAGCGGGGCTTTTTCGGCGCTTCGTGCATCAAAACTTGCAGCGGCAGGGGTATCGCGCGCGCCCTCGACCGGACGCTGTCTCAGCGGCCCGGCAGGTGGTAGATGTCAACCGTGCTGGACGCGGAATTGTCGTGATAGCTGCCTGTCGGCAGGATGATCCGGCCGCCCGCGACGATCGGGCTGTTCCAGTGCCCGGCGGCGACCGGAAGCGAGCGCACCACCCCGCCGCCGACCGGCCGGCGGATGATCAACTGACCGGCGTCCTCGTCATAGAGGTACAGCAGCCCGCCGGCGAGGACCGGGCTGGTGGCTGCCGAACCGCTCATCCATGCGGCCTTCAGAGCGGGATGGGGGCCGCCGACGAGCTGATACGCGCCGGATCCCGAATCGGTCGCGACGAACACGTACACGCGACCGCCGTGACTCCAGACCGCCGGCGCCGTGAAGACCTCTCCGCCGCCTGGCGCGGACACCTCGCCCAGCTCGCCGCCCAGGCGCGGGCCGGCGCCACCGGGGCTGCCGTCCAGCCGCGCCAGGTTCAGGAGATGCAACTTGCCGTCCTTGCCGCCCTGCACGGCCAGGCGCAGCCCGTGGTAGGTCGGGAGCAGTGCGGGCGAGGTGCTGCCCACGTCGGTGTCACTGCGGTCCAGCTGGGCCTGGTTGGGGGGCGTCCAGTTGTGCAGCAGCCGGCCGGCGTCGGCTGAGAGCTCCAGCACGCTGTCGCCCCAGTTGGCGTGACCGTCGAACGGGCCGTTTCCGGTAGCCACCAGGATCCGGCCAGAGCCCGGCTCGATCACCGCTCCGGCACGCCCCCAGATCGCGTTGTCGCCGTTGGTGTTGGTGACCGCGCAGGAACCGGCGGCGATCACCCCGCGGCGATCGGAGCACTCGCTGTTGAATACATGGACGATCCGGCCGCTGCCGCGGTCGATCGTCACCACGTGCCCGTCATAGGGCGGAATATCGCCGATGTAGCCCCCGGTCACCGCGACCACCCAGGCGCCGCTGACGTTCAGCGCCGATGCGAGCTTCTCGTGCTCGGGATCGGTCGTGATCGAGCGCGCCCAGACCGGGCGCCCGGTGGCCACCGCGAGCTTGTGAATCACGCCGTTGGGACTGGCCGAGTACACGAACCGGCGCCCGGGATCAAGCGCCGGACCGGCGGTCGTGACCTGCGGGTTGCCGGGCGTGTTGTCGACTCCGGTCGGATCAAACTCCCACAGCCGGCGTCCTGAGCGCACGTCAATCGCGATCGTCTTGCCGTAGGTCGTGGTCAGCACCGCCACGTCGTGGGCCGCGCCGTTGACCATCGCCGCGTGCAGCTCGACCGCCGAGGAGTCGGCGATCCCGTCGATCGTCACTCGCCGCAACCGCAGCGCGCCGGCGCTGCCCGCGTCGATCCCGGTATCGCCCGGGCCGACACCGCTGCGCGCGGCGTTGTAGTCAAACTCGGGCCAGTCAGCGCCGGGGACCCTGATGGCGGCTGCCGACGCTCCCGCACCGCCCGCCTGAGCGCCGGCGCCGGCCGTGCTCACCGTCTGTCGGCCGCAGGCGACGGTCAGCAGCGCGCCGAGCACGGGCAGCCAGCGGCGCATCACCGCGGCACGAGGATGCCGGCCGGTGCGCAATCGGACGCGGAAGTTCATCGAAACCAGGCTATCCGCTGAACCGCGCCGGCCACGCCGCTACGATCCGCCGACTTTGAGTGCCGCAGCGGTGATCGTCGTTCTCGCGGTGCTGCTCGCCGCCGGGCTGGCTCTGCTTCCCGGGCTGGTGCGGTCGGCCAGGCGGGCCGACCAGGAGCGTCTGCGGCTGGCGGCGACGATTGAGCACCTGGCAGAGGGACTGATCGTCACCGAGGGATCGGGCCCGACCGATTCCGGCCGGATCGCCTCGGTCAACCCGCGCGCCGCCGAGCTGCTGCCCGAGCTGGTTCCGGGCGGACGGGTCGACGGCGCGGCGAGCCCGCTGCCGCCGCTGGCCGCGGCGCTGGACCGCGAGGCGGTCTGCACGCACGGCGGTCGCGTGCTGGCGGTCACCGCCTCAAGGCTCGGAGGGCCGGCCAATGCGATCGCCTGGATCGTGCGCGACGCGACCGAGCACGCCCGGTTGGAGCGGGCCAAGAGCGAGTTCGTGGCCACCGCCTCGCACGAACTGCGCAGCCCGCTGACCTCGATCAAGGGATTCGCCGAGCTGCTGGAGCGCGACCCCAGCGGGCTGTCGGCTCGTCAGCGCGAGTTCGTGGAGATCATTCAGCGCTCCACCGACCGTCTGGTGGAGATGGTCGACGACCTTCTCGATGTCGCCCGCATCGAGGCCGACGAGGTAGAGCTCGATCGCCGTCCGATCGACCTCGGCGAGGCCGTCCGCGAGATCGCCGAGCTGATGGGCACGCGGATCGCCGCCAAGGACCAGACGCTCGGGGTCTACGTGGCACCGACGCTGCCGCTGGCGCTGGCCGACCCGGGCCGCATCCGGCAGGTGATCGGCAACCTGCTGACCAACGCCCACCAGTACACCCCCGCCGGCGGTCGGATCCACATCGGGCTCGAAGCCGACCGAGCGCGGGTGCGCCTGGTCGTCGCCGACTCCGGAGTGGGCATGACGACCGAGGAGACCGAGCGCGTGTTCGACCGCTTCTATCGCGCCCCCGGCGGCGCCGCCTCCGGCTCGGGCACCGGCCCCGGGCTCTCGATCGTCCGCTCGCTCGTCGACCTGCACGACGGCGCGATCGAGGTCGGCAGCCGCCCCGGTCACGGCACGGTATTTCACGTGCTGCTCCCGGCGGCCACCGAGAAGCCGGGCGAAACGCTGGCGATGATGCGCGGGCGCAAGGTGCTGGTCGTCGACGACGAGCCTGCCCACGGCGGGCTGATCGCCCGCCAGCTGGCGCCGCTCGACGTCGAGGCGACGATCGTGGGCAGCGGCCAGGCGGCCCTCTCGGCGCTCGGTGCCGGGCGCTACGACGCGGTCACGCTGGACCTGACGATGCCCGACACCGGCGGCTTGAACGTCCTGCGCCAGATTCGCGAAGATCCCGACCTGGAGCCGACGCCGATCGTGCTCGTCTCGGTCGGGGGCGACCGGCCCGAGCTCGCCGGCGAGTGGGTGGTGGAGGAGCCGATCGATCCCCTCACCCTGCACGGCGTGCTCGCCGCCGCGATCCGCGCCGGCCGTTCACGCGTGCTGGTGATCGCCCGCCGGTCGCTGCAGCCGGCGCTCGAGCCGGCACTCGACGAGCTCGGCATCGAGTACCAGTGGGAGACGACCGGCGCGGCCGGCGCGCGGGTGTGCGGCGAGCGTCGCTTCGAGGTGGCTCTGATTGACGTCGGCATCCGCAATCCCGAGGCGGCGCTGCAGGCACTGGCGCTACGCGGACGGCGCCTGCAGCGAGCGGTGGTGCTGTTTGCCGACCAGAGGACCGACACCCCGGCCGGTATCGTCAAGCAGGGAACCTCGGTGGTTGCGGTGAAGGACGCCCCGCAGGCCCTGTTGGCCGCGTTGCGTGGCAGATCTTCGACGAACGAGATGGTGGCTGATGGCGTCCAGAACCGACACTGATCTGAGGCAGGAGAACGAGCGTCTGCGCGCCGAGCTGGCCTGGCGCACGCGCGAGGCCACCGACAAGGAGCGCCAGCTCGAGCTCTACGCCACCGACCTGCGCGAGACGTTCAAGGAGGAGCGGGAGCGCACGCTGCAGCTGACCCAGTCCTACACAGCCACCGTGCGCGCGCTCTCCAACGCCGTCGAGGCGCGCGACGCCTACACCGGCAAACACGCCGAGCGGGTCGCGGCGTACGGGATCGAGATCGCCCGCGCCGTCGGTCTGGGCGGGGCGAAGTCGCCTGAGGTCGAGTTCGGCTTTCTGCTGCATGACATCGGGAAGGTGGCGATGCCCGACGCGATCCTGTTCAAGCCGGGCTCACTGACGGCCGAGGAGCGGACGCTGATGGCGCGCCATCCGGTGATCGGCGCCGAGATCGTGGCCGGGATCGAGTTCCTCTCTGAGGCCGCCAAGGTCGTGCGCTCCCATCACGAGCGCTGGGACGGCAGCGGCTATCCGGACGGCCTGCGGGCCGAGGAGATCCCGCTGGTGGCGCGGGTGTTCGCGGTCGCCGACGTGCTCGATGCCCTCACCACCGATCGGCCCTACCGGCCGCGGATGACGCTCGGCGAGGCCCGCGCGCTGATCGTTGACGCCTCGGGCACCCAATTTGACCCGGCCGTGGTGCAGGCGTTCAACGGGATTGACGACGCGACGATCGCCCGGATCGGTCAGGAGGTCGGGTGACGCGCGGGGTTCTGGTCGTCGATGACGACCCGTTCATCCGCAAGCTCGTGATCACCACGCTGGAAGACGTCTCACACTTCGCCCTGCTCGAAGCGGCGGACGGCGTCGAGGCGCTCGAGGTCGCCGCACGCCAGCCGCCGGTGATCGTGTTCCTGGACGTCGACATGCCCCGCCTGGACGGCATCGCCACCTGCCGGCAGCTGCGCGCCAACCCGGCGACCAGCGGCGCCACGATCGTAATCCTGACCGCCAGCCACGGCGACCGGATCCGAGCCGCGGCCGAGGAGGCCGGCGCCGACCTGTTCCTGACCAAGCCGTTCAGCCCGCTGGAGCTGCTGCGCCTCGTCGACCGCCTCGACGGCGACGACGGGACATGAGCCCCGGCGGTCTCACGCTCCGCCCGGTCCGCGACACCGATTGGCCGTCGATCTGGGCCTTGATGCGTCCGATCGTTCGCGCCGGCGAGACGTTCTCCTGGGACCGCGACCTCAGCGAGCAGCAGGCGCGCGAGTTCTGGCTGCCCGAGCCCCCGGGCGCGACGTTCGTCGCGCAGGACGAGGGGGGTCAGATCGTCGGCAGCGCCGAGCTGTCGCGTAACCATGGCGGCGGCGGCGCCCACATCGCCAACGCCGGCTTCATGGTCGATGCCGCGCACGCTGGCCGGGGGGTCGGACGTGCGCTCGGCGAGCACGTGATTGAGCAGGCGCGCGCGGCGGGTTTCGTCGCGATCGTATTCAACGCGGTCGTGGCCACCAACGAGCGGGCGGTCGCGCTCTGGCGCCACCTTGGGTTCGAGATCCTGGCCACGGTCCCCGGAGGGTTCCGGCACCCGACGATTGGTCCGGTGGGGCTGCACATCATGTACCGGGCGCTGTGACGGGTCCGGGTTTGGTTACGACAAAACCCGCAGAAATCCACCACTCGATGCACTTTGCCCAGGGGGTCTGGATCGGGGGCCTGGCGAAGCTAGCGACTTGCCCCGGATAAGCGGCCTCGATGAGACCCGCGAGGGGGTGTGGGTTTCAGACCATGGAATCCGTGACCTGGCGCCCATCGCCGCTTTGAACTCTCGTCGAGTGATACGGATTGGCTGTTTCGGTGTCTGCTCGGGGGACGTCGGGTGGTGGCGCGGCCGGTCGCTGATCAAGCATCGATCGTGCGCTTGAGGTGGTCTGATCGTGGTGGTGATGCTTGACAGCGCCACCCGCGGCGGGCACTGAGGCCAGGATGTCGGGGCTGACGCCCCGACTCGGCAAGAAGCTGCACCAAATCCACCGCTCGACGCGACCTGAGAGGGGGTGTGGGTCTGAGGTGCGGGGAACCATTGCCTGAGACCCACACCCCCCACCGAACCCCCATCGATCGGCACCGATTGGCCGTTTGTGTAACGACTCGGGGCGTCAGGTGAGGTGGGATCGTGTCGTTGCCCAAAAGCGCGACCACGCAGCGGATGTCAAACAGCGCCACGACGCAAAGCTCACCGAAGCCGCCGACCGCAGCTTGATCATCCCAACCGGGGGCGCTACGACCACCGCCCGCCCACCGGACCCAGGTGGAGCTAGGAGATCTTGATCAACACGACGATGTTGATCACGAACAGCACCGCGAACCCGACCGTCCAGCGGTTCAGGTTGCGCTCGACCAATGACCCACCGCCGAGCGGGCCGGCACCGGTCCCAACGCCGAACGCTCCCGACAGCCCGGCGTCCTTGCCCGAGTGCATCAGGATCAGGAAGATCAGGCCCACGCAGATAATGACCTGCACGAGATCAAGAATCGTGGTCACGGGGCTGATGGTAGCCAGTTGATCCGGGCTGTGCTCGACACTCAGACGGGCTTGCGCGCCTCGTCCAGGGCGTGCAGGATCTCGACCGCCTCGCCGCGCAGGGCGCCGTCGAGCGCCTCGTAGTCGGCGTCGGAGAGCTTGCCCGTGCGCACGTCCAGTTCGGCGTCGCGGATCTCGCGGTACTTGGCATCACGAGCGGCCTCGAGCTCGGCCACCGCGTCCTGCGTGAGCGGCGCTGAGGGATGCACCACCGCGGCGGCCGGGCTCGGGGCCCCGGTCTGGCCGGGCTGGCCGGGCTGGCCGGGGTGGCCGGCGATCACCCGGCGGTCGGCTCGAAACGGCGACGAGATCGCGTAGATCACGACGGCCAGGACGATCAGGACGATCACGTACTCCATCGGGCGTCCTCCGCTCAGACCAGCTCGGGCTCGCGCACCGGCTCCGCCGGCGGCACGCTGTCGGGGGCGCGCGGCGGGCGCACGCCGGGTCCGCTGAGGCGAGCCGTGCGCCGCGTGCGCCGCGGCATCGGCCACAGCGCGATCAGGCCGCCGAGTGCCGCCAGGATCGCGCCCAGCCACAGCCACGTGACCAGCGGCGAGACGATCATCAGGAACGTGGCCTTCCAGGGATGGCTGATGTAGCGCTGGGTCAGGCCCTGGATGATCACGTCGCGCACGCTGAAGATCCGGTTGAGCTCCTGCGTCTGCTGGGCCAGGGGCAGGCGCTGGGCCTTGTTGATCAGCCTGGTCAGCAGCGTGTCGCCCTGGTTGATGATCGGCCCCAGCGGTGCCACGTTGGGCGAGATCACGGTCCAGATGTCCTGGGTCAGGCCGGCCTTCAAGCCCACGCGACTCTCGTTGGAGCCGCTGTTGAAGAAGCGCCCGATCGGTCCCAGGGTCGGATCCTGGGACGGGTAGAGGCCATACGTGGTGTGCAGGCGGGCGACCTGATGACCGCCCTGGGTGACGTCCAGCCACGCGCCGAGCGAGATCTTCTGGGGCGAGGCGCTCGCCGTCGGCCGCACGTAGTGGATCACGTACCCATCCAGGCGAACGCTCTGACCCGGCGAGAGGCTCGACGTGCGCGAATGCTGAAACGAGGTCGAGGCGGCGACGCCGATCAGCGCCAGTGCCACCCCGGCGTGCACGATGTAGCCGCCGTAGCGGCGGCGGTTGCGTACCACCAGTCGCCCGAGCGCCACGGGCGGCGATTCCGAGGTCATTGCCTGGCGCGCGCGCATCCCACGGAAGAACTCCTGGGCCACGGAGGCGACCACGAACGTCCCGAAGACGAACATCGCCAGCGCGAACCCGTGGTTGATCACCCCGGGCACGATCAGCAGCGCGACGAGCGCCACCGCGGCCGCCAGCAGCGGGAACACAAAGCTGCGGCGCAGCTTGGCCGCCGTAACGCGGCGCCAGGCGATGATCGGCCCGACGCCGGACAGCAGCACGACCATCAGTGCCAGCGGGACGACGAACGGCCGGAACGCCGGCGGTCCGACCGACACCTGGGTGCCGGTGATCGCCTCGGAGATCAGCGGGAAGAACGTGACCCAGAAGATCACCGCGGTGAGCGCCACCAGGAGCAGGTTCTGGAACAGGAACACCGCTTCGCGAGAGACCATTGAGTCCAGCCGCGCGTCGGCCCGCAGGCTGTCGCGCCGCCACACGACGAGCCCCACCGAGCCGATCACCATCACCGCGATCAGCGCGACGAACGAGATGTTCAGCGTCGGGTCCGAGACGAACGCATGAATCGAGCTGAGGATCCCCGAGCGCACCAGGAACGTTCCGACGATCGCCATCACGCCGGTGCCCAGCACCAGCGAGGCGTTCCACACCTTCAGCATCCCCCGCTTCTCCTGGATCATGATCGAGTGGATGAACGCGGTGGACAGCAGCCACGGCATCAGCGCCGCGTTCTCGACCGGATCCCACGCCCAGTAGCCACCCCAGCCCAGCTCGGTGTAGGACCAGCGGGCGCCCAGCAGGATCCCGATTCCCAGGCATAGCCAGGCGCCCAGCGCGAACCGCCTCGTGACCTGGATCCACTCGGCCGACAAGCGGCCGCTGATCAGGGCGCCGACCGCGAACGCAAACGGCACCATCAGCAGCGTGTAGCCCGAATACAGCATCGGGGGGTGCACCATCATCGTCGTGTGGCGCAGCAGGGGATCGAGGCCCGCGCCCTCGGTGGGAGCGGTGGCGCTGGTGGCGAACGGGTTGGCGAACAGCACGTTGAGCCCGATGAAGAACGTGCACAGGGTGAACAGCACCGCCTGGGCGTAGGGCACGATCTCGCGCACCTTGCGGCGGGTGAGGAACAGCGCCAGGCTCGACCAGCCCGATAGCAGCAGCACCCACAGCAACAGCGAACCCTGCTGGGTGGCCCAGATCGCCGCCGCGCGGTAGAACGTCGGCGTCGTCGAGCTCGAACCCTCGGCGACGATCTTGTAGGAGAAGTCCGAGCTCAGGAACGCGACGTCGAGGATCACGAACGCCACCGCGGCGATCCCGGCGAGCGAGTACATCGCCCGGCGACCGGAGTCGACCCAGGCCCGGTCGCCCCTGCGGGCGCCATAGATCGAGGCGCCGAGCCCGTAAAGCGAGCACAGCAAGCCGAGGATCAGCAGCACGCGACCGGCGGCCGCCATCAGTCCGAACTCCGCATCAATACTTGGCCAACGCCGCCGCCTGGTACTTGGACGGGCACTTGGTGGTCAGCGAGTTCTGCTGGCCGATGAAGCTCTCCGAACGGCCCTTCTGCACGGTGACCAGCACGCCCCGCCCGGGCGCGAACGGATCGGGCACCTCGCCGGTGTAGCGGACCGGCACCGAGACGCGCAGCTTGGGGTCGCGCACCCGGAAGCGCAGCGAGTCGCCGTCGCGCTGAACCGAGCCGACCAGCACCGTGCCCGCAAGGATGTAGGACTGGCCCGGCTGGGCGCGCTTGAGCAGCTGTGACGCCGTCAACTCCTCGCGGCCGGCGGAGAAGCTCGTGTACACCAGCGCCGACGCCAGCAGCAGGGCGACGGTCAGGGCGATCGTGAGACGGATGGCGCGCTTGCGGCTGGGGTCCATGCCGTACTGGATTATCCCACACCGACGCTCCCGGGCACGCCGGGACGGCTTCGCCGTTACCGGCGGGCGGCATGTCCGTGCGCGCCGGCGAGGAGCGGACCAATTTGTTTATTAGCGTCGCGTTAGCGCCCAGGAAAAATTGGCCTGAAGGCGAAACCATTGACCGATGTCGCCGTTATCTCTATGAACGTGCTAGCTAAAAGCAAAACCGGCGCCGCTAGGCTGCGACGCCACCGCGAGGAGCGACCGGGGCGTGTCGCCGGGCATGGAGAAGCCCAGCCGGCCCCGGAGCCGACCGTTGCGACGACCCAAGCCACCGTTGCGCGACGCCGCCGCGAGGCCGGGGCGCCGCAGGACGCGGCCATGTACACGTGCGATTGTGGGTTCGTGTTCAAGGCGCTGGTGTCGACGTCGGTCGACTGCCCCCATTGCGGTGGCTCCCAGGCCTGGTAGCTCACCACTGAGCCCTCCTCGGCCGCACCGCCGGGCCACGGCTGAGCCTGCCCAGATCTACGCTGCGTGCGGCCCGCCCCGCTGCAGCGGCTCGAGCCCGTTTGCGCAAGTTCCTCAGCGGATGAGCGTTTGAGGAAGGACGTCCACCAGCAACACGGCTCCGATCCAGGGCCACCAGGACCGACCGACAGGGGTTGAGTGGTGCTCGGGCGCTGGGAGGCGTCCGGGCAACACCCGCGCGAGGCCACGCTGTTCCTGTGGGAGCCCTTACAGCAGGCTGCCGCCCGGCGGCACCACCCAGAGCTTGCGGGCGAACTCGACCGCCACCGCGGTGTCCAGGTCGCCCACGCGGGCCGCGCCGGCGCCGGCCATCGTCCGCGCCAGCTCCGACCAGCCGCGGGCGACGCCTGCGACCCGCGCAGTCGGGCCCCAACCGACGGCCGCCGAGAGCTCGGCGGCGCGGGCCTGAACGTCGGCGAGCGTGAACTCGCCGAACGGCTTGGCGCCGCCCTCGGCATGAACCGGCCGCAGTAGCGCGTCGGCGTCGCTCACCCGAAGCCCCACTTCGGGATCGCCGACAGCCCGCCGTTGCGGATCGCCCGCTCGGTATCGGCCGAGCGCAGCGTCGTCGGATACGGCGGGCGCTTCCACGGATTGGGGGCGATCGTGCCGTAGTGCTCGCGCAGGTCGGCCACCAGGTCGCCGCGATGGGACTCACAGGCATAACGACGCGGTCCCAGCGGTCCGCCCCCCAGCCACACCAGCCACCGACCGGGCGGCACGTCGAGATACTGCCCGAAGGCCAGCTCCCGCAGCCCGCGCTCGAGCGCCAGCTGGGTCAGCGGGTCGGGCTGACCGTCACAGAACTCGCAGCGGAAGACGACACGGATCGGCATCGAGTCAGCCGGCCGGCGTGCCCGTATCAGCTGGGCCCGGGAGCCGAAATCAGCGGGCTGACCTGCGCCCCGGCGGGCGGGAGCATCGTGCTCAGCTGGTCGCCGATCCGGCCGTGCAGATGCCACTCGTCGCCGTGCCCGGTGACCAGACCGGACCGCGCCAGCCGGGCCAGAGCGTGGGACACCGATGGACGCTCGGCGCCGACCATCCGTCCCAGCAGTTGGTGGGTAAGCGGCAGCGGCAGCCGGATCCCCCCGGGCTCGACGCGACCCCAGCGAGCGGCCAGGTGCCAGAGCAGCATCGCGAGTCGAACCTCGAGTCGCGGCTGGCAGGCGATCGCCCGCTGCACGTTGAGGTTGCGCGTCCGGCGCTCGACTCGGTGCAGGAGCGCCTGCATGATCTGCGGCCAGGGGCGTACCCGATGCGCGAACGCGCGATCGAGCACGGCGAAGCGCATCGGGACCAGGCCGCGCCATTCCGTCGCGCACGGCAGCAGGTCCTCGGCCTCGCGCTGGACGGGCTCGATTAGGTCCCCCGAACCGAGCAGCTCGGACGCGATCCGGTCGCCGACCTGCACGTTTACCGACAGCACCCCGTCGAGCACCAGCACCCCCGGCCCGGCGATCGCCGCCCGCAGCCGTTCGGAGAGCTGCACGTCGCCCGCGTCGGCATCGAAGATCACCGCCGTGGCCGCCGGGCGCGCCGCCAGGCGCATCGGCCGGTCCAGCGACTCGGCGAGGTCGACGTCCAGATCGAGCAGGTATTGGTATGAGCTCGCCCGCAGCGCCGAAGGCCGCCGGGTCAGCGATCGTGGGTAGGGAAGTCGCGCCGGGCGGTCGGCGGGCTCGGTGTCATCGACTGTCTCGGTGCCATCACCCGGGCCCTTCACAGACTGTGAGCCCTCCTGATCGCGCTTGACTGACCGGTCTCCCTCGGAAAGCATACGCCCCGCGCGTCAGACGCGTCACCGAATGTGCGGCCTCGATACGGATGGTAACTGCAATTACCGTCACCACGGTTACGTGCCTTTTGCGTCGACGCACCTTGCAGTGGTATACCGCCAATCTGGCTCGTCTCGTGCCCGACCATCGGTCGTGGGGTCCGCCGGAGAGGAGAAGATTGGTCAATGTGCCTGGCGATACCCGGACAAGTGATCGAGATGGTCGACGAGATCAATCAGATCGCCAAGGTCGACGTCGTCGGCGTGCGCCGCAACATCAACGTCAGCCTGTTGGCCAGCGACGGCGACCATGCGCAACCCGGCGATTGGGTGCTGATTCATGTCGGTTTTGCGCTGTCCAAGGTGGACGAGGAGGAGGCCCAGGCGACGCTCGGGCTGCTGCAGCGTATGGGCGCCGACTACGAGCAGGAACTCGAGGAGCTGAAGGCCAGCGTGATCGAGTGAGCGCCGAACCGGGCGAGCGCTGCATTACCTGCGGCGACGAAGGGATCCCGATGCGGGTCGAGCAGCCCGGCGAGACCGTGGCCGGCTGCCGTGACGCCGACGCCGCGCTGCACCAGGTGGCCGTCGACCTGGTCGCCCCCGTGGATGTCGGCGACGAGCTGCTCGTTCACGCCGGAGTGGCGATTCGCAATCTTGGGGAGGCGGCATGAGATACGTCGACGAATACCGTGACGCGCAGCTGGGCCAGGCGGTGGCGACCCAGATCGCGTCCGAGGCGGCCCCCGACCGGCACTACAAGGTGATGGAGGTGTGCGGCGGGCACACGCACTCGATCTACAAGTACGGGATCGACGACCTGCTCCCCGGCAACGTCGAGTTGGTCCACGGTCCGGGCTGTCCGGTGTGCGTGATCCCGATGGGACGGGTCGACGACGGGATCGCGATCGCGCATCAGGACCGCGTCATCTTCACTTGCTTTGGGGACATGCTGCGCGTGCCCGGCTCGGAGTTCACGCTGCTGGAGGCCAAGGCGCAGGGCGCGGACATCCGGATGGTCTACTCGCCGCTGGACGCGCTGAGGATCGCTCGCGAGAACCCCGACCGCGAGGTCGTGTTCTTCGCGATCGGCTTCGAGACCACGGCGCCATCGACCGCACTGACGCTCAAGCGCGCCAAGGCCGAGGGGATCCGCAACTTCACCTGCGTCTGCAACCACGTCACGATCGTGCCGCCATTGCGCGCGCTGCTGGAATCGCCTGACCTGCGCCTGGACGGCTTCATCGGCCCCGGGCACGTCTGCACCGTGGTCGGGGCGCGGCCGTTCGAGTTCATCCCGGGTGACTATGACCGGCCGATCGTGATCTCCGGCTTTGAGCCGCTGGACATCCTGCAGTCGATCCTGATGATCCTGCGCCAGATCGGGTCCGGGCGCTGCGAGGTGGAGAACCAATATAAGCGCGTCGTGCCCCAGGAGGGGAACCTGCGCGCGCTGGAGGTGATGGCCGAGGTATTCGCGCTGCGCCCGCATTTCGAATGGCGCGGGCTCGGGTTCATCTCCCAGAGCGCGCTGCGGCTCTCGGATGAGTACGCCGAGTTTGACGCCGAGCTGCGCTTTGAGACGCCTAACGTGCGCGTTGCCGATCCCAAGGCCTGCCAGTGCGGCGAGGTCCTCAAGGGCGTGATCAAGCCGTGGGAGTGCAAGGTGTTCGGCACGGCCTGCACCCCCGAGCACGCGATCGGCACCTGCATGGTGTCCCCCGAGGGAGCGTGCGCCGCCTACTACAACTTCGGGCGCTACGCGCGTGAGCGGCAGGTCGTGTGAGCGAATCGGTGCCCACCCGCTCAGCCCCCAGCAACCGCGAGGCGCGCGTCCTGGAGATCATCGAGACCGCCCGCGCCAAGCGGGCCCGGTTTCGCGACAAGCAGATCACGCTTGCCCACGGCGCCGGCGGCAAGGCGACGCAGACGCTGATCGAGGGGCTGCTGGTCCCGGCGTTTGGCTCCGGGACGCTGGCGGCGATGGCCGACGCGGGTGCCGTCAACGCCAACGGCACCCGTCTGGCGATGACCTCCGACAGCTTCGTCGTCAAGCCGCTGCGCTTCCCCGGCGGCTCGATCGGTGAGTTGGCCGTCAACGGAACGGTCAACGACCTGGCGATGGCCGGCGCGCAGGCACTGGCGCTGACGGTCTCAATGATCCTCGAGGAGGGACTGGATTCCAACGTGCTCCGCGCCGAGGTGGAGGCGATCGCACAGGCCGCTCGCACCGCCGAGGTGGAGATCGTCGGTGGCGATACCAAGGTCGTCGAGCGGGGCGCCGCCGACGGCATGTACCTGTGCACGACCGGAATCGGCGTCGTCGATCCGCGCGCCCAGCTATCGACCGACGGGATCACGCCCGGCGACCAGGTGCTCGTCTCCGGCCCGATCGGCGAACACGGCTCGGCGATCATGCTGGCCCGCGATCAGTTCGACCTCGACGCCGAGATCGAGTCCGACACCTGCAGCCTGTGGCCGGCGGCCGACGCGCTGCTGGAGTCCGCAGGCGCGCAGCTGCACTGCATGCGCGACGCAACCCGCGGCGGCGTTGCCTCGGTGCTCAACGAGCTGGCCCGGGCGTCCGGCGTCAGCGTCGTCGTGCGTGAGGCCGACGTGCCCGTCTCCCCGGTGGTGGCGGCAGCCGCCGAGCTGCTGGGGATCGACCCCATGTACATCGCCAACGAGGGACGCCTGGTGGCGTTCGTGGCGCCCGAGGGCGCCTCCGCGGCGCTGGCGGCGCTGCAGGCAATCCCAGGCTGTGAGCAAGCGGCGGCGATCGGCGAGGTGCGAACCGAGCCGCCCGGAATGGTGATGGTGCAGACGGCCTTCGGTGGCCGGCGTGTGATGGATCAACTGGTCGGCGATCCGCTTCCGCGGATCTGCTGACACCACGACCCTCGAGGAGAGGACCTCAGATGGCGACGACAACCGAATTCGTACCCAACCAGGCGGCCACGGAGGCGGTGACGGCACACGTTCTGTGGATCACTGCCGGTCAGTCGTGCGAGGGGGATTCGGTCGCGATGACGTCGGCCACCAACCCGAGCCTCGAGGACATCATCCAGGGAGTGATCCCCGGGATGCCGCGCGTCGTGATCCACAACGGCGTTGTCGCGTTCGAGACCGGTGACGAATTCATCCAGGCGTGGTATGACGCCGAGCAGGGCAAGCTCGATCCGTTCGTGCTCGTGATCGAGGGCTCGCTGGGGAATGAGCAGATCAACGGCGAGGGCCACTGGACCGGCTTCGGAATCAAGCCCGACGGCCAGCCGATCACCGTCAACGAGTGGATCGACCGGCTGGCGCCCAAAGCAGCCGCAGTCGTCGCGGTCGGGACGTGCGCCACCTACGGCGGGATCCCAGCGATGAAGAACAACCCCACCGGCGCGATGGGCGTACCCGACTACCTCGGCTGGAAGTGGAAGTCGAAGGCCAATCTCCCCGTCGTCTGCATTCCGGGCTGCCCGGCGCAGCCCGACAACATGACCGAAACGCTGATGTATCTCGTGTTCCATCTCGCGGGGATGGCGCCGGCGCCCGAGCTCGACGAGCAGCTGCGCCCGAAGTGGCTGTTCGGCCGCACCGTGCGCGAGGGCTGCAACCGCGCCGGGTTCGTCGAGGAGGGCAACTTCGCGACCGAGTACGGGTCTGACCATCGCTGTCTGATCAAGCTTGGCTGCAAGGGTCCGGTGGTCAAGTGCAACGTGCCGGTCCGCGGCTGGGTCAACGGGATCGGCGGTTGCCCGAACGTGGGCGGGATCTGCATGGCGTGCACGATGCCGGGCTTCCCCGACAAGTACATGCCGTTCATGGAGCCCGACAAGTGGGGCAGCCGGGCCGCCGATCTGGAGCGCTTCAGCTACGGGCCGATCCTGAAGTACTTCCGCAATCGCAACATGAAGAAGGAATACGACGTCGAGCCGGAGTGGCGGCGTCCCGGGCCGGTGCTCAGCTCCGGTTACCAGAAGCGCTGGTAGCCGGACCCCGAGTTCCCGAACCCGATCGACACCGACCACTAACCAAGGAGCTTCGAGATGGCCACAACCACCGATCAGAAGGTCGTCGTCAAGGAGATGTCGTGGGATCCGATCACGCGGATCGTCGGCAGCCTCGGCATCCACACGGAGATCGACTTCACCAATCAGCGCGTGAACAAGTGCTACAGCACTTCGATGGTGTTCCGCGGGTTCGACATCTTCATGAAGGGGATCGACCCGCGCGACTCGCACTTCATCACGAGCCGCATCTGCGGCATCTGCGGTGACAATCACGCCACCTGTTCGTGCCTGAACCAGAACATGGCCTACTCGGTCAAGCCGCCGCCGCTCGGCGACCTGGCATTCAACCTGGCCGAGTCCGCCGACTACATGTTTGACCATGCGATCTACAACGACTGCATGGCCAACGTGGACTTCTGCGAGCAGATGGTCAAGGACACCAACCCGACCCTGCTGGCCAAGGCGGAGAACACCTCGGCGCCGCATTCGGACATCCACGGCTACAAGACAGTCGCCGACATCATGCGCTCGCTGAACCCGTTCACCGGCAGCTTCTACCTGGAGACGCTCCAGGTGGCGCGGTACACGCGGGAGATGTACTGCCTGTTCGGCGGCCGGCACACTCACCCCTCGACGATCATGCCGGGCGGGTGCAGCGCCGACATCACCCACCAGACGCTTACCGACTACTACGTGCGGCTGATGCGCTACATGGACTACGTCAAGCGCGTCGTCCCGATGCACGACGACCTGTACGACTTCTTCCTCACCGAGATGCCGGGTTACGACATGGTTGGCTTCCGGGAGACGAACCTGGTCAACTGGGGCAGCTTCGACGACCCCGACTACGTCGACTACGACTACCGGAACATGACCGAGTGGGGTCGCAAGCGCTACATCACCCCCGGCGTCGCGATCAACGGCGAGCTGATCTCAACCGACCTGGTCGAGATCAACCTGATGATCCGGATCCTGCTCGGCAGCTCCTACTTCGACGGCTGGGAGAACGAGCCTACATTCGTCACCCACGACCCGCTCGGCAACGCCGTCGACAAGAACCACCCGTGGAACAAGCAGACCCTGCCCAAGCCCCAGAAGCGCGACTTCGCCGACAAGTACAGCTGGGTCGTTTCGCCGCGGATCTATGACAAGCGCACCGACACGCATGTGTGCTGTGACACCGGCGGCGGGCCGTTCGCGCGGCAGTGGTGCACGGCCAAGGCCGGCCTGGTCGACTTCGGCTACCTGAAGGCGACCGGTCATTCGATCCAGATGGTGATGCCCAAGTCGGCCTCGATGCCCGAGATGGAGCTGGAGTGGCACGTGCCCGAGAAGTCCAACGCGATCGAGCGCGATCGCGCCCGGTCCTATCACCAGGCCTACTCGGCGCTGGTCGCGCTGCATTGCCTGGAGCGCGCGCTGAAGGAGGTCCGCGCCGGGCGGACGAAGAGCTGGAAGGAGTTCACGGTTCCCGAGGAGGCCGTCAGCGTCGGCTTCCACGAGGCCGCCCGGGGCGTGCTCTCGCATCACATGGTGATCAAGGAAGGCAAGATCGCCAACTATCAGCCCTACCCCCCGACGCCGTGGAATGCCTCCCCGAGAGATTCGTACGGAACTCCGGGACCCTATGAGGACGCGGTGCAGAACACGCCGATCTTCGAGGAGAACGGTCCGGACGACTTCAAGGGCATCGACATCATGCGCGCGGTGCGCAGCTTCGACCCGTGTCTGCCCTGCGGCGTGCACATGTACACCGGCGGCGGCCGCGTGCGCAAGGTGATGCACACCCCGACCGGGCTCAGTTAGGCCGGGCGGAGGATGGCCACCGAGACAGCCCATCCCGAGGAACTGCTGGAGCGGGTCCAGCAGTTGACCGAGCGCGTCGACCAACTGAGCGACGTCCACGCGCGCACGCTCGCGCAGGAGCTCCTGGCCAGCGTGATCGCCATGTACGGCGACGGCCTGGCCCGGATGATGGCGATGATCGAAGGTTCCCGGGAAGCGGGGGCCACGATCCTCGACGAGCTGTCCCAGGACGGGGCGGTGGCCAGCCTGCTGCTGATCCACGACCTGTACCCGGTCCCGCTGCGGGACCGGGTCCTGGAGGCGCTGGACACGGTACGGCCCTACATGGAGTCCCACGGCGGCAACGTCGAACTGGTCGAGCTGCGTGACGGGGTCGCGCGGCTCGCCCTGCAGGGCAGCTGCAACGGCTGCGCGGCGTCGCGGGCGACGCTGGAGACGGCGATCGAGCAGGCGCTGGAGGAGCATGCGCCTGACCTAGCGGGGCTCGAGGTATCGGGCGTCACCGAGGAGCTGCCGTTATCCGGATTCTCACTGCCGATGGCCGGCGGGGGCGTCGAGCTGCCGATCGTCGAGTCCGGCGGGGGGACGCCCCCGCCACGCTGGGTGGGCGTCGACGAGTCGGCACGGCCCGCGCGCGGCGGCATGCGCGAGCTCACGATCGATGGCGGCGCGGTGCTGTTCGCCGACGTCGGCGACTCGCTGTTGGCCTACGTCAACGAGTGCGCCGCCTGCGGCGTGCCCCTCGGGGCGGGCCGGCTGGACGGCGGCCTGCTGCGCTGTCCAGGATGCGACCTCGAGTTCGACCTCCCGCGCGCCGGCCGGGCCGCCGGCGGCGAGCCGCTGCAGCTGCGCCCGGTGCCGCTGCTGCAGGACGGCGGGCTGCGGGTGGCCCTTTGAGCAGCCGTGCGCAGGCGGTAGCGCGGATGCGGGGGCTGGCCCAGGCCGGCGCCGGCGCTCGCGCGCCAGATCGACCCGGCGGATCCGGCGGTTCCGGGGCCGAGCGCTGCGAAATCTGCAATACGACGCTCCCCGACGACCACCGTCACATGCTGCATCTGGTCGAGCGACGGATCATCTGCTCGTGCGAGGCCTGCTGGGCGCTGTACTCCGGCAACGCCGAGTACCGCCCGACGGGGATGCGCACTGTATGGCTCGACGAGTTCCGCTGCGACGATGAGACCTGGGCGTCGTTCCAGGTCCCGATCGGGCTGGCGTTCTTCATGCGCAGCACCACCACGGGCACGGTCGTGGCCTTTTACCCCAGTCCGGCGGGCGCGACCGAGTCCGAGCTGGCCCTCGAGACGTGGCAGGCGCTGGTCGACGTCAATCCGGTACTCGAGCAGCTCGATGCCGATGCCGAGGCGCTGGTCGTGAACCGGATGTCCAAGCCCTACCAGTACGCGATTCTCCCGATCGACCAGTGCTACGGCCTGGTCGGATTGATCAAGTCCAAGTGGGAGGGGATCTCCGGCGGCTCAGCGATCGAACGCGCGGTGCCGGAGTTCTTCGCCGCGGTACGAGCCCGCGCGGTCAACGCCTCCGAGGCGTTGCGATGAGCGTCAACGCCTCTGCGGGCGTGCCGAGGACCGAGCCGCTGGTCCCCGAGCCCGAGTTCGAAGTCACCGGCGCCGCCCATGTGCCGTTCGCCGCGGCCCCCACGCTGCGCTTTAACGCCGTCGTCACCGAGCCGCAGGGGATCGAGATCCAGTCGATCGCGCTCACCTCCCAGGTGATGATCGACCCAGCCCGCCGCGGCTATGACCCCGAGACGCGTGAGCGCCTGGCCGAGCTGTTCGGGCCGCCGGCGTCGTGGGCCCCGTCCACGTCTGGCCTGCACTGGGCCCGGGTGGGCACCAGCGTGCCCGGATTCCGCGGGCAGACCACGTTTGAGATCGAGGTTCCGTGCACTTATGACCTCGAGGTCGCGGCGGCCAAGTACTTCTACGCGGTGCACGACGGCCAGGTGCCGCTGTCGTTTCATTTCAACGGCAACATCTTCTACCGGTCCTCCGTCCCCGACGGCGGCCGGGTGATGGTCGTGCCGGTCTCCTGGACGAGCACCGCCCAATATCGGATGCCGCTGCAGGTGTGGCGCGCGATGATCGCCGAGCACTACCCGGGCGGCGGGTGGATTCGCGTCGACAACCGCACCCTGGAGGCGCTGAACCGGCGCCGGGGAGCTCGTGGACTGCCGAGCTTCGACGCAACCGTGCGGGAACTGCTGGAGTTGGAGCCATGAACGCCGCGCTCGAGGAACTGGTCGGCTCGCTGCTCTACGAGGGCTACGCGCTGTATCCGTACACGCCCGGCGCGACCAAGAACGCGACCCCGACACCGTTCGGGATCGTCTACCCGCCGCGCTACGCCGAGGAATGCGCGGGCGCGCATGACCTCGCCCGCATGGAATGCGTGGCTCGGCCGGCGTCGGGCGCGACGCTGACCGCGACGCTGCGCTACCTGACGCCGAGCGGGACCGGGCACGAGGCCCAAGAGCAGCGCGTCGAGCTCGGACCGGTGCCGATCGGGAAGCGCGTCAGCGAATCGTTCGCCGGCGGTCGTTTCACGCTGCGCTCGGAACCGCTCGAGGATCGCCCTGACCAGATACTCGTGCGCGCGTGCGTGCACAACACCGCCGAGGTGCCCGCCGGCCTGAACCGGGCGGCCGCGCTGCGCGAGTCGCTGATCTCGGTCCATGTGCTCGTCGAGGTCTCCGCGGGACGGTTCGTGTCGCCGCTGGAGGCCGGGCGTGAGAGCCTGAACATCTGGCCAGTGCTGGCTGACGACGGCGACAAGGCGGTCCTGGGGGCAGCGTTCGTGCTCCCCGATCACCCCAAGATCTCCCCGCAGAGCCACGGCAACCTGTTCGACAACACCGAGATCGAGGAGGCGCTCGTGCTCCACGTGCACAGCCTGACCGACGAAGAGCGAGAGGCCGCGCTTCATCAGGATCGGGTGGTCGGAGACATGCTCGAGCGAGCGCTGGCGCTCGGCCCCGAGGAGATCATGACGCTGCACAGCGGGCTAACCGACGTCGTGCCCGCCGGCGGTCCGCAGCCCCCCGAGGAAATCAAGGGAGAGCGGTTGGCGACCGTCGATGGCGTCACCTTCGCTCTGGGCGACACGCTCGTGCTGCGACCGGGCACCGACCGCAATCCCTATGACCGGATGCTCGACGGCCGCCGGGCGACGATCGAGCGCATCTACGTCGCCTATGACGACCGCGTGCACTTGGCCGTCACCGTCAATGACGACCCGGGGCAGGAACTGCTGCGCGAGAGCGGCCGCTTCCTGTTCTTCTTTGCCAACGAGGTGGAGCTGGTATGACCGAGACCGAGACCGCGGAGCGCATTCAGCAGATCCTCGTCGCCGGCGTCGGCAACGCGTGGCTGCGCGACGACGGCTTCGGGGGTGAAGTGGCCAAGCTCCTGGCCGACCGCGAGATCCCAGCCGGAGTGGAGGTCGCCGACTTCGGGACCGGTGGTCTGGATCTTGCCTATGAGGTGATGCGCGGATACCAGGCGCTAATCCTGATCGACGTCAGCCGCCAGGGCGAGCCGCCCGGGACGCTGTACGTGATGGAGGTCGACGAGTCAGATGTCGACGCCAAGGTTGAGGACGGCCAGATGATCGATCCCCACGGCATGGATCCGCAGACGGTGCTGCGGTTTGTCAAGTACGTCGGCGGCTGGCCGGGCAAGGTGTACGTGATCGCGTGTGAGCCTGAGGTGGTCGACGACCCCGGCCTCGGCCTGTCGGCGTCCGTCCACGGCGCGCTGAACCGTGCCGCCGACGTCGTGCTCGAGACGATCGCCGAGCTGCGCAACCCGAGCGCGGCTCCCTCCCCGGGGTCCGAGCGTGCATGAGCTCTCGGTCGCCACGGCGGTCCTGAACACCGCACTCAAACACGCCGACGACCGGCTCGTCACCGGTGTCACCGTGCGATTGGGCGCGATGCGCCAGGTCGTGCCCGACTCGCTGTCGTTCTACTTCGACATCGTGGCCCGCGACACCGCGTGCGAAGGAGCCACGCTGACGCTGGAGCAGATCGAGACGCTGCTGCGCTGCGACGGCTGCAATCGGCAGTGGTCGCCGGAGATCCCCGCCTTCCGCTGCCCGGACTGCGGCTCCGCCGACGTCACGGTGCTGACCGGCGAGGAGTTGGAGGTCGATTACATCGAGGTCGAGCAGAGGGAGGCCGCATGCATCGAGTGAAGGTCAGGGTCGTCGAGGATGCGCTTGACGCCAACAACACGATCGCGAAGGCCAACCGCGACGACTTCGACCGCCACGGTGTGTCGGTGCTGAACCTGATGTCGGCCCCCGGGGCCGGCAAGACGTCCCTGCTCGAGCGCGCGCTGGCGACACCGCTTGAGGGCGGCGCACGGGTGGGCGTGCTGGAGGGAGACGTGCAGGGTTCGATGGACGCCGATCGCCTGGCCACGCTGCACGTGCCGGTGGTGCAGCTGAACACCGGCAACGGCTTCGGCGGCGAGTGCCATCTGGACGCCAACATGGTCCGCTCGGCGATCGACGAGTTGCCGCTGCACGAGATCGAGCTGCTGGTGATCGAGAACGTCGGCAACCTGGTCTGCCCCGCCGAGTTCCGGGTTGGCGAGGACTCGCGGGCGATGGTGTGCTCGGTGACCGAGGGCGAGGACAAACCGCTCAAGTACCCGCTGATGTTCCGCGCCTGCGAGCTGGTGCTGGTCAACAAATCCGACCTCCTCCCCCACCTCGACTTCGACCTCGACAAGCTGCTGTACAACATCGACGTCGTCAACCCCGACGTGCGGCGGATCGTCACCAGCGCGCGCACCGGCGAGGGCGTCGAGGAGCTGCGCGCATGGCTGGGCGAGCTGGCGGCACGGCGGGTGCCAGCTCCGGCATGAGCCTGGCGCGCTCCGCCGAGGGCGTGCGCGAGCTGGCGCAACTGCGTCTGGAGCAGCGCCAAGACGCCGGCGAGCGCTTCTTCGTGGCCAACGCCGACGCGCTCGCGCGGCTGTGTCACCGCATGGCTGAACGCTTCGCCCGCGGCGGCCGGCTGATCGCCATCGGCGTCTCTCCTGCCGCCCGCTCCGACGTGCGCCACGTCGCCGTCGAGTTCGTGCACCCCGTGATCGTCGGCAAGCGCGCACTGCCGGCTCTGGGGCTGACCGGGGAGTCGGCGGGGCTGGCGCGAGAACTGGCGCTGACCTGCGCCGGCGATGACATCGTGATCGCGTTCGGGGAGCCCGCCGACGGGGCCGAGCTGGCAGCAGCAGTCACGGAGGCGCGAGCGCGCGGTTGTCTGACGATCGCGTTCGCACCGCTGGGAACCGAGTGGGAGCTCGAGCCCCCGGTGCAGGACCCGTTCGTGCGCCAGGAGCTGGTCGAGACCGCGTACCACGTGCTATGGGAACTGGTGCACGTGTTCTTTGAGCACCGCGGTCTGCTGGAGGGCCGCACCGAGCGCCGCTCGCGTGACGCCGGCGCGTCGAGCTTCCGGTACCCGTTCCTGTCCGAGGGCGAGCACGACCTCGACGCAATCCTCGCCGACGTCGGTGAGTCGGCGCTGATGAAGTCCCGCGAGATCGCCAAGCTGCGCGCCGCGACCGTCGAGCGCAGCGTCGATGCGCTGCAGTCCGCCGCCGAGGCGCTGCGCACGTCCCTGGACGGCGGCGGGCGATTGCTGGCGCTGGGCAACGGCGGCTCGGCGACCGATGCGATGGACGTCGTCGCAGACTTTGTCTCGGCCCCGGGAGATCCTGGCTGGCCGTCCCGGCCGGCGCTCGATCTCACCGCCGACACCGCGATCATCACCGCGATCGCCAACGACATCGGCGTCGAGGCAATCTTCGCGCGACAGATCATCGCCTATGGGCGCGCCGGCGACGTGCTGCTGGTGCTGTCGACGAGCGGCAACTCGCTGAGCGTGCTCGACGCGCTGGCGGAGGGCCGCCGGCGCGCAATGGTGACGATCGCGCTGGTGGGTTACGACGGCGGGCGAGTGGCTTCCGAGGCGCTCGCCGACCACGTAATCATCGCTCCGTCGCAGCACATCCCGCGCATCCAGGAGGCCCAGGCGACCGCTTACCACCTGCTGCGCGAGCTGGTCGAGGTGGAGTGACCGCGTCCGCGGTGCGTGTCAGGACTCGGGCGCGCGTGGAGGGGACCGTGCAGGGCGTCGGCTTTCGCCCGTTCGTGTACCGGCTGGCCGTCGAGGAGGGGGTCGGCGGATACGTGCTCAACGACGAGCACGGCGTCCTGCTGGAGGTGGAGGGCGAACCGGACGCGGTCACGCGCCTGCTCGATCGCCTACGCTCGGAGGCGCCGCCGCTGGCCTCGGTCGACGCCGTGCGCTGCGACGCCTTGGCACCGCTCGGCGAACAGGAGTTCGCGATCCGCGCCAGCGAGCGCAGCGGCACCCCCGATGCGCTGATCGTGCCCGACTCGGCGACCTGCCCCGACTGCCTGGCTGAGCTGGCCGACCCCGCCGACCGCCGCCACCGCTATCCGTTCATCAACTGCACCAACTGCGGGCCCCGGTTCACGATCGTGCGCGACGTGCCCTATGACCGACCGCTGACCACGATGGCCGAGTTCGTGATGTGCGACGCGTGCCGGCGCGAGTACGAGGACCCACTGGACCGCCGCTTCCACGCCCAGCCCAACGCCTGCCCGGCGTGGGGGGCGGGGGGAATTTCTGACGCGGGGAGTGCGAAGGGCCGCTGCCCGCGGTGCTTGCGCGCGCGACGCCCCGCGACCGCCCCCTCCTCCCCCGCCAGGCACGCCAGGTGGTAGCCGCCCAGCCCCTTGACCGCCACGACGTTGCCG
>JBPCPC010000316.1:0-7271 GCA_050999585.1 Solirubrobacteraceae bacterium | reverse complement strand
CGTGGCGGAGTGGTTACGCAGCGGCCTGCAAAGCCGTCTACACCGGTTCGATTCCGGTCGTCGCCTTGGATGCAGCGCGGGCTCGGGGCGCGAGCTCGAGCTGGCCATCCGGGAGCCAGCGGACCTGCTCGCCCGTTCGATAGGCCACACCGTCGCCGACCGGATCCGGCACGTGCGCCGACTGATCGGGCGGGGACATATGGCCTGACCAGACGCCGATGCCGGCGAGTACCAGCTCACCGGTGACGCCCACCGGTACCGGCAGACCGTGGTCATCGAGCACGTACACGCGGACGTTCGCCAGGGGGCGACCGATCGCGACCGGCCCGGTTCTGGCGACGCAAGCCAGCGTGCAGTAGCCGGAGGTGTCCGGTCCGCCATAGGCGTTCCACAGCACCCCGCAGCGTTTCAGAACGGCATCGGCCAGCTCTCGGGAGAGCGGCTCTCCCCCGCTCAGCGCCCGCAGCCCGCGCGCGGACCTCAAGCCGGTCTCGATGAGCGCACTCCAGTCGCGCGGCGCAGCGTGCAGGAAGCTCACACCTTCGGCGGCGATCAGGCGACTCACGAGGCGGCCGTCGCCGGCTGCCTGCACCGGCGCGAGCACGATTCTCGCGCCCGCGATCAGCGGCATCCACAGCGACACCACCGGATCGCGCGTCAGCATCGACGGCAACACCAGGACCGTGTCGGCGGAGCCGATCCCGAGCTCGGTGACCAGGGCCGTGGCCAGGTTCACGGCGGCCGCCTGTCGATAGTCATTCCAAGTGTCCTCCCCGCCGGGCTCCAGCGTCGGATCCCGGCCTGCCTCCTTGAGCGCCGCCAGGGACTCGATGACCTGTTCAACCGACGGCTCGCTCGCGGTGCTCAGCTCGCCGGCATTTGAACGGCGGCCCGCCGGCGACGCGGCACGGCGTTCCAGCTCGGCGTAATCGATCGCCTCGCTGCCGTCTGCAACCGCAACGGCCTGCGGCTGGTGGGCCGCCCGTTCGTGAATCAGCTCGTCGAGTCCACGGGCCGGGTGGTCGCTGACCGTCGCAGTGGCATTCCACTCCACGAGCTGGCGATCCTGCTCTGTCGCGGTGAGGATTGCCAAGCTCGAGACTGGCGCTGCCGGAGTCGCGGCGACACCGGCGAGCAGCCGTCCCCAGTGTCCGGCCATGCGTTCCACGGTGCTGCGCTCCAGCAGGTCACGGTCATAAATCAGGCGTCCGGCGATGTGGCCCTCCGGGCGCTCGTCGAGTTCCAGCTCGAGGTCCAGCTTGGCGCTGCCCACAGCATCGCCGATCTCGCTCTCCATCTGATGGACTGACCAGCCAGGGTCCCGTGTCGCGGTGGGAGGCTCCATCACGAGCATCGTCTGATAGATCGGATTAGCGTTGGGTACCCGGTTGGGCTGCAGCTCGCGGACCAGACGCTCGAACGGCACGAGGTGGTCGAGACCGTCGAGCAGCTCGTTGCGGACGCGGATCACCAGTTCGGTGAACCGAGGATCGCCGCTCAGGTCGATCCGCAGGACCAGCGGGGTCAGGCAGTAGCCGACGACCGACTCGAGCTCGGGCCGCTGGCGCAGGTCCGCGGCCGTCGCGATGACCACATCGTCAGCTCCCGAGTACCGGCCGAGCAGCAATGACCAGGTCGTCGCAAGCACCTGAAAGAGGGTCGCGCCGACGCTGGCGCCCACCTCTCGCAGGCGGTCGACGGTCTCGCCGGGGACGGACATCGGGAGCACGCCTCCGCCCAGCCTCGGGGTCGGTGGTCTGGGGTGGTCGAGCGGGAGCGAATGCTCGGGGATGTCGCTGAGATGGCTGCGCCAGTGCCCCAGTCGCCGGGCGAACTTCGGCTCGGTGATCCATTGCTGCTCCCACCGGGCATAGTCCGCGTACTGGGTCGGGGGCTCGGGAAGCGGAGAGGGCCGGCCGGCGCAGAAGGCGTCGTAGAGCGCGACCAGTTCGGGCAGCAGCACGCGATAGACACTGACGCCATCGAAGATCAGATGGTGCAGCCCCAGGTACAGCCGGTGCTCTTCGCCGGGAAACCGGATCAGGCGCGGCCGCACGAGCGGACCGTGACGCAGGTCATAAGGGACCTTCGATACCTCGGCTGCCAGGCGCACAGCCTGCCGTTCGGCCTGATCACGCGTGCGATGGCTGAAATCGATGACTGGCATGTCAAAGCGCTGCACCGGTTGCAGGATCTGCGCGGGCTCCCCGTCGACGGTGTCGAAGACGGTGTGCCACGCCTCATGCCGTCGGAGGATCTCGTTGAACGCGCGCCGGAACGCCGACACGTCGAACGGGCCGTGCTTGCGGATCGAGATCGTTTCGTTGTAACTGACCTGGTGCGGGGCGAGGATGCTCAGGTACCACAGCGCCTCCTGGGCCACCGACAGCGGCGGCGGCGAGGAAACGGATGCGGTCGCGGTCACGCCGCGACGACGTGCAGCTGCGTCAGCCCCCGCAGGCCCAGGTTGGGGCGCCATCGGATGGTCTCCTCGGGGGCGAGCGACAGCTCGGAGAACCGCGCGAGCAGCGTCTCGAAGGCGATCTGGCCTTCGATCCGAGCCAGCGGGGCACCGAAGCAGAAGTGCCCTGCCCAGCCAAACGCCACGTGTCGGTTGTCCTCGCGGTCGAGTTGCACCTGATCGGGATCGGAGAATCGGTCGGGATCGCGGTTGGCCGCCCCCATCACGGCGATCACCGCTGCGCCCTCCTTGATCTCGTGCTCTCCGAGCACGACACCGGCCGGCGCCAGACGAGCGGTGTGCTGGCTCGGACTCTCATAGCGCAGCAGCTCCTCCACGGCGCTGGGGAGCAGCGCCGGCTCCGCGCGCAACCGCTGCAGCTGCTCGGGCTGACGCAACAGCGTAAGCAGCCCGTTGCCGATCAGGTTGGTGGTCGTCTCCTGGCCGCCGACCATCGTGACAATCACGTTGGCGACAATCTCCTGCTCGTTGAGCCGGTCACCGTCGACCTCCGCCGTGACCAGCGCGTTGATCAGGCCATCGGTCGGCTCGTCGGCCTCCCGCCTGACCGCGGCCCGAAAGTAGGTGACCATTTCCTCCACGCTCTGCAACGTCTTGGCCGCCCGGCCGGGATTGTGCTGGAAGTTGCCGAGCATCTCGGCGAAGTCCTGTGACCACGACTTCAGCATCGGGTGGTCAGCGGTGGGAACACCGAGCATCTCCGCCGTCACGATCGCCGGCAGCGGATTGGCCAGACCCTCGATCACGTCAAACCCGCCCCCGGCGGCGAGCTCGTCGACCAACGTCTCCGCGATCTGACGGATGTGCTCGCGCAGCCGCGACACGCGACGGGGTGTGAACGCCGCCGACGCCAGCCGGCGGACGCGGCCATGCTCGGGAGGATCCAGGAAGAGCATCTGGCGCACCATCACCGCGGCGATCGGACTGAGCTCGCCCATGCCCAGCTCAGCCAGCCGCTCCGGCGCCGGGGTCCGTCCCGCCCGGAAGCGGTGCAGCACGGTGACCACGTCCGCATACCGGGTGACTACCCACGCATGCAGGTACGGGTCCCAGTGCACCGGGTCCTCCTCGCGCAAACGGCGGTACAGCGGATAGGGATCGGCCAGTACCTCCGGATCGAGGAGGTGGTAGAGACTGGGGGGCGCTGACCCAGCCTCGACGGCGGGCTCGCTCACTCGCCCGCCTCACTGGTGGTCTGACCGGACGCCAGCTGGCGTTGTACCTCGACCGCGATCTCCGCCATCGTGGGATGGTCAAACAGGAAGCGCAGGCCGATCTCCGCGCCGAACAGGTCCTCCAAGCGGACGATCAGCTGCGCGCCGAGCATCGAGTGGCCTCCGAGAAGGAAGAAGTTCTCCTCCATCCCCACCTGCTCGACATCGAGCAGCTCGGCCATCACCGCCGCAATCCGCGTTTCGACTTCCGTCCCGTCAAGCCGGCCGGCCGGGGACTCCCGGCCGGACTCGGGCGCGGGCGGCAGGGCATCGCGGTCCAGCTTGCCGTGCGCCGTGAGCGGAAGTTGATCGAGCCACACGTACTGCGAGGGCACCATGTAGGCGGGAAGCGAGGCGCCGAGAAACGCGGTCAGCTCGTCGTGACCGGGACGTTCGCCGCCTACGGCGACCGCATAGGCAACGAGCGTTATATCGGAACCCGAGCCGCCAGCGGCCACGGCCACAGCGCTATCGACCGCCGGGTGCGCGCGCAGCGCGGCTACGACCTCGGCGGGTTCCACACGGAAGCCGCGGATGCTGAGCTGGTCGTCCACCCGACCCAGGAACTCGAGCTCGCCGTCGGGTCGCTCACGCACCCGATCGCCCGTGCGGTAGCGACGGCCGCCCTCGTCCTCGAAGAACCGCTGGGCGGTGAGCTCGTCGGCATGCAGATAACCGCGACTGACCGCGACCCCGCCCACGACCAGCTCACCGGCCGCGCCGGCCGGCACTGCGATCAGACGCTCGTCGACCACCTCGGCGAGGACGCCCGCGATCGCACGGCCGATTGAGGGCGGGCCGGTCGCCTCGGGATCGACTACCCCGGAGGTGGCGACCACGGCGGTCTCACTGAGGCCGTAGTTGTTGACCACGGTAAACCCGAGCCCCGCCGCCGGGCGGCTCGTCAGCGCGTCTCCCCCCGTCAGCAGAAAACGCAGCTCAGCGGATTCGGGCCACGGCAGCGCGAACACCGTCTCGGCCACAGCGGTGGGCAGGAACGTCACGGTGATGCCCTCGGCTACCAGCCAGTCGCGCAGGCCGACCGGATCGCGGCGCAGCTCGTCGGGGACCACGTACAGCGCCGCGCCGGCAGCCACGGCGGGCCAGATCTCCCAAACCGAGGCGTCGAAGCCGGGGCTGGCGAACAGCGTGCACCGGTCCCGGTCATCGAGTGCGAACTCGGCACGGTGCCAGGCGACGAGGTTGTCCAGTCCAGCGTGGTCGACCATCACCCCCTTGGGACGCCCAGTCGACCCCGAGGTGTAGACGACGTAGGCAACGTCATCTGGATGCGCCGCGCGCGCGAGTGGCTGACCTTGCGCCTCGCCGCCGCGCTCCAACTCGCCGCCCGCCGCCAGCGCAACGCGCGGTCGATCCCCGAACGCTGCGACCCTGGGCGCGTTGGCGGCATCGGTCACGACGGCGGCGACGTCGGCGTCCTCGAGCGTCCACCGGATCCGCTCGTCGGGGTATTCGGGGTCGATGGCGACGTAGGCGGCTCCGGCCCTGAAGACGGCCAGACCGGTGACCACCAGGGAGGCCGACCGCGCGACGCACTGCCCGACCAGGTCACCTGGCCGGACTCCGAGCTGGCGCAGGCGGCGGGCCAGGTGGTCGGCCCGATCAGACAGCTCACCGTAGGTGAGTGTCCCGTCTGGCGCCTTGACGGCAATGCCATTTGCCGAACGCTCGACCATCTCCTGCGAGAGCGAAACCGCTGCGCTCGACATACCCATTTTACTGTCCTCCGGTGCGCCGTCTTGGCTGTCCTTCCCAACGACAAACCCTACACATCACTTGCGTTCGCTCGTTAAATTTTGAGGGTTGAGCTTATGTGGAGCCGACAGCTTGATGCCGCCGAGAGGCGCGGCGCAGACTGCCGCCGCGAAGCCCGCAGCCAGATCGACCGTGTGGATCCACCAGCCGTTCAGTGGGACCGGTCGATCGTCGGCCAACCACACATCGGCGCTCTGCAGCGGAGACCCGATCCCGACCCCGGTGGCTTTCGCGTAGGCCTCCTTCCGAGCCCAGCAGTCGAAGAACGAGGCCTGTTGCTGTGGCGCCGCCAGGCTTGCCAGCGCCCGTTGCTCGGCCGGGGAGAAGAACCGGGCGGCGATCCGCTCGCCGTCGACGCCGTCGCGGATCGCTTCGACGTCGACCCCCACGTCCGTGGTCCAGCTGGTGGCGAATAGGGCGATGTCGGCGCTGCGCGAAGCGCTGAAGCGCAGGTCGCTGTCGTGCACCAATGGCTTGCCCCGCCGATCGGTGACGATCCGGACCTCGCCCGGCTCGCAGTCCAACACATTGCCCAGCACTGCACGCAACCATCCCCGCGCGGCCAGAAAACGCTCGCGATCGCGAACCGAAACCAGGCGGTCGGCTCGCCGCTGTTCCTCCGCCGAGAGACAGGTCGCCAGCGCCCGGCGTGCCGGTTGCGCGACGTCGAGCGGCGCCCACCACAACGAGACTGGTTCAGTGGCCTGCGTGGCGCGATGTTACCGGTGCGACTCAACCTGACGAGCGGGATCCAGGGCTATACTTGGCCGCCTCGCGGCTGTAGCTCAGTTGGCTAGAGCGTCTGCTTGCCATGCAGAAGGTCGAGGGTTCGAGTCCCTTCAGCCGCTTCGCACAAAGGCCCCGCTCATGGCGGGGTTTTCTTTTGGGTCTGGCTTGTGGAGAGGGCGATTTTTGGTCGGCGCTACCACTCGGCGCTACCAAAAGTGCCGGCCGGCATGTAGCACCGACGTGTGGACGCGTCGCTGTGGTCGATTTGGGCACTGAAGAGGGGGCCGGTGCTGACAGGCCGTTGAGGCCCGCACGACGGAGACCGCTTCGCTCCCGCTTTCGATCTCGCTGGCGCTCGATGATGTTGACGCGAAGGAGGCGCGGGCCCTGCTAGGTCGCGCAGACTCTGGAGGTCGGCCGGCCGCCGAAGCGCATGCGCGGCGACCCGACGGCCGCCTCGCCGACGCTGCAGATCCTTATGCCGGAACGGCAATTCGGTGACCGATATCTCGTGGCAGAGTTCTCGTGGGGGGTGGCAAGCGGACGTGATGCCCTTGTCGCCAGGGAAGGTCGTCGGCCCGGCCGCCGAGCTCGTGACCGCATCCGCGGCCAAGGCCTCGCCCCCGTGACCGCCGACCCGCGTCATCGCCTTCACGCGATAGCGATCACGCAGTTTCCGGTGGGCGCGCTGACGATCCGGCTGTCGGTTGCTTAAGCAACAGCGGGGCCACGGAGGCCGCCGCGTCGTACCTGCTGTCCGCGCAACGCAGGTCTGAGCGTCTGGTTCGTGGTACACGCGTCGCGCCCGGGGAGCAGGTGTTGGGCTCCGGCGATTCTGAGTGGCAAGTCGCTCACCGGGGCGGGGGCTTCAATCCCTGGCCACACACGTTGCTCGGTCGAAGATCGTGACTGCTTCGCGGGCGTATAGGTCGATGTCGAACGCTGGGTCGGCCAGTCGGCTGGGCGTCACGTCGATGACCGCCCGGATCGCGATCGCCATCGCATTCGGATCGAAGTCAGTTCGGAAATCGCCGGCGGCCTGGAAGCGCGTGAGCAGTTCGGCGAGGATG
>JBPCPC010000273.1:0-2994 GCA_050999585.1 Solirubrobacteraceae bacterium | reverse complement strand
ACAGCGTCGCCGCGGCTGTGACCGAGGTCTCGGCGAAGATGTCGGTTCTCGTCCGCGAGGAGATCGAGCTCGCCAAGGCCGAGATGGTCACCAAGGTCTCGAGCATCGCCCGCGGCGCGGCCGCCCTCGCCGTCGGCGCCGTGTTCGGAGTGTTCGCGCTCGTGTTCGTGCTGCTGACGATCGCCTGGGGACTCGAGGCGATCCTGAACAACATCTGGCTCGGCTTCGCGATCGTGATGGTGGTCCTGCTGCTGCTCACCGCCGGGGCGTTCCTGTTCGCCTGGCGCAAGCTCAAGGTTGGCGCCCCCAAGCCGCAGATGGCGATCGACGAGGCCAAGAAGATCCGCGCCACAATCAAACCCGGAGGCGAACGCTGATGGCGACTCGGTCGCCGGAGGAGATCCGGGCCTCGATCGACAGCAACCGGCGCGAGCTCGGCACCGCCGTCGAGCAGCTGCGGGTCGAGGTCGTCAAGCTGACCGACTGGCGCGGGCAGCTGCGCCGGTATGAGCCGCAGGTGCTGATCGGCGCCGCCGCCGCCGGATTCGTGATCGGCGGGGGCATCGCCGCGATCGGCGCGCTCACGTTCGGGCGCCGGAAGCGCAAGCAGCGCAACCTGCTGGGCCGCTGAGCTAGATCAGGTACGAGCTGGGCAGACCGCCGGCGCCCAGCAGCCCCGGACCGACGTGCGTCCCGATCACCGGGCCGATCTCGGAGATCACCCGCGGGGGCACGCCGAAGATCTCGGTTCCCCGGGCAGCGAGCCTCGCCGCCTGCTCGGGGGCCTGGATGTGCTGCACCATGTAGGCGTCGGCGCCGTCCTGCGCCCGACTGCGCAGCAGGTCGACCATACGATCAAACGCGCGTTTGGAGGTGCGCACCCGCTCGATCGGCGTGATCTCGGATTCGACGGTGAGAATCGGCTTGATCCGCAGGGCCGATCCGAGCCATGCCTGCGCGCCGGCGATCCGGCCGCCCTTGCGCAGGTACTCGAGCGTGTCGATCGCGAACCACATCTTCAGTGCCGAGCGGGCCTCGCGCGCCCGTTCGGCCACGGTCGCGCCGTCGGCGCCTGACTGGGCCGCCGCGGCTGCGGCCAGCACGACCAGGCCCTCGCCACCGCACGCCGACGCCGAGTCGACCACGTACACCCTCCCGGCGCGGTCGCCGAGCTGGTCGCGCGCCTGCTCGGCGGCGCGCACCGTGCCCGACATGCCGCCGGCGAGGTGGACCGAGACGATCTCCTGCCCGGCGTCGAGCAGCGGCTCATACACGGCGAGGAAGTCGCCGATCGACGGTTGCGAGGTCGTCGGCAGCTGCGCCGAGCTGCCGAGGCGCCGATAGTAGGCGCCGTAGTCGGTGATCTCGGATTCGCGCTGATCGCCCTCGGGCCAGCGCACGTACAGGCTAACCTGATGGATGCCCTGCGCCTGCGCCAGCTCGGCGGGCAGGTAGTGGCAGCTGTCAGAGACGATCGCGACGCTCATGCGCCGGGCACCCTACCAGCGAGCTCTGTCACCACCCGGCGTATCGTCCGCTGCGCCGATGGCAACGCTGTATCGCTGCAACATGCCCACCGACTGGCTGTGCCCGTGCGGCCGGATCGCGCGCACGCTGAAACGCGCCGCCATCGACTACGAGCCCGTGGTCGTGCCCCAGCGCCGTTCCCGGCGTCCCGAGGTGGAGGCGCTCAGCGGCCAGCGCCGTGTCCCCGTGCTGATCCTGGACGGTGACGTGATCTGCGATTCACGGCGAATCGTCGAGCAACTGGCGCGGCGGCGCCAGCTGCCCGACGAGCCGTAGTGGTGCTAGAGGCGGTTCTCGATCGACATCGGCGCCGAGGACTGCACGGCCGGCTCGGGCTGCGCCGGGGCAACCGACTCGGCCCCCAGCGTCTCGGCGAGCTCGCCGGACTCATACATCTCGCTGATGATGTCGCAACCGCCGACCAACTCGCCGCCGACGAACAGCTGCGGGATCGTCGGCCACTTGGAGATCTCCGAGAGCTCCTGGCGAATACGCGGGTCCGGCAGGATGTCGACAGCCGCAAAGCGGGTGCCGAGCGACTGTAGGATCGCCACGGTGCGCGCTGAGAAGCCGCACGCCGGCGCCTCCGGATTGCCCTTCATGAACAGGATCACGGGATTCTCGGAGATGGCCTCCTGAATCGCCGCGCGCATCGGGTTGGTGGATTCGTCACTCATCGAGTCTCCTCGGTTTCCGAAGTTCGGGTCTGGATCGAGAGGGCGTGGATGCGGTCGCCCAGTTCGGCGCCGAACACGTCGTAGACGAGCCGGTGCTGAGCGATCCGGGACTTGCCGGCAAACGCCGACGCGCTCACCACGGCGTTGAAATGGTGGCCGTCGCCGGTCACACTGGCAACGGCGCCCGGGATCCCCGCCTCGATCCGTTCCTTGAGCTCCTCTGGAGTTGCGGACACCGCTTAAGCGTAGCGAGAGCCCACCGCTATACTTCGTGAAGCAATGATCACTCTCACCGACAGAGGTGCCGAGAAGGTCCGCGAGTTCCTCTCCTCGCAGCAGACGGTCGTCGAGACTGCCGGCCTCCGGGTCGGGGTACGTGGCGGGGGATGCTCCGGATTCCAGTACGCGCTCGCGTTCGACGAGCAGCGTGACGGGGATCAGGTGTTCGAGGCAAAGGGGATCCGCCTGCTGGTCGACCACTCGAGCCTCCCGTACGTCGGGGGATCGGTGATCGACTTCGTCGACGGGCTCCAGGGCGCGGGCTTCAAGGTCGAAAACCCCAACGTGGTCGCCGCCTGTGGCTGTGGCTCCTCGTTCCGCGTCGCGGACGAGGAAGAAGTCTCCGCCGTCTAGGCCGGTCCGCGGGTGTGCGCTTCGCCGCGGCTGTGTGCCGGGGTTGGGTGGCGCGACCCGCCTCGGCTGATCAAGCAGCGGTGGATCGGGTGTGGGTCTTTGTTGGGTGGGGGCGCTGCTTGACATCCGGGTCGTGGTCGCGCTGTGTGGCAACGAT
>JBPCPC010000260.1:0-30912 GCA_050999585.1 Solirubrobacteraceae bacterium | reverse complement strand
CCCGATCGGTCCGCGCAGCGCCGCTGACCGCGGCGTGCTCGCCCACGCCCTGCTAGCGCGCATGGATTTCCGCCGGCCGGTCGTGCCCCCGCCGAGCGCGATCGTTGCCGCGGCGGCGCGCGCCGGGCTGTGGCCGGCGCCCGGGCCCGAGGAGTGCGATGAGCTGATCGCGCTGGTGCGGCGCTTTGCCGCCACCGAGCTGTGTCAGCGGCTCGGCCGGGCGACCGATGCTCGTCGCGAGGAGCGGTTCGCGTTTGCCCTGGACTCAGATCCCGGCCAGCCGCTCATCGTCGGTGCGCTTGACGTGCTGGCGCGCGAGCCCACCGATCGCGCGCTGATCGTCGACTCCAAGTCAGACCGCCTCGGTGCGGCCGACCCGGCGACCGTCGTCGGCGAGGCCTACGCAACCCAGCGCCTCGTCTACGCGCTGGCGGCGCTACACGGCGGGGCCGCGCACGTCGAGGTCGCTCACTGTTTCCTCGAGCGTCCCGAGGAGCCGGTGATCGCGACCTTCGCGCGCGATCAGCTGCCCGAACTGGCGACCGGTCTGCGCGCGCTCGCCGATGGCGTGCTGCGCCGATCCTTCGCGGTCACGCCCGAGCCATGTCGCGCGACCTGCGCGGGTTGCCCGGCCGAGGGCGGGCTGTGCTCGTGGCCGCGGTCACAGACCCGCCGCGAGGCTGCCGACACGCTGTTTTAGCCCGGCGGCGACTTGAACTCGACGTCGACCTGCTGCGCGTCGGAGCGCTCCTCGACCTTGGCCAGCGCGCGCAGGGTTCGCTTGTCGGCCGGTGCCTCGGGTGGCCCGAAGAAGCTGCGCGGATACAGGCGGCGGCTGAGCACAACGTTGACCTCGGCGCTGTAGAGGAACACCTGCGCGCCGAGGCGCAGCCAGATCAGCAGCGGGATCACCACTGAGAACACTCCGTAACCCCCGCCGGCGGCGTGCTTGAGGTAGAGGCCGCCGATCGACTGCAGGATCGTCCACAGCACCGAGGCCAGCCTCGCTCCGGGACGCAGGTCGGCGCTGGGGATGTTGCGGTTGGTCATCACCCGAAACGCGGCGAAGAACAGGCCGAAGTTCACCAGCAGCGAGACCACGTAGCCGGCGAGCTTGGCCAGGATGCCGCCAAACCCGGCGCTGACTGCCCCGGAGGCGATTGTGGAGACGATGAACAGCGTGCCCAGCAGGGCAAGCACGGCCAGGCCGCGCACCCGCGATGTGACGAAGTCGGCCCGTGCTTTGAACGGCACCGCCCACACCCGGTCAAGCGCCCCCTGCGCCGCGGTGGTCACACCCAGGCCGGCATAGAGCGCCGTCAGCACCCCGATCACCAACGCGATCACCGAGCCCGAGATGCTGTGCAGCGGCAGGATGTTGCCGATCGCCGGGAACTGGTGGGCGACCGAGTGCTCGACCGTGGCTCGCGTTGCCGGGTTCCCGGCGAGCACGTAGCCGAGGATCGTCGCGAACACCAGCAGCAGGGGGAACAGCGAGAAGAAGCCAAACCAGGCCATCAGCGCGGCCAGGTTGCCGCCCTGGTCGTCACCGAACTTCTTGACCACCGCCATCGGTAGCGCCAGCCACCGGTGGGCCTGCTGGAAACGGTCAAAGGCGCGCAGCCTGCGCTTGAAGTCCATGTGCCGGAGTGTTACCCGGTTCGGCGCTGCTGCAACGCGCGCGCGGGAGTCCCGGTCAGGCGGGGACGGGCAGTGCGGCGACCGGCTCGGCCGCCGGGGTCCGCTGCCCGAGCACGACCGTCGCGCCCCCCGCCGGGCTGAACGTGATCCCGCGCCGGCGTGTGGTCTCGGCCGGACCTGCGCCGCTGCTCAGCCGGTAGCGGCCCAGCACGGCGCACAGGACGATCTTCAGCCCCTGCAGCGCGAAGCTGGCGCCCAGGCGACGGCGCCGGCCGCCGCCAAACGGGATCCAGGTAAAGCTGCCGGGCGCCGTCCCGACGAACCGCTCGGGCCGGAAGGCATACGGTTCGGCGTAGAGCTCGGGGTCGTGGTGGATCAGATAGGCGCTGGCCAGCAGCACCACTCCGGGCGGATAGCGCACACCGCCGACCTCGACCTCCCGCTTGGTCAGGCGGGGCTCGGCGTTGGGCAGCACCGGGCGCAGGCGCAGGATTTCGGTGATCGTGGCGTCGAGGTACTCGTCCTCGCCGCGGTCCAGCTCGGCCGTCAGCCGCGCCACGACCGCGGGCTCGCGCGCCAGCCGCTCCAGCGCCCACGCCAGCTGGGAGGCGGTCGTCTCGTGACCGGCGACGAGCGCGGTCATCAGCTCGTCGCGCAGCTCCTGGCGCGACATCGGGGACTGATCCTCGTGGCGCGCGGTGAGCAGCATCGCGAGCACGTCGTCACGCACCGGCGCGTCGCTGCCGGTCGCCTCGGAGCGGCGCTCCTCGATCACGGTGAAGATCAGCTCGTCGGTTCGGTCCATGGCCGCACGGAAGCGTCGCATCGTGCCCGTCCAGCGCAGCGCGCGCTGCATCACCGGCAGCACCGACAGTGGGCTCTCGCTGAACGTGAGCACCTCGGTCAGCGCATCGCGCAGCCCGTCGAGCCGGGGTCCCTGCTCCAGCCCGAACACCGCCTGCAGGATGATCTCGAGCGTCAAGTGCTGCAGCCGGGGATGCAGCGCCAGCGGCTCGTCCAGCGGCCAGGCGGCCACCTCGCGCTCGGTCAGCTCGGTCATCACGCCCACCAGCCGGTGCATCCGCTCACCGTGGAAGGCGGGCAGCAGCAGCCGGCGCTGGGCCAGGTGGTCGCCCTCGTCGAGCAGGATCACCGAGTTGCGCCCGATGATCGGCTCCAGCACCCACGCCCCCTCGCCGGGGTGCAGCACCTCGGCCGGCGCGGCGAACAGCTCCTTGACCTCGGCCGGATCCGACAGGATCACGAACGGTGGCTGAAACGGCAGCCGCACCGTTACCCGCTTGCCGTAGGCGCGCAGCCGCTCCAGCGACGCCGTCGGCCGTGTCCACGTGCCCAGCAGCTGCAGCCAGCTCGGCACCCGGGGTCCCGGGGGTAGGGTCGGGCTCACGGTCGTCTCCTCGCGGATAGGGGCCTATCTCTCGCGGCAATCGTACGTCGTCGGCGCTGGCCCGGCCAGCGCAATGCCTCACCCCAGCGAACCTCCGGCTGCGCGGCGTGCTGCGGCGGTGCGGAGAGGGGCCCGCCGCCTGTGCCACGTGACCAATCACGCGAACGCGATCGGATCTGTCACCAGGCGTGCGCCCAGCCCTACGTGGTGACAAATCCAACCGGCGCTCCGAGATTTGTCACCGTTCGCCCGCTCAGCCCGCAGCCGGTGACAAACCTCCGAGGGTCGATCGGGTTTGTCGCACCGTGCACGCTGTGCGGCGAGCGAGCGAGCGAGCGGGCGGGCGAGCGGGCGGGCGAGCGGGCGGGCGGGCGTGGGTGGTGGGCGTTCAGGTTTGTCACGTGCCGCATGCGGTTTTGGGCGCCTTTGGCGGCCGGGAAGGCGTACCGGCGCCGGTCGGCGCGGGCGCCGCCGCTCAGTCCAGCCGCCGCGCCGGCTCCCCGCGCTCGATCTCCAGCAGCGTCTGCTTGCGCTGAAGACCGCCGGTGTAGCCGCCCAGCCCGCCGCCCGCAGGTACGACGCGGTGGCAGGGGAGCACGATCGGCAGTGGGTTGGCTCCCAGCGCGTTGCCGGCGGCGCGCGAGCCGCGCGGGCTGCCGGCGCGCCCGGCCACGTCGCCGTAGGTCGACACCGATCCGTACGGGATCGCCGCGGTGGCAGCCAAGACGCGCCGCCCGAAGGCGGTCATCAGCCGCCAGTCGAGCATCAGCTCGAACCGGTCCCGGCGCCCCCGGAAGTACTCGTCCAGCTCGCGCCGCGGCCGATCGAGCCGGCGCGGCGCCGCCAGCACGCGCGGGGAGATCCGCCGCGCGATCTCGGCCAGCACGGAATCCTGCGCGTCGCCGTCCAGGTAGGCGAGCCGGACCAGCCCGGCGGGGGTGGCGGCCAGCAGCAGCGAGCCCACTGGAGAGTCCAGCGTTGCGTAGGCGACATCGAGCAGACCGGCGTGCGCTGCCGTCTCGGTCAGGTCGGGCAACGGGGAGGGGTCGGGGGTGGCTTCCGGGGGGCCGGAGCGCAGCGAGCGCTCCAGCGCGCGGGTGAGCTCAGTCATGGGGGCGATCCTTTCGCAGGCGCTTGAGGGCTTCGTGAACATTGCGGCGCGCCGCCTCCTCGCTGGTGCCCATCACCTCGGCGATCTCGGCATAGGCCGAGTCGGCGATGAAGCGCAGGGCGAGCGCGGTGCGCTGCTTGTCGGGCAGCGCCGCAACCTGCGCCCACAGCTCGCCGTCGGCGGTCACCGACGACAGGTCGCCACCGCCGCTTACCGGCTCGGCGGCGATCTCCTCGCCGGCGGCGGCCACCGGCGCCGCCCGCCGCGCCCGCGAGCGGACGTGATCGATCGCCTTGCGGTGCGCGATCGTCAGCAGCCAGCCGCGCAGGTTCGAGCCGTCGCGCAGCTTCGGATAGGCCCGCAGCGCGGACAGCCACGTCTCCTGATAGCAGTCGTCGGCGTCGACGGCGCCTACGCTGGCGCGCAGGAAGCGGTGCACGTCACGGCCGTGCGCGTCGAGCAGAGCTTGGAACGGGGGCAGTGCCACTGGTGATTAAACGCCGCAGGCCCGAAGACGTGAGATCGCTCGCCGAGAGGCTACCCGTGGCGCAGCGAACCTCTAGGATGCCCGTCCCAGCTGGGTCATACGTTGCGATGAGGAGGAAACATGCGTCGTTCGGTTGTGGTGCTGCTGGCCCTGGGTGCGGTGCTCTCGCTGGCCGGTGCGGCCAGTGCAAAGGTGCTGAGAGTCGGTTCCTATGGCGGGGTCAAGGGCCAGTTCAGCTCGATCCAGGCTGCCGTCAGGGCCGCGCGGCCGGGCGACTGGATCCTGATCGGACCGGGCGACTACAAGACCAAGCCCAGCTCCATCACCTCGCCTCGCGGGGCGGCGCGGTTCCCTGCCGGGGTCCTGATCACGACTCCCGATCTGCACATCCGCGGCATGAACCGCGGCACGGTGATCGTCGACGGCACCAAGCCCGGATCGGCGCGCTGCAGCCGCGCCACCTCGGCACAGAACTTCGGCGCCCGGTCGTCATCGGGTTCGGTTCGCGGCTATGCCCGCAGCGCCACCGCGCCGACCGGCGAGAACGGACTGATGGTCTATAAAGCGCGCAACGTCTCGATCGAGAACCTGACGGCCTGCAACTTCCTGGGCGGCTCGGCCGACGCGGGTAACGAGGTCTGGTGGAATGGCGGTGCCGACAGCGGCAAGGTGGGGGGCCACGGTTACTACGGCGCTTATTTGACGACCACCAGCACCCATCTCAAGGGCCAGTCGGCGGCGGGCGAGGTCAGCGCCGCCCAGTACGGCGTCTTCTCCAGCAACTGGAGCGGCGGCACCTGGGACAACGTCTACGCCTCAAACTTCAACGACTCGGGCTTCTACATCGGCGCCTGTCATCAGGTCTGCGATCAGACGCTGAACCACGGGTGGGCGGAGGACAACGCGCTCGGCTACTCGGGCACGAACTCCGGGGGCCGGCTGCTGATCGAGAACTCACAGTTCGACAACAACGAGGATGGATTCGACACCAACAGTCAGAACGCCGACGAGCCCGCGCCACAGAACGGGGCCTGCCCGGCCGGGGTCAAGCCGCCGGTGAAGGGCGCCCATTCGTGCTGGGTCTTCTACCGCAACAACGTTCACGACAACAACAACCCCAACGTGCCGGCCGCCGGCTCAGCCGCGGCGGGCCCGGTTGGCACCGGGATGTCGCTGTCGGGCGGGCGCAACGACACCGTGATGGAGAACCGGTTCGCCGACAACAACGCCTGGGGTTTGATCTTCGTTCCCTACCTGGACAGCGGTAAGCCCTGCGGCGGAGGCACGTTGGGCGGTGCGCTCGGCGCCAACAGCTGCCTGTGGGATGACTACGGCGACGCGCTCGTCGGCAACACGTTCTCTCATAACGGCTCCTTCGGCCACCCGTCCAACGGGGACTTCGCTCAGGTCAACCTGCAGGGCGACCCGGCGACCAACTGCTACAGCGCCAACCACGAGGCTGGCGGCGGCCCGATGCAGCCGGCGAGCGCGGCTAACCTGCAGACGCTGCACCCGGTCTGCGACGGCACGCCCGCCACGGCTGGGTCCAGCGACAGCAACTTCCTCGGCGAGGTGCTGTGCGACAGTCAGATCCAGGTCACCCCGGGCACTCCGGCGAGCTGTCCGAACGGTCAGTACCCGCGCGCGAGCAAGATCGTCATGCATCCGCTGCCCAAGCGCCTGAAGACGATGCCCAACGTCTGCTCGGGCGTGCCGGCGAACCCCTGGTGCGGCAAGCGCCGGGTCTGAGTCCGCAAAGGTGGTTGGCCGGATCGCCGGCGCGGCTCGCGCCCGGATAGGCTCTGCCCTGTTATGGATCCGCGCGCACTCGGCAGCCAGGGACTCACCGTGTCCGCTCAGGGCCTGGGCTGCATGGGGATGTCGGAGTTCTACGGCTCCGCCGATCAGAGCGAGGCGCTGTCGACGATCCACCGTGCGCTGGACCTCGGCGTCAACCTCCTGGACACGGCCGACGCGTACGGCCCGTTCACCAACGAGCAGCTGGTCGGCGAGGCGATCGGGCGCCGCCGCGACGAGGTGGTGTTGGCGACGAAGTTCGGGCTCGTGCGCGATCCGGAGCGTCCGACTGCCCGGGGCGTCAACGGCCGCCCGGACTATGTGACCAGGGCCTGCGAGGGTTCGCTGCGTCGGCTGGCAGTCGATCACATCGACCTCTACTACCAGCATCGCGTCGATCCGGACGTGCCGATCGAGGAGACGGTGGGCGCAATGGCCGAACTGGTCGATGCCGGCAAGGTCCGCTTCCTGGGACTGTCGGAGGCCTCGGCGGAGACGATCCGCCGCGCGCACGACGTGCATCCGATCACCGCACTGCAGAGCGAGTACTCGCTCTGGACCCGCGACCCCGAGGATGAGGTACTGCCGACGCTGCGCGAGCTCGGCATCGGCCTGGTCGCCTACAGCCCGCTCGGCCGCGGCTTTCTCACTGGCCAGATCACGTCCCGCGACGACCTCGAGGACGGCGACTTTCGCCGGGCCAGCCCGCGCTTCAGCGACGAGAACTTTGGTCGCAATCTGGAGCTGGTGGCCCGCGTGCGCGAGCTTGCCGCCGACAAGGGCTGTACCGCCGGTCAGTTGGCCCTCGCCTGGGTGATGGCCCAGGGCGCCGACGTCGTCCCGATCCCCGGCACCAAGCGCCGCACCTACCTCGAGCAGAACGTCGAGGCCGCCGAGATCGAGCTCAGCGCCAGCGAGCTGGCGGCGATCGACGAGGCGGCACCGGCCGGGGTCGCCACCGGCGACCGCTACGCCGACATGTCCTCGATCGGCCGCTGACCGGGCCGGCTCAATCCGGGCTGCCGGTCGCTACGGCGCGGCGGGCGTCCCGGCAGCGCGCGGCGACGACTCCGACCGTGCCCGCTTTCGCCGTCAGATATAGCTAGCCTCGCATGGCCGAACTGGCGGCGCGCGGCCTGACCACCCGTCAGATCGCCGAGGCTCTGTTCGTGACCCTCCAGACCGTCGAGTTACGTCTGCGCCAGACCTACCCTCGAGCTCGATGTCGGCTCCCGCGCGGAGCCAATCGCGGCGCTCAGCGAGCTCCAGGGGTCACCCGCGGACCGCGATCTGGCCGGCAAGACCGCGCTCAGGACTTGTCGCCGTCCTGCTCGGGGTATACAAACCAGCTCATGCCACGTGCGATCTGGAGCGGTGCGATCAGCTTTGGGCTGGTCAACGTGCCCGTCAAGATGTACTCAGCGACCTCGCCCAAGACGGTCCGCTTCCATCAGCTGTCGTCAAAGACGGGGACGCGGATCAAGCAGAAGCGGGTCGACCCCTCGACCGGCGATGAGGTGCAGTTCGAGGACATCGTCAAGGGCTATGAGCTGAGCCCGGACCGGTACGTGCTGATCGAGCCAGAGGAGCTCGACGCGCTCGATCCCAAGGCGACGAAGACGATCGACATCGAGGAGTTCGTGGATCTGGCGGAGATCGACCCGATCTATTACGACCACTCTTATTACCTGGCGCCCGCCACCTGCGGCGCCAAGGCCTACCGGCTGCTGCTGGAGGCGATGCGCGAGGCCGGCAAGGTGGCGATCGGGCGGGTGGTGATCCGCTCGCGGCAGCAGCTGTGTGCGCTGCGTCCCACCGGCGAGGCGATGGCGCTGTCGACGATGCTGTTCGGTGACGAGGTGCTCTCACCCGACCGGATTGACGAGCTCGACGGCCTCCAGGAGGCCGACGCGACCAAGCGCGAGCTGACAATGGCCCAGCAGCTGATCGAGTCGCTGTCGGCCGACTTCGACCCGACCAAGTTCAAGGATGACTACCGCGAACGGGTGCTGGACCTGATCGAGCGCAAGGCCGCCGGCGAGGAGATCGCGGTCCAGCCTGAGGCCGAGGACGACGGCCCGGCTCCCGACCTGATGGCGGCCCTGGAGGCCAGCCTGGCCGAGATCCGCTCGGGCGACTCCGATCAGCCGGCTGGGGACACTGCCCAGAAACCAGCGGCCAAGCCCAGCAAGCGCAGCGGGTCGTCCACCGGCGGGTCCGCGAAGAGCACCGGCTCCGCCGCCAAGAGCAAGTCGCGGGCCAAGGCCAAGAGCTGATCGCGGCGCCGGGCCGGCGGTCGGCCCCTGGTTGGTAGGATTTGACGGCTGCGACGCCGTGCCTGACCCCCGCCATCGACCGAGGCACCGCTCTATGGACCGCTTAGTTCCCCCCGGGGCCACTGGCCTTTACGACCCCACGTACGAGCATGACGGCTGCGGTATCGCGCTGGTGGCGAAGCTGTGGGGCGAGCCCACCCACGCGGTGGTCGAGAAGGCGCTGGAAGCACTGGAGAACATGGAGCACCGCGGCGCTGAGGGAGCCGATCCCAATACCGGCGACGGGGCCGGGATCCTGCTGCAGATCCCCGACGTGTTCATTCGCGGCGCGGTCTCGGGGGTCGAGCTGCCGCCACCGGGCCGCTACGGCGTCGGCGTCTGTTACCTGCCGCGCGATCCCGAGCGCCGGGCCGCGTTCGAGCTGCTGATCGAGGAGACGGTGGCAGCCGAGGGTCAGCGGATCCTATGGTGGCGCGACGTGCCCGTCGATGACCGCTACGTTGGCGAGATCGCCAGCATGTCGGCGCCGGTCATCCGCCAGCTGATCATCGAGGCCTCCGCGGAGGTTCAGAACCAGGACGCGTTTGAGCGCAAGCTGTACGTGATTCGCCGCATCATCGAGCGCGAGAGCGGCCCCGAGCTGTCGATTCCCAGTTTCTCCAGTCGCACGATCGTCTACAAGGGCATGCTGACCGCGCCCCAGCTGCCGCGGTACTTCCCCGACCTGCGCGATCCGCGTGTCGCCTCCCGCCTGGCGCTGGTGCACTCGCGCTTCTCGACCAACACGTTCCCCAGCTGGGAGCTGGCTCATCCGTACCGGATGATCGCCCACAACGGCGAGGTCAACACGTTGCGCGGCAACGTCAACTGGATGCGGGCGCGCGAGTCCCAGCTGGCGTCGGAGCTGTTCGGCGACGACCTGGCCAAGGTGCTGCCGATCGTGCGCAGCGGCGGCTCGGATTCGGCGACGTTTGACAACGTGCTCGAGCTGCTGGTGCTCAGCGGCCGCTCGATCCCGCACGCGATGATGATGATGATCCCGGAGGCGTATCGCACCCGCAAGGACCTGGACGCCGACGTCAAGGGCTTCTATGACTTTCACTCCTGCCTGATGGAGCCGTGGGACGGGCCGGCGGCGATCGCGTTCACCGACGGACGCTGGGCGGGGGCGGTGCTGGACCGCAACGGGCTGCGCCCCGGGCGCTGGGTGCAGGACACCGACGGCTACGTCGTGCTCGCCTCCGAGACCGGGGTGATGACCGTCGCCCCCGAGCACGTGTCGCGCAAGGGGCGCTTGGCGCCCGGCAAGATCTTCCTGCTCGACCTGGAGGACGGGCGGATCGTCGACGACGAGGAGGTCAAGCGCCGCGTTGCGCGCCGCAAGCCCTACGGGGAGTGGTACGAGCGCTCGGTGGTTCACATCGACGACCTGCCCGAGCGCGAGCCCCGCGTGCCCCGCGCCGAGCCGCTGCGCTCCCGCCAGCTGGCGTTCGGCTATTCGCAGGAGGACCTCAAGCTGATCATCGCCCCGATGGCCTCCAAGGGCGAGGAGCCGGTGGCCAGCATGGGCAACGACTCCGCGCTGGCGGTGATGTCCGATCGCCAGCCGCCGCTGTTCTCCTACTTCAAGCAGTTGTTCGCGCAGGTGACCAACCCGCCCGTGGACCCGATTCGCGAGAACGTCGTGATGAGCCTGCAGACGGGCGTCGGCGCCGAGTTCAACCTGCTCTCCGAGTCGCCCGAGCAGGCTCACCAGCTGGTGATCGAGCAGCCGATCCTGCGCAATCCTCAGCTCGAGAAGCTGCGCCAGGTCTCCCACGAGATCTTCGCGGCGGCCACGCTGGACATCACCTGGCCGATCGAGGATGGCCCCGACGGGATGCCCACGCGCCTGGAGGCGCTGTGCGCCGAGGCCGAGAGTCAAGTGCAGCACGGCGCCAACGTGCTGATCCTGTCCGATCGCAATGTCGGCGCCGAACGGGTGGCGATGCCCTCGCTGCTGGCCGTGTCGGCCGTGCACCACCACCTGGTGCGCGCCGGCACGCGGCTGCGCACCGGGCTGGTGATCGAGTCCGGTGAGCCGCGCGACATCCATCACATGGCGACGCTGATCGGTTACGGCGCCTCGGCGATCAACCCGTATCTGATGTTCGAGTCCCTCGATGAGCTTGCCGATCGCTCGCTGCTGCCCGTGGACCTGGGGCGCGATGAGGCCGAACTGCGGATCGTCGCCGGTATCGGCAAGGGCCTACTGAAGACGATCTCGAAGATGGGGATCTCGACGATCCAGTCCTACTGCGGGGCGCAGATCTTCGAGGCGGTCGGGCTCGAGCGCGAGCTGATCGATCAGCACTTCACCGGCACCGCGTCGCGGATCGGCGGGATCGGGCTGGAGGTCCTGGCCGCGGAAGCGCTCGGACGGCACTTCCGCGCCTATCCGCGCACCGAGCGCGACGTGCTGCCCGTCGGCGGCGTCCTGCAGTGGCGACGCGACGGCGAGCGCCACATCTGGAACCCGGACACGATCTCCAGCCTCCAGCATGCGGTGCGTGACGACGGCGCGGCGGGTCCCCGCGACCCCCAGACGACCTATGACGAGTTCGCTCGCCAGGCCAACGACGAGGCTACCCGCCACGCCGCGCTGCGCGGGCTGATGAAGCTGGTCCCAGCGGCGGAGCCCGTGCCGCTGGAGGAGGTCGAGTCGGCCAATCAGATCGTCAAGCGCTTCTCCACCGGGGCGATGAGCCTCGGCTCGCTGTCACGCGAGGCCCACGAGACGCTGGCGATCGCGATGAACCGCCTCGGCGGGAAGTCCAATACCGGCGAGGGCGGGGAGGACCCGTCGCGCTACACGCCCGACGAGAACGGCGACCAGCGCCGCTCGGCGATCAAGCAGGTCGCGTCAGGGCGCTTCGGGGTCACGATCGACTTCCTGGTCAACGCCGACCAGCTCCAGATCAAGATGGCCCAGGGCGCCAAGCCCGGCGAGGGCGAGCAGCGGCCCGGACACAAGGTCGACGATGACATCGCGAAGATCCGTTACTCGACGCCCGGCGTCGGGCTGATCAGTCCTCCGCCGCACCACGACATCTACTCGATCGAAGATCTCAAGCAACTGATCTATGACCTGCGCTGCGCCAATCCGACGGCCTCGGTGTCGGTCAAGCTGGTGTCTGAGATCGGGGTCGGCACGGTCGCCGCCGGCGTCGCCAAGGCCAACGCCGACCACGTGACGATCTCCGGCCACGACGGCGGCACCGGCGCCTCGCCACAGTCATCGGTGCAGAGCGCGGGCGTGCCCTGGGAGATCGGGCTGGCCGAGACCCAGCAGACGCTGCTGCTCAACGACCTGCGCAGCCGGATCAGGGTTGAGGTCGACGGCCAGGTCAAGACCGGGCGCGACGTGGTCATCGGCGCGCTGCTCGGCGCCGACGAGTTCGGCTTCTCGACCGCGCCGCTGATCGCGATGGGCTGCATCATGATGCGCGTCTGTCACCTCAACACCTGTCCGGTGGGCATCGCCACCCAGGACCCCGAGCTGCGCTCGCGCTTCCGCGGCACCCCGGAGCACGTCACCGCGTATCTGATGTTCGTCGCCGAGGAGGTCCGCGGCCTGATGGCCTACCTGGGCGTGCGCCGCTTCGAGGAGCTGATCGGCCGCGCTGACCTGCTGGAGACCGACGAGGCGGTCGAGCACTGGAAGTCACGCGGGATCGATCTGTCAATGGTGCTGGGGACGCTCGACCTGCCGCCGGAGATCCCGCGCCGCCACACTCGCGCTCAGGTCCCGGTCCTCGACGATGCGCTGGACTGGGAACTGGTCTCGCTGTGCGAGCCGGCGATCATCGACGGGCAGCCGGTCCGCCACGGCCCGATCCCGGTGCGCAACGTCAATCGCACGGTGGGCGGGATCCTGTCGGGCGAGATCGCGCGTCAGCGCGGCGCGCGGGGGTTGCGCGAGGGCACGATCGAGATCTCCTTCTCGGGCTCGGCCGGGCAGAGCTTCGCCGCCTGGCTGGCCCCCGGGGTGACGTTCTCGCTGCGCGGCGAGACCAACGACTACACCGGCAAGGGCCTGTCGGGCGGGATCGTCTCGGTCTGCCCGCCCGAGGCGGCGCTGTTCCGCGCCGAGGAGAACATGCTCGTCGGCAACACTGTGCTCTACGGCGCCACCGCGGGCCGCGCGTTCTTCCGCGGCCTCGCCGGCGAGCGCTTCGCGGTGCGCAACTCCGGCGCCAGCGCGGTCGTGGAGGGCGTCGGCGACCACGGCTGCGAGTACATGACCGGCGGCCGGGTGGTTGTGCTCGGCCGCACTGGGCGCAACTTCGCCGCCGGGATGAGCGGCGGGATCGCCTATGTCTATGACCGCGACCGCGGCTTCAAGGGCCGCTGTAATCTCGAACTTGTCGACCTCGACGAGATGACCGAAGACGACGAGACCGAGGTCAGGACGCTGATCTCCGAGCACGCGCAGCGGACCGGGTCACTAGTGGCCCGCAACGCGCTCGCCTCGTGGGAGCGCGAGCGCGAGCGCTTCGTCAAGGTGATGCCGCGCGATTACAAGCGCGTGCTGCAGGAGCGCGCCGACGCTCAGGAGCAGGAGGCCGTCAGCGCCTAGTTGGTTAGCTAACTCGGGCGGGGAGTGCGGCGATCCTGACCGGCGGATGCCGGGCCCGGCTGGTGGTTATCGGCCAGGAGACGATCGTCCACGGCTCCCGTGGCCGATCTCCACCACCCCCTGGTGCCAATCGGCCACGCACGCGCCGCGGGTGCCACCTGTGGCCGAAAACCACCGCGCGAGCGACGAGCTGACGCGCAGGATTCACTCGGCGGTCGCGGATTGAGTTCGCGACGCCCACGCTCCGTGGACTGCGGCAGCGACTGCAAGGCGCGCACGATCGGCAGTCAGCTAATCCCCGTCGGACGTAGCTAGACCGTCGTTCCGCGCGCGCCCGCGAGGCGGATCAGCACCAGCGCCCAGGTCCGAAACGGGCGCCAGCGCTCGGCTAGCTGTCCGAGCTGCGCGGCGGTGAGCGATTCTCCCAGCCCGTAGTACCGGGCCGCGGATGCCGCTCCCTTGGGCTCGGGCACGCGGTCTCCACCTACCCATGCGTCGGCGAAGCCGCTGGCGCGCAGCACAATCAGGCCCGCGTAGAACGGGCCGATGCCGCTGAGCCGCTGCACATCCTCGTACCCGCGCTCGGGGCCAAGCTGATGCAGTCGGGCCACGTCCAGGTCGCCGTCCAGCGCCGCCCGCGCGACGCCGCGCAGACGCTCGAGCTTGGTGTCGTTCAGTCCCGGGAACTCGTCATCGAGCTCGGCGAGCTGCTCGGGCTGCGGGAACGCGAGCAGCGTGCTCCCGGCCAGCTCGAACGTTGCTCCGTACCGGGCGCCGAGCTCAGCCCGGACCTTGGCGCCCTGCGCGGCCGGGCGCCGGGCGGAGATCACCGACCAGGCCGCCGCCTCGTAGGGACTTGGAAACAGGACGGGCCGCTGCCCGGGATGAGCGTGCTGCAGAGCACCGAGCACCGGATCGGACTCCCCGAGCGCGACAAACTCCCGCCCGTCGTGATCAAGCGAGACGATCCGCGCCACCTGGGCGAGCGCCACGTCGAGCTCACCGCCGTCCTGCAGCTGGAGCTCGACCGAGACCGGACCGTTCAGCTCCGCCTGGCGCAGCACGGCTCCGGCGTAACCGCGGCCGCCGTCGAGCGCGAAGCAGAGCCGCATTGCACCATCCCATTCCGGGGCATGGCCGTCGGTGGGGCCAAAGCCGAAACCGGCGGCGGCCGAGAGCGAGAACGGACCTCGGGAGATGATCTGGAGCACTTGCGCCATCCCACAGATGATCTCAGCTAGCCTTCCTCGCCCCGTGGGCGAGCTTGGCGCATTCCTGAAGATTCACCGCGTCGGCTTCGACAAGCGCGATCCCCGCCGCCGGGTGGGGGACTACGACCAGTATTTCGCGCTGCAGCCCGAGGCCGAGCTGCGCCGCCAGGGTGCGCGTTGCATGGACTGCGGGGTTCCGTTCGGCCACGAGGGATGCCCGCTGGGCAACCGGAGCCCCGACTGGAACGACCTCGTCTACCGCGATAAGTGGCGTGAGGCGATCGACCAGCTGCACGCGACCAACAACTTCCCCGAGTTCACCGGCCTGATCTGCCCGGCGCCGTGCGAGTCGGCGTGCGTGCTGAAGATCAACGACGATCCGGTGACGATCGAGCAGATCGAGCTCTCGATCGTGCAGCGGGCGTTCGACGAGGGATGGGTGACGCCCGAGGTGCCCGACCGGCGGTCCGGCCGCACGGTCGCCGTGGTCGGATCCGGGCCGTCCGGCCTGGCCGTGGCGGCCGAGCTGAACAAGTGCGGGCACGCCGTGACCGTGTTCGAGCGCGATGAGGGGCCGGGCGGGCTGCTGCGCTTCGGCGTCCCGGACGCCAAGCTCGAGAAGTCGATCATCGACCGGCGGGTGGCGATCCTCGAACAGGAGGGGATCGAGTTCGTCTATGGCACCGACGTCGGCCGCGATGTCAGCGCCGAGGAATTGCAGGAGCGCTTCGACGCGGTGGTGACCGCGATCGGCTGCCGCGTGTCGCGTGATCTGGACGTTCCCGGACGGGAGCTGGGGGGGATCCACCTGGCGATGGATTACCTGTACCAGCGCAACCGCTGGGTCGCCGCGAACCGCAGCCCGCCCACCCGCAACCCGCCCACCCGGCCGACAGGCGTGCAACCCGGACCGGCCGATCCCGAGATCACCGCCCGCGGCAAGAAGGTGATCGTGATCGGCGGGGGGGACACCGGCATGGACTGCATCTCCAACTCCCATCGCGAGCACGCCGCCGGCGTGGTCATGCTCGACGTCTACGCGCAGCTGCCCGAGGGCGAGGACCCGCGCACGCCGTGGCCGCTGCCGGCCAAGCGGACGGCGAGCACTTATGCGCTGGAGGAGGGCGGCAAGCGCCGCTGGGGCACCGAGGTGACGGGCTTCGGCGGGACCGACGGCCGGGTCAGCCATGTTTACGCGCGCCAGGTGACCGGCACCTCGTCGCGCGATCTGACCCCGGTGCCGGGCTCGGAGTTCGTGCTCGAGGCCGAGCTGGTGCTGCTGGCGATCGGCTTCCAGCACCCCGAGCTGGACGGGTTCGTCTCCGAGCTGGGCCTCGAGCTCGACCGCCACCGGAACATCCGCACCCACCAGAGCTACCGGACCTCCGTCGGCCGCGTGTACGCCTGTGGCGACGCCCGGATCGGCCAGTCGCTGGTGGTCACCGCGATCGCCGAAGGACGCAAGTGCGCGCGAGTCGTCAACGCCGACCTCGGCGGCAGCCCGATGGACGCCGACCGCGAGCGCCTGGCCGTGGGCGCCTGGAGCGGAGAGTCTGATCAGACGCTGCGCCACGCGGCCGAGGCGGCCGGATCGGTGCGTCCCGGCGATCAGTTCTTCACCGGGCCCGCGACGCGGCAGGGCTAGAGCCTGGCCCAGTTACTCGAGGACGCGCATCCGTGGCCAGACGACGCGTCGCCCGAAAGAACCGCACCCCGGGAGGGCGCGGCTCTCACTGGACGGTCCGGCTGGCCTACGGGCAGAAGTTTCCAGGAACATCCGCGTAGAACATGTTCGTGTCCACGTCTTACTCCCCCGTCGATTGCCTGTACGGAGGGCACTCACCGAATTCGAATCCCAAGCAGTACGTATCTCCACTGGGTTGGTCGACATTGCAATCCTCCGCACCCGGTACGTTGGCCTCGTACACCTGGAAGTCGTTCGGCCGGGCGAGCCGGCTGGCGGTGGATCCCGGCCCTCGTGGTCAGTCTGATCACCTGGCAACGGATGCGCGTCCTCGAGCAACCGGGAGGGGCTCTAGGGGCCAGATGGTCACCAACGGAACAAAAGGGGACAAATTCCCCGCTTGCAGCCGCGGGGTGCTACCGTTTTAAACAGGTCGCGCGTTGGTAGCGCGCTTCGCGAAAGATTTTCGGGGCTTCCAGTTTGGACAAAGCTTGGGACGGGGAAACTCGTTCCTGTCGGTCAGGGAACTGCGCCCCCACTTCCCTGGCTCTCCGGGGGGCCCAGATGGATCTGGGCCCCCCGGTCCTCTTTATGGGTCCCCAGCCGACGGTTGGATCGCCTGGCGCCGACCAGCGCCGACCCCGAGGTGTGAGACCGTGTGTCGATGCCCGCATCGGCTTTAGCCATCGTCGCGACGGCCGGGCACCACGGCAGCTCGATCCTCGACACGATCGACAACCTGCTGTCCTCGGCGGGGCAGTTCTTCTCCCAGCTGGCGAGCCTGAACTGGATCTCGCTGCTGATCGGCCTGTTCCTCTACGGCCTCTATCTGCTGCTGCGCTCGCGGGCGCTGTTCAACGCGGTGCGGGCGGCGTATCCCGGCCGCCGGGTCCGCTGGCGCGACGTGTGGGGCGCCTACATGGTCGGCTACGCCGTCAACAACGCCGCCCCGCTGGGCGGCGGCAACATCGCGCAGCTGTTCCTCACCCGGATGGCGATCCCCGACTCCAGCTATCCGACGATCGCGGCCGCGCTCTCAACGGGGGTGCTGTTCGATTGGGTCATTGGCGTGCTGGTAATGGCGTTCGCGTTCACCCAGGGGGTGTTCCCCAAGCCACCGGACTTCTCCAAGCTGCCGGCGTTCGACATCAGCTTCTTCGCCGCCAACATGCGCTTCACGCTGTTCTTCCTGACCGTGCTGTGGATCGGGTTCGTGGTCGCGTTCGCGCTGCTCTCGGTCAAGGTGCGCGCGTTCTGGCAGCGTATCCGCCTCGGGCTCACGATCCTGCGTGACCGCGAGCGTTACAAGCGCGGGATGGCCAGCTGGCAGCTCGCCAGCTGGGTGCCCCGGTTCGGCGCCTACTGGGCGCTGCTGGACGCATTCCACATCGGCGGTTCGGTGCGCAACGCGCTGCTCGTGCTCGCTGTCCAGGTGATCGCTTCGGTGTTCCCGTTCACCCCCGGCGGCGCCGGGGTCCAGCAGGCGCTGCTGCTCACGATCTTCGCCGGCAGCACCGACGTGGCCGCGTTCTCGGTCGGCCAGCAGATCGCCACCGCGGTGCTGAGCTCGGCGCTGGGGTTCGGCGCGCTGCTGTTCATCTTCCGCTTCCGCAGCTTCCGCGAGGTGATCGTGCGCGGACGCGAGCACCGGCGGCGCGAGAGCTCGGGGGTGACCGATCCCTCAGCTCAGCCCGGCCCACCCGTCCGCCTATAGTGGTCGCCGTCACTCGATGCCCACGTTCTGCCGCCACAGCCGCCTCATCCAGAACTGCCCGATCTGCTCGCGTGAACAGGACGTTGAGATGCGTCCCGTGGTGACCCCCGGCGGCCGGACCGGCGAGCGCGGCGCAGCTCAGAACCGGTCGCGGGCCACTCCGGCCCGAGCGAGCGCCGCCCGTTCGGGAGCGACCCGGGCTCGCTCGGGCTCGGGCCGCGGTTCGGGGATGACGGTACGGCGCCTGGCGCGCGAGGCCGAGGACGGCTACCACTGCGCCCTGGTCCCCGGGCTGCGTTCGGTGGCCGGCGCTGAGCGCCTGGCGGTTGAGCTCGCCTTCGGCGCAGCGCGGCTGGAGCGTCTGGCCGCCGATCCGCCGGGCCTGTATGCCGAGGTGGCCGATTCCGCGCAGGAGATCGAGGAGCGCACCTGGCTGGCGTTTGAAATCGCCTACATCGGCCCGCAGGATGGAGATGCGCCGTTTGACGCGATCGCCGCGGCCCGGACCCCCTGGGCCTCGGGCGAGCTGCCCGCGCTGGACGGCGTGGCCACGGGTCCGCGCACCTCCTATGACGTCGCGCGCGCCTCGCGCACGCTGGAGGCCTACCGCGCCTGGGTCGGTCGCGCTGGGTCACAGGCCGTCGCGTTCACCGGTGAGGCGTCGTGGGCGCCCGAGCGGCGTTTCGCGCGGGTGTTCGAGCGCCTGGCGCTGCCGGGGCTGGACCGCGGCGCGCGCTTTGACCTGCTGACCACGCTGGGCCGGCTCGGCGTCTATGAGCTGCACGCCGGCGCGCTGGGGTTCGGGGGTTCAGACACGGTGACCCTGGGCGCCAAGCGGCTGCTCGGGATCGGCGATCCGCTGCTGCTGGAACGCCGCGCGGCCGATCTGGCCGCCGCCTGCGAGCTGCCGCTCGACGCCCTGGACGTCGGCTTTTACAACTGGGAGCGCGGCTCGCGAGCCGGACTCGGGCTGAGCCCGGACGACGAGCCCGACCCCGGCGCGCTCGAGCTCGCACGGTCGGCGCTCCGTCTCGGCTGAGCGGGCTCGCCCGGGTGCCCGAACTTCAGCCGCGCTTATCCACGACGGACTAGCCTTGGAGGAGTAATGGTCATCTTGCTGCTCTTCATCGTCTGGGTGATCGCCGAGCTGTTTGTGGTGATTCAGGTCGCCCAGGCGATCGGGGTGCTGCTGACGGTGATCCTGTTGATCGCCGGCTGGCCGCTGGGATCATGGCTGCTGCGCTCCGAGGGGCGGGCTGCCTGGCGACGCCTGACCGAGGCGGTCGCGGCAGGGCGCCCACCGGCGAAGGAGGCGATCAACGGCGGCCTGGCGCTGGTTGGGGGCGTGCTGTTGATGGTCCCCGGCTTCATCACCGACGTGCTCGGCGCGTTGCTGCTGCTCGCCCCGACGCGCTCGCTGGTCCGCCGCGCGATCGAGCGCAATCTCCAGAGCCGGGTGGTGCAGCGCGCGGCGCGGTTCAGCCGCGGCCCGTCGCCGTCCTATGACGTCGACGCGACCGCCCGCGACACCGATCAGACGCAGCTGCACGGATGAGCGCATCCGGCGCGAAGGCGTTCCGGACGGTGGCGTTCGGCGAGGTTGAGGGCGGGCTGTGGGGGGCGGCCGTGGATGCTGGCGCTGACGGAATTGTCGGCTTGGCGCTTGGCAGCGCCGCCGGGCGCGCGACGGTGGCCGGCGACGCGCTGCAGTGGAGCGAGGACGGTCGCGGCTGGTGCCTGACGGGCGACGGCGTGCAGCTGCGCGTGCAACCCCGCGGGCAGCCACCCGCGGAAGCCGACGGCGAGGCAGCTGAGTCCGAGGTCAGCGGCCTGCAGGAGCTCTGCCATGTTCACGGCATGGTTTCGATCGCCGGCGCCGAGTGCCCTGTCGACTGCGCCGGCACCCGCACCGAGGTCGACGGGATGCAGCCTGGCTCGATCGCGTCCGCGCGGGGCGTGTCGGGGTTCTTTGAGGGCGACGAGGCGCTGACGCTGCTGGCGCTGCGCTCTCGCCGGGCCGCCGAGCACAACGCGGACCTGGTCGCCGCGACCCTGTTTGACCCCGATCGTTGGCTGCCGGTTGCCGATCCGCGGCTGTCCACGACCTACACCGGCGCCGGGGAGCCGTCCCGGACCAGCCTCGAGCTGTGGGTGGGCGATGGCGAGAGCGAGTTTCCCCGCCGCGCCGCCGGCGAGAGCGCGGGGCCGGTCGCCGCGCTGAGCGCCGGCGAGCTCGCGCTGCGGGTGACGCCGCTGCGCTGTCACAGCCGCGGGCTCGAGGGCGCCGGCGTGTACGTGCTCGCCCGCTTTTAGAGGCATGGGAGCCGTCGAGGCCGTCATCAGCGACTTCGGCGGAGTGCTCACCACCCCGTTGCAGGGCGCCTTTGCCGCGTTCGAGGCCGATTCCGGGGTCTCGCTGGCGGAGCTCGGTCAGGCGATGGCGGCGATCGCCGCCGCGCGCGGGGCCAACCCGTTGTTCGAGCTCGAGACCGGTCGCCTGAGCGAGGCCGAGTTCCTGTTCACGCTGGGCAGCCGGCTGACGCAGCAGTTGCGACGGCCGGTGGCGCTCGACGATTTCGGTGAGCGGTACTTCGCCCACCTGGCCCCCAATCCGGCGTTGATCGACTACATGCGCGGGCTGCGCGGTCGCGGCTACAAGCTCGCGATCTGCACCAATAACGTGCGCGAGTGGGAGCCGCGCTGGCGCGCGATGCTCCCGGCCGAGAAGATCTTCGACGTGGTCGTTGATTCGGCGTTCGTGGGCACCCGCAAACCCGAGCCACGGATCTACCAGCTGACGCTCGAGCGGCTCGGCGTCGCGGCCAGCCGTGCGCTGCTGATCGATGACATCGAGATCAACTGCGACGCCGCCCGGGCGCTCGGGATGCGCGCGGTGTGGTTTCGTTCCAGCGAGCAGGCGATCGAGGACAGCGAAGCGGCGCTGGCCGTGTCGGGTTAGCGAGAGGCACGGCGGCGATGCGATGGCGGTTGGGCTTGGTGGCGGTAGGCGTGGTCGTGGCCGCGTTCGCGATCGGGATCCTGGGGACCCGCGACGGCAGCGACGCCGGCCCCTCGGACCCCGCGCCGGGTTCGACGAGCACCCGGGCGCCGGAGCCGGCCGGGCCGGGGGTCACGGTCGCGCTGCCGGCGCACGCGACCGGGCGGCGGATCCCGGCGGGGTTTCTCGGACTGTCGTTCGAGTTTCAGGCGGTTCGGGCCTACACCGGTCCCAACCCCGGCGCCATCAACCCGGTGCTGGAGCAGCTGATCCGCAACCTCAGCCCCGGTCAGGCGCCGGTGCTACGCATTGGGGGCGACAGCACCGACGTCTCCTATGCCCCCGGCGCGGAGGTGCACCCGCCGCCGTATGTGGCCTATCCGCTCACTCCGAGCTGGATGGCGACGACCGCGGCGCTCGCCCACGAGCTGCGGGCGAGGATGATCATGGGGCTTAACCTCGCGGCCAACGATCCAGCGCTCGCCGCCGCCGAGGCACGCGACTATGTCCGCGCGATGGGCCGGGGCACGATCGAGGCGCTGGAGATCGGCAACGAGCCCAACATCTACGGCCAGGTGACCGTCTACCACACGGTGTTCGGCGTGCCCCTGCATGCCCGCGGGCGTGACTTCGGCTACCCGGCGTTTCGCGATCAGTTTGCGGCGATCGCCCGGGCCTCGCCGAAGCTGGCGCTGGCCGGCCCGGCGCTGGCCGTCGGCCCGACGCCGACGAACGGCTCCTGGGTCCAGACGATGCCCGACTTCCTGCGGCGAGACCCCCGGGTCACGACGATGACCGTGCACCGCTATCCGCTGCGCAACTGCTACGTCGCGCCCAAGTCGGCGCAGTACCCGACCGTGGCTCACCTGCTTTCGCCCTATGCCACCTCCGGTCTCGTCTCCAGCCTGCGGCGCTGGATCGGGATCGCGCACGCGCAGCGTCGCGCACTGCGCGTCGACGAGCTGAACTCCGTCGCGTGTCGCGGCAAGAAGGGCATCAGCGACACGTTTGCGAGCTCGTTGTGGTCTGTCGACGCCCTGTTCTCGCTGGCCAACGCCGGCGTCGACGGGGTCAACCTCCACACGCTGCCCAAGTCCGCATATGAGCTGTTTCAGTTCAGTCGCTCGCACGGCCGCTGGCGCAGCTGGGTGCGGCCCGTCTACTACGGGCTGCAGCTGTTCGCGCAGGCGACGCCGCCCGGCTCGCGCCTGCTGGCGCTGCCACGCCTGGGCCACCGCTCGCTGCTCAGCGTGTGGGCCACGCGCGCGGCTGACGGAAGCACGCGGGTGGTCCTGATCGACAAGGACCCCAACCGTGGCGCCACCGTCACGTTGCGCCCCCCGCGCGGCGCCTCCGCGCGCGCGACGCTCGAGCGGCTGACGGCGCCCGGTGTGGACTCGCGCAACGGCATCACCCTTGGCGGACGCACTTACGGGCGCGAAACCTATTCCGGCAGGCTCGCCGCTCCGCGCGCCGCGAGCTTGGCCCCGGCCGCGAGCGGCGGCTACCGGCTGACGGTGCCCAGGGGCAGCGCCGCGCTGGTCACGTTCGCGCCTGCCCGCTAACCGGCCCGGGCGGCGTTCCCGTCTGCGGTCAGTTCTCGACGCCGAGCCGGTCCCAGCAGTACAGTTCCAGGCACTCGGCGGCCAGCGACGCGCAGCGCTCGGTCGACAGCCACGGCAGCACGGTGTCAAACGCCTGCTCCTCGCCGACGCCCGCCTCGAACGCCTCCTCGCCGCGGAAGCCGGCGGCGATCTTCAGCGCCTCGCGCCGGTTCTCGCCCAGCGTGGGGAAGACGTTGACGAGGAACTCCTTGTTGGGCAGCGGGTGGCCGACCTCCAGGGACACGTGCCACGCCGCCAGCAGCGACAGGTCGTGCTCGTCGAGGTCGGCGACGGCCTTGGCGTAGTGGGAGTCGAGCTCTGGCTCCGGGATCTCATCCACCCAGGCGCGCACGACCTCGCCGAGAATCTGACGGCGTGCCTCGCGGCCAACCGAATCGGCGATCACCCGGATGGCGTTCTGCGGCTCGATGAAGCAGAGGGACATGACAGCTCCGACTAGGGGACGCGTATGCCGGGGAAGGTAGGCAATGCCCCGGACGGAGCTCCGGACCCGCGGGGGCTGCCGGGACGCAGCCCTGGATCCGCGGCGCTCTACGTCACCCCGGATCAGGCTCAGGCCAGCGCGGTCGCCGGACCCTCGAGCGTGATCGCGGGCAGCCGATGCAGCCCGACGAGCTCGATCAAGGTCCGGATCTGCGGCTGCGCGCCCTGCAGCGAGATCGCGCGCCCGTGCGCCCGCAGGCGGCGGGCGAGCATCGCCAGGTCAAGCATCAGCGAGGCGTCGGCGAAGGCGAGCTCGGAGAGGTCGACGATCACGTCGGCCTGGGCCCAGAACGCCTGCGTCAGCGCGCGGCGCCGCGAAGCCTGGGTGCTGCGATCCTCGTCTCCCGTACAGCGCAGGATCGGCGGCTTGTCGTTGAAGTCGACGATTGGGGAAACCTAACCAAACCGCACGCTCAATGACAGGAATTTCGGCAGAATTTAGGTCCTGAAGTTGTTAGTAGACTTCCCGTCATGGCAAATGTCGATGAAGTGACCGACGCGCTGCGCGAAGTGATCGACCCCGAGCTGGGGCTCGATTTCGTCGAGCTCGGCCTGATCTACGAGGTCGCCGTCGAGGGCGGCAACGTCAACGTCACATACACCCTGACCAGCCCCGGCTGCCCGATCGGACCGCAGGTCTCCGAGCAGATCGAGGAGTTCGTCTCAGAGCTCGACGGCGTCGACGACGTGAAGTCGACGATGACGTTCACCCCGCCGTGGACCCCCGAGCTGATGAGCGAAGACGCGAAGTTCGCGCTCGGTTTCTAACCCGCCCTGCTCAGAGCGCTTTTTGCGAGAGCACCTTCCGGATCGGCGAGTGGCTCGCGATCTGGTACAGCCGAGCCGGACGTGGTGAGCGGCCGGGTTCAGCCGTCGGCTCCGCGCAGCTCACGCGTGAGGTCGATCGCGCGGATGTCGTGCTCGCCCGGCAGCTTGGCGAGCACCGCCAACGCCACGTCGCGGACGTCGTGCTGGTCGCGACCCAGGTCATCCACCAGCGAGCGCAGTGCGGTGTGCACGATCTTCAGCTGGGCCGCCGTAAGGTCGAGGTGAAAGGCAATTTCTCCGGGCCGGATCAGGCCGTCGTCAGTGTCGTCCATGGCGGTCAGCGCTCCGGTCGTTTGCGCGCCGGCCGGGAGCCGCGCGCGCGCTTGGCGCGCATGTCAGCCGCCGGTCCACGCTTGGCTCGGCCGTGGTCGGAGGGGACGATCGGCATCGGCCCACCGTTGGCCGAGCGGGTTCCGGTGCCCGCCGGCTTGGCGTTCTGGGCCCGGGCGGCGGTCCGCCGCCGCTTGGGCTGGCCGCCCCGCGCCGCGACCAGCAGCTCGGCCAGCGAGGCCTGGATCCCCTCGGCCACGAGGTCGATGTCGGGCATCGCGTCGTAGTCGCCGAGCAGCCCGTAGTCCAAGCCCCCGTTGTAGGACATGATCGCGATCGCCAGCGCGTGATCCTGGGGCAGGAACGCGAGCGGGAACAGGTCCTGGAGCTGGCGGCCGAGCACGTACAGCGGCAGCTGGGGGCCGGGGATGTTGGTCACCAGCAGGTTGAACAGGCGGGTGGAGAAGTTCAGCCGGCTGGCCTGGGCGAGGATCGTCGGCGGCGCCAGACTGTTGACGGCGGCCAGCGTCGCGGCGCCGACGGCCTGCTTTGACTCCTTCAGGCCGTCCATCGCGCGGCGGACGAACCGCAGCCTGGCCACCGGATCCTCGATGTAGACCGGCAGTGGACCGCGCATCACCGTGAGCTGATTGCCGAGCGAGTTGCGCTGCGCCTTGGTGCGCACCGACACCGGCACCAGGGCGCGCATCTCCAGTCCCTCGGTGCGGATCCCGCGCGAGTGCAGCCACTGCGCCAGGGCTCCCGAGACGACGGTCAGGATCACGTCGTTGACGGTCCCGCCGAGCGCGTCCTTGACCTCCTTGTACTCCGACAGCTGCTGGCGCACGACGGCGTAACGACGGTGGGGGCCGATCGTGACGTTGAGCGGCGTCTCGGGCGCCGGGTTCAACCCCGCCCACACCAGCTCGCCCAGACCCTCGGCGGCGTCGCGCAGCAGGTTCAGCGAGGTCGTGGGCCGGGCGGCGGCGACGAGCGCGCGCGTGACCAGCTCGGCGGTCGTGGTCACGGCGCCGCGGGCACCGGCCAGCACCATCTCCGCCGGCGAGGGCTCCGAGCGCGGACGCCACGGCTGCAGCTCGGTTTCGGTCCCATCCGCCTCGGCCGCGGGCTCGCGCTCGGCGTCGAACAGCACCGAGGCCAGGTCCACGCCCGAGATCCCGTCGACGAGCGCGTGGTGGGTCTTGGAGATCACCGCGAAGCGGCCGTCGGTCAGGCCCTCGACCAGCCACATCTCCCACAGCGGCTTGGAGCGGTCCAGCTGCTGCGAGGCGGTCCGCGACGCGAGCAGGAACAGCTGCTCCTCGCTGCCGGGCGACGGCAGCGCCGTGTGCCGCACGTGGTACTCGAGGTTGAAGTCGGGGTCATCGACCCACAGCGGCCGGCCGGTCTGAAGCGGCGGCGTGGCCAGCTTCTGGCGGTAGCGGGGCACCAGGTGCAGCCGCCCGCGCACGTGGTTCAGGTAGTCCTGAAATGCCGGCGGCGGCCCCTCGAACACCAGCACGCCGCCGATGTGCATGTGCGAATCCGCACCCTCCTGATGCAGGAACGAGGCGTCGATCGAAGTCAGCCGGTCAAGGTGCTGCTGCATCGGGGTCCTCCGGGGCCAATGGGCGAGCTCCAAGCCTACCCGGAGCACGCGTCGGCGGTAGGCTTTGCGCGATGGCCTGGGATTTCGCCACCGAGCCCGAATTCGAGCGCAAGCTGGCGTGGATGCGCACGTTTGTGCGCGAACAGGTCTGGCCGCTGGAGACGCTGTCCGAGGAGCTCGGCTGGGAGGGGCTGCAGCGCGCCGCGGTTCCGCTGCAGGAGCAAGTCAAGGAGCAGCAACTGTGGGCCGCGCACCTCGATCCCGAGCTCGGCGGGCAGGGCTTCGGTCAGGTCAAGCTCGGTCTGATGCACGAGATCCTCGGCTCCAGCCCGCTGGCCCCGCTGATGTTCGGCAACGCCGCTCCGGACTCCGGCAACTCCGAGATCATCGCGATGGGCGGCACGCCCGAGCAGAAGGAGCGCTATCTGCACCCACTGCTCGCCGGCGACCTGAAGTCGGCGTTCAGCATGACCGAACCCGACACGGCGGGCTCTGACCCGACGCTGCTGAAGACCCGCGCGGTCCGCGACGGCGACGACTGGGTGATCAGCGGGCACAAGTGGTTCTCCTCCAACGGCTCGATCGCCGATTTCATGATCGTGATGGCGGTCACCGATCCCGACGCGCGGCCCCACCAGCGCGCCTCGATGTTCATCGTCGACGCCGACACGCCGGGGGTCAAGGTGCTCCGGGACGTGGCCACGATGGAGCACCCCGAGCCGACGTTCGGCCGCTACGGCAACCACGCCGAGATCCTCTATGACGAGGTCCGCGTGCCCGCCGGCGCGCTGCTCGGCGCCGAGGGCGCCGGCTTCCTGATCGCCCAGCAGCGCCTGTACCCCGGGCGGATCCATCACTGCATGCGCTGGCTGGGCGTGGCCCACCGGGCGTTTGACATGCTGTGCGAGCGCTCGCTGTATCGCGAGTCCCACGGCCAGACGCTGGGCAAGCATCAGACGATCCAGAACTGGATCGCCGACTCCGAGGCCGAGATGTCGGCCGCCCGGCTGATGACGCTGCACGCCGCGTGGAAGATGGACACCGAGGGCGTCGCCTCGGCCCGCAAGGAGATCGCGCTGATCAAGTTCTACGGCGCCGGGGTGCTGCACGACGTCGTCGATCGGGCGCTGCAGGCCCACGGCGCGCTCGGCTACTCGACCGACCTGCCGCTGGAGGCCATGTACCGCTTCGCGCGGGCGGCGCGGATCTACGACGGGCCGGACGAGGTCCATCGTGCCTCGGTGGCGCGCCAGGTGCTGCGCGGCTTCCAGGCTCCGGCTGACGGCGTGCCCACCGAGCACATTCCGGCGCGGCGCGAGGCCGCCCGGCGGCGGTTCGCCAACGTGCTGCAGGCCGTCACCGCCAACGACTGACCCGCCGCACACGGCGCGATGAGGAGCGTTCCGACGACGTTCGGGGCTGATCTAGACTCACGGTGATGGCGAATTCGATCCCCGAACTGATCCTGTTGGCCGCGCCGCGCGGTTACTGCGCGGGGGTCGACCGCGCCGTGCAGACGGTCGAGCGCGCGCTCGAGCTCTACGGCGCGCCCGTCTACGTGCGCAAGGAGATCGTGCACAACAAGCATGTCGTCGAGCAGCTGCGCGACCGCGGCGCCGTGTTCGTCGAGTCCGAGGCGGAGGTCCCCGAGGGTGCGACGGTGGTGTTCTCGGCGCACGGGGTCTCCCCGGCGGTCCACGCGCAGGCGCGCGAGCGCGGGCTGCAGACGATCGATGCCACCTGTCCGCTGGTGACCAAGGTCCACGTCGAGGCCAAGAAGTTCGCCGCCGAGGACTACACGATCGTGCTGATCGGCCATGCCGGGCACGAGGAGGTCGAGGGTACGATGGGCGAGGCCCCGGCCCACATCGTGCTGATCGAGGACGAGGCCGGGGTGGAGAAGCTCGAGGTGCGCGATCCCGCCAAGGTCGCCTATATCTCTCAGACCACGCTGTCGGTCGACGAGACCCAGACGATCATCGCCCGCCTGCGCGAGCGGTTCCCCGCGATCACCGGCCCGCGCACCGACGACATCTGCTACGCGACCACCAACCGCCAGGCGGCCGTCAAGCAGCTCGCGCTCCAGGCCGATCTGGTGCTGGTGATCGGATCGCGCAACTCCTCGAACTCCAATCGCCTCGTCGAGGTCGCGCGCGAGCACGGAGCCGACTCCTACCTGATCGACAACGAGGCCCAGGTGCGCGAGGAGTGGCTGACCGGCAAGCGCGTGATCGGCATCACCTCGGGCGCCAGCGCTCCCGAGGAGCTGGTGCAGCGACTGGTCGCCTTCTTCCGCGAGCGCGGCACGGCGGACGTGCGTGAGTTGGAGGTCGTCTCCGAGGACGTGCGCTTCATGCTGCCCAAGGCGATCCGGCAGGCGATGGCCGCCGCCTGATCGCGGCGGCTGACGCGGGCGTGACCGGGAACGCTTCTGCGCACGCTGGTCGTCTCCGATCTGCATTTGGGAGCGCGAACCGAGCGGGATCTCCTGCGCGGTCCCGTCGTCTGTGACGCACTGACGGCCGCGCTGCCCGGCGTGGCGCGGCTGGTGCTGCTGGGAGACGTGCTGGAGCTGCGCCAGAGCCCGGCGCGCGAAGCGCTGGCCGAGGCTGAGGAGGTGCTGACGCTGCTCGCCGCCGCGCTTGACCCCGGCGCGCAGGTGACGATCGTCGCGGGCAACCACGACCACCAGCTGGTGGGGCCGTGGCTGGAGCGGCGCGGCCGCGATCAGGCTCCGCCCACGATCGGCCTGCAGTCGGCGGTCGACTGGCGCGCGGGCGAGCCGCTTGCCCGGATTGTGAAATGGCTGTCGGGCGCCGGCGGCACCGTCGACGTCGCCTATCCGGGTTGCTGGCTGCGCGATGACGTCTATGCCACCCACGGGCACTACTCCGATTGTCATTCCACGGTGCCGATGTTCGAGCGCCTCGCCGCCGCGGCGATGGCGCGGGTCGTGGGGGAGAGGCCGGCCGGACCGCAGAGCGCCGAGGAATACGAGGCCGTGCTGGGTCCGATGTACGCGTGGATGGATGCGCTGGCCCAGACCGGCGGGCCGGCACTGGGCGGCGGTTCGGCGGCGGTGTGGCGCACTCTGGCCGGCACCGGGCGCCAGGGGTTGTGCCGGCGCGTGGCGCAGGTGGCGTTCCCGGCACTCGTCGCGGGACTCAACCGCGCAGGTCTGGGCCCGCTCAGCGCCGACCTGTCGATCGACGCGCTGCGGCGCGCGCGGCTGCGGGCGGTCGGCGAGGTGGTGCTGCGGCTCGGCGTGCCGGCGCGGCACGTGGTCTTCGGCCACAGCCACCGCGCTGGGCCACAACCCGCCGACGATCCGTCGGAGTGGCGCGCCGCCACCGGGGCCACGCTGACCAACACCGGCTGCTGGGTGCAGGAAACCACGTTCCTGGGCCCCGAACCGTCGCGCAGTCCCTACCGACCCGGGTTCGCGGTCGTCCTGGAGGACAGCGGACCGCCGGTGCTGACCAACCTGCTCGATTGAGGCTTGATTTCGGTGGCCCGGGTGCGGACGTGGCCGCCATCGGACGCGATCTGGTTGGTGAGCGGGCGTGGGCGTGGTGGCGCAGCCGGTCGTCGCTGATCAAGCATCGGAGGAGCAGCCGCCCCGGACTCGGCCAAAATCCACCACTCGATGAGATTCTGTGAGGGGTGTGGGTCGTGGGTGACGGAAACCGCGGTCTGGGACCCACACCCGTCCCAAACTCCCATCCATTGGCACCGATTGCCCGTCCTTATGACGGATCGGGGCGCCAGGGCGGGGCGGGTCGCGCTACCCCATGCCGGCCACGGACGACGAACCCGCCAGCCCGGGGGTGAAGCAGACCGCGTGACAGGTGACCCCTTCGCCGACCTCGAGCGCCAGTACGCCGGCGGTGCTCACGGGGTGGGAGACGAGCTCGTAGGCGCCGGGGGCGTCGACCGCGATCGAGCGGCCGTCGGCGGTGACCGTGCCCGCGCCGTCGAGCACCGCCCACACCGCGCCCGCCTCATAGGGGCCGCTGTAGGGCCCCGGTACATCCTCGGACTGCGGCACGAGCTGCGCGTCGGGCTCATCCTCCGGTCCCAGCGCCGCCATCACCGGCCGCTGCAGGCCGAGCAGCTCCTGGATCGCCAGCTCGGTCTCCGCGTAGCCGCCTTCGCCGTAGTGAAAGTCGAACAGCCGGCCCTCCTGATTGAACAGATAGCGGGCCGGCCAGCCGAGGTTGCCGTAGTCCTGCCAGATCTCGAACTGGACGTCGACGACCACCGGGTAGGGGACTCCGAGCCGCTCCACGGCGGCCTGCACCGCCTCGGGCTCCACCGACGGCGGGAACCCCGAGGTGTGTACTCCGATCACGCGCAGCCCGTCGTCGCGATAGCGCTCGTGCCATCCCTTCAGATAGGGCAGCGTGCGCAGCGAGTTGGGCCGGCAGAAGTCCCAGAACTCGACCAGCACGGGGCGGCCCCGCTGCTGGTCCATGCGCAGCGGAGCGACGTTTATCCACGGCAGCTTGGCCGGGAATACCGGCGCCTCGATGTGGTCGACGGGGGCACGCATCGCGCCGACGATCGTAGACGCCGCGGCCGAACCCGAACGAGAGATGGGGCGGCGATTACGAGCAGTACCAGCGCGCGCGATTGCCGGCGACGGCGGCGATCCCGGCGCAGGGCACGGCGCTATACTCTCTGAAGTATTGGAATCCCAACCGCCTTTGAGGTGTTTTCGACGATGACGCCGTCCGGAGCCGAAGTACTTCGCCAGATCAAGAGCAGGATCGAGGAGGTCGACCCATCGGCCGTGCGCGAGCAGCTCGGTAACGGTGCGGTTGTGATCGATGTGCGCGAGGCCGAGGAGTGGTCGACCGGCCACATCCCGGGCGCTAAGCACGTCCCCAAGTCGTTCCTGGAGTCCCGGATCGAGGGCGCCGCTCCCGACCGTGATCAGCATGTGATCTTGTACTGCCAGTCGGGCAACCGCTCGGCGTGGGCGGCACGAACGATGACCGAGGACCTTGGTTATGAGAACGTCGAGTCGATGACCGGCGGGATCACGCTGTGGAAGGACCGCGGCTATGACGTCGAGCAGCCCCGCACGCTGACCGCCGAGCAGCGTGATCGGTATTCGCGACACCTGCTGCTGCCCGAGGTCGGGATCGAG
>JBPCPC010000232.1:0-7094 GCA_050999585.1 Solirubrobacteraceae bacterium | reverse complement strand
GCACCGCTGAACCGCGGGACCGCTGCGCGGCGCACCGCTGCACGCCGCACTGCTGACCCGCTGCACGCCGCACCGCTGATCTGCGGGACCGCTAATAACGGCGCGGGCAATCCTTACTGCTCTTGATCCGCACGCTCACCCTGAGCAGCTGGATCGTGAAGCCCTGAAACACGTTGCCGGCGTGGCGGACGCGCACGCACTGCACCCGCGGCAGCGAGCCGCCGACGATCCAGGCGACGCGCGCGGTTCCGACGGTGCTCGTCAGCGAGAACCCGGTCGAGGGCGTGATCTCGATGATCGAGACGCTGCCGGCACGCTTCAGCGCGCCGGCGTTGACCGCCGCGCGTGAGCGGCAGCCCGCGTCCCCGCTGCAGCCGCGCATCAGGTCGATCACCGCGCTCGCGCTGCCCCTCGCCTCCGCCTTGATCAGGTCGGTGATCGCCGAGTCCTCGGCGCCACCGACGCTCAGCGCGCGGGCCAGCAGCGCGCTGAGGATGAGGAACACGACGACCGCGACGACGATCAGGCTGATCACGCTGCGGCGCCGCATCGGGCGCGGACGCTACCGACTCGGCGCCGTGGGAGAGCCGCCGCGGCCGCAGCTCAGCTGTCGCTGATCTCGAGGAAGCGCTGGACCGACGCCTCCTGGTGCTCGAGCTTCTCGGCCAGCTGCAGCGCGTGCTCGGCGGCGGCTTCGAGGAAGTCCTCGACGCAGCGCTCGGGATCGTCAGACAGTGGATAGACGCGGGCGAACTCCTGCTGGGCGCAGGCGATCCCCATCGGTGGGCGGCCGTCGGCGAGCGTGCGGGCGCTGCATACCGGTGTGACCACCAGCTGGGATTCGGTGGCCACCAGCGCCGTCGGCAGCAGCCGCGGCGCGGGCAGCCGAACCGACAGCGCCACCGAGTGATCGATCGACACACAGCTGCCGACGAGCTCAGACAGTGGCTCGCGCCACACCCCGAGGACCGTGTCGGCCCCGACGAGCGCGTCGCGCAGCGCGGTCGCCTGCTCGACGTAGAGCTGCTCGGCCGCCTCGCGATCCTCCGCGTCGGCGAGGTCGAGGTCGCACGGCACGCGCAGCAGTTCCCGGGCCGAGACCGTCGCCCCGGCCGACCGGCTGCCACAGGTCACGTAGGTCTGCAGCGTCCCCAGGTCGCGTCGGCCGTGGAAGATGATCGTCACCGCCTCGCTGAGCGGGAGCCCTGAGATTCGCAACGACACCGCGACCGCCGAGGAGTCGTCGAGCAGTGCACTGCGCAGCAGCTCTTCAGCTGCGCCACCGTCGCGGGTGTGATCCTCGTCGAGCATGGGCGCTCCTTTTCACTTATCGGCTACGTCGAGACACATTTAGTCACGCCGGCCGGTCGCTGACAAACGCCATCTGGAGCATTGGGCGGCGGCGGGGCAGGCCATCGGGCGCAAATCGCCGCCGTTACTGGGCGTGAGCCCCTCAGATCGCCGGCGGATAGCCCCATCGCGATAGGCTGCGCGGGATGAGGCTCCTGTACAAGCCGCTGGCGCTGATCGCCGGACTGATCGCCCGGATGCTGGGCCGCTCGACGTTTCGCGCCCTGTGGGGACAGGTCGACGAGGAGCCGCCGCCCGAGCCGCTGACCGGCGAGGGCAGCATGGCCAAGCTGGTCGGCGCGCGAGCGCTGCAGGCCGGCGTGATGGCCGCCGCGGCGGCGGTGGTGGAGCGCCTGGCCGCTCGGCTGTTTCACCACCTGATCGGGATCTGGCCCAAGAAGCTGCCGGATCCCGACGACGACTGACTCAGGTCGGCTCAGCTCAGGTCGGCTCAGCTCAGGTCAGGTCAGGTCAGGTCAGCCTCGGTGGTCGGTTCCCGGCTCGTACCACCGGTTCAGACCGGTGCGCGCCCAGTCGGGGATCGCAGTCTTCACGGTCGTGGCGCGCTGCACCCAGATGTGGACCAGGCGCCCCTCGATCAGCAGCTCGCCGTCCCGTCGCAGGCGGTGGTCGGTGATCAGGCTGGTCGTGCCGATGTGCGCGACGGTCGCCTCCAGATCGATCTCCTCGTCAAAGCGCGCGGGCGAGCGGAAGCGGATCCGCGCCTCGGCGACGGCCATGTCGAGCCCGCTGTCCAGCAGCCGGCGATAGCCGCCGAAGCCCGCGCGGAACAGTTCGGTGATCGTCTGATCCATATAGCTGAGGTAGTGCGCGTTGAACACGACCCCGAGCGCATCACACTCGACGTAGCGGACCCGCATCCGATGGGCGAACGGCTCAGCCATCCACTCGCCCTCCGCCGCCGCGCAGCACGAACCCTCGATCGGCGAGCAGCGCCAGCGCGTCCTCGAAGGCACCGAAATCCCGGCGCACGAGCACCTCGATCGGGCGCCGGCCGGGCCCCGCCGCCCCGCGGGCCCGCACCCAGCGGCGCAGCGTCGCGGCGCCGGCACGCTGCTCGGCCTCGGCGAGCAGCGCCAGCAGGATCGGCAGCTCGGGGCGGTGGTCAAGCTGGCCGGAGAGCAGCGTCAGCGGGTCGGCGTCGAGCACGGCGCACAGCTCGTCGTCGCTGAGGCCAAGCAGCTCGAGCAGGTGCGCGGCATCCCCGCTGCGCGCGCCGCCGCCCTGCCAGGGATTGTCTGCGGTGCTCATCGGTAAGCCCTGTTCTTTAGCGCACCCGGTAGATCTCGTACTCGATCGCGCGCCGGCCGGGGCGGCGAATGCCGTCGCTGCCCAACCGCATCCAGTCGGTACCCCCCATCGCCAGCGTGGCCCGGATCCGCGGCCCGCTCAGCGTCGCGGTCGGCCGATCATGGCCGCGCTGGACCTGCTCGGACGCCGCTGGACGCTGCGCGTGATCTGGGAGCTGCAGCGCGAGCCGGCAGGCTTTCGCGAGCTGCGCCGTCGTTGCGACGAGATGTCCTCCAGCGTGCTCAGCCGGCGGCTGGCGGAGCTGCGCGAGGCCGGGATCGTGCCACCGACGACGACGGCGTGTACCGGCTGACCGCGCTCGGCGAGCAGCTGCAGAGCGCGCTCGGCCCGCTGGCGCGGTGGTCGGGCGATTGGGAGCGGGCGATCTCGGCTGGGCGCGCCCGGGGCCGCGGCTGAGCGACCGCGACCCGGACCCTAGAACAGCTGGTTCTCGCCGCCGAACACGTCGCTGACCGAGCCGTCGGTGAAGATCTGACGGATCGAGTTGGTCAGCAGGTCGGCGCAGGAGAGCACGGTGACGTTGTCCGGCGCCCCGGGAGGGAGCGGGATCGTGTCGGTGACGACGACCTGCTCCAGGCCGGCCCGGGCCAGGTTCTCCCAGGCGTTGCCCGAGAAGTTGCCGCGGGTCGCCGCGGCGTAGATCCGGCGCGCGCCGGCGTCACGGACGGCTAGGGCAGCGGCGGCAAGCGTGCCCGCAGTGCCGATCATGTCGTCGACCAGCAGCGCGGTCTTGTCGCGCACGTCGCCGATCACGTAGCTGATCTCGGCCACCTGCTGGGCGGGGCGCTCCTTGTTGAGGATCGCCAGGTCGGCGCCGATCTTGGCGGCGAAGTTCTTGTTCAGCTTGACCCGACCAACGTCCGGGGAGACGACGACCAGGTCCTCGAGCCCCAGGTCGGCGAAGTACTGGGTGAGCATGAACAGCGCGGTCATGTGATCGCACGGCTTCTGGAAGAAGCCCTGGATCTGGCCCGAGTGCAGGTCCATCGTGAGCAGGCGGTCGATCCCGGCGGCCTCGAGCATCCGCGCCACCAGCCGCGCGCTGATCGGCTCGCGCGGAGCGGACTTCTTGTCCTGGCGCGAGTACCCGTACCACGGGCTGACGGCGATCACCCGGTGTGCCGAGCCGCCGACGGCCGCGTCGACGAGCTCGAGCAGTTCCATCAGCGAATCGTTGGCGGTCATGCCCTCGGCCGCGTTGGTGCACGTCGGCTGCACGATGAACACGTCCGCGCCGCGGACCGACTCGTCATAGCGGCAGTAGACCTCGCCGTTGGCGGACGTCTTCAGGTTGACGCCGCTCAGCTCGACGCCGAGCTTGTCGGCGATCCGGGCGCCCAACTCCGGATTCGCGCGGCCGGCGACGAGCATCAGGCGCTTGTCGTAGTCACGACGGAGGACCGTGCCCGAGCTCTGCGTCTGGACGACCATCTCGCCGCTGAGTGTACGGCCGACCGGTGACGTCTCGATCGAGCTCACGGCGTGTCGGCGGCGTCGGCGTCGGCACGCTCGCGGCGGCGCTGCGAGTAGCCCTCGACGTTGCTCTGGCGCTCGCGGGCGACACCCAGAGCGCCGTCGGGCACGTCGTGGGTGATCACCGATCCGGCACCGGTGTAGGCGTCGTCGCCGACCGCCACGGGTGCGACGAGCGTGGTGTCGACGCTCGTCTTCACGCGCGCGCCGATCGTCGTGCGGTGCTTGCGGTAGCCGTCGTAGTTGGCGGTGATCGTGCTCGCGCCGAGGTTGGTCTGCTCACCGATATCGGCGTCGCCGATATAACTCAGATGCGGGACCTTGGTGCCCGCTCCCACGTCGGAGTTCTTGATCTCGACGAACGTCCCCGCCTTGGAGCCCTCGCGCAGAATCGTTCCGGGCCGCAGGTAGGCGAACGGCCCGACGCTCACGCGATCACCGACGACCGCGCCGTCGATGTAGGCGTGCAGGATCTTCGACCCCTCTCCCACCTGCGCGTCGATCAGTGTGCAGTTGGGTCCGACGCTCGAGCCGCTGCCGATGCTGGTGCTCCCATGGAGGCTGGTGAACGGCGCGATCACCGCGTCGCACTCGATCCGCACCCCCACGTCGATCACGGTCGCGGCGGGGTTGACGATCGTCACCCCGGCGAGCATGTGGCGCTCGTGGATGTGACGCTGGGCGATCGCGGTCACCTCGGCCAGCTGCCGGCGGTCGTTGATCCCCAGCAGCTCGTCGGCGTCGGCGATCTCATACGCGTCGACCGTGCGCTCGTGCTCACGCAGGATCGGGAGCACGTCGGGCAGGTAGTACTCCCCCTGGGCGTTGTCGGCCCGCAGCTCGCGCAGCGCAGCGACCAGCGCGTCACCGTCGAACGCGAACATCCCCGTGTTGATCTCGCAGATCTGCAGCTCAAACTCGGAGGCGTCGCCAGGCGCCTTGGTCTCGACCACCCGCTCGACCGTCCCGTCGGGCGCCCGCACGACCCGGCCGTAGCCACTGGGGTCCTCGAGCACGACCGTGGCGATGGTTGCGGCCGCGCCGGAGCGCGCGTGCTGATCGACCAGACCGCGCAGCGACTCGGCCGTCACCAGCGGGGCGTCGCCCCCGATCACCACCACCGTGTCGGCCTCCCCGATCTGGCCGGTCGCCGCCCGTACCGCATCCCCGGTACCCAGCGGGCGCTCCTGGATCGCCAGCTCGACGCCGTCGGCGCCGATCGACTCCAGCCGCCGCTGCGGCGAATCGACGACGACAATCCGCCCGGCACCGGCCACGCGCGCCGCCGCGATCGGCCACGCGATGATCGGGCGCCCGCAGAGTGGGTGCAGCAGCTTCTGCACCGACGAGCGCATGCGCGTGCCCTGCCCCGCGGCAAGGATGACGACGACCGGCGCGGCCACGGGCTGATCCTAGTGCACCGTTCGCCAAGTCCCTCGCGCCCGGCGGCGACCCGATGACCCACGATGGCTCTGCTGACTCCGTCCGGCGCTCGACCGACACGCTGGCGCGCCAGGGTGGCGATGAGTTCTGCTGCTGGCCGAGCTGGAGTGCGGCGTCATCGGCGCCAGCGTCGGCGCGGCGATGTACGACGCCAAGGAGAACAAGGGCCATTCGCGATCTCCCGCCCGGGCAGCGCCAAGCCGCTGGCCCGCACGTCGATGGCCGCTGCACTGGGCGCCGGCTGGAGGCGGCCGACCTGCGCTTGCATTACCAGCCGATCTACCGGCTACCGGACGCGAACCGATCGGTCTGGAGGCGTCGGCGAGTTGGCGCCACGGCGACCGCGGCCCCGGACCGCCGCGTCGCTCTCTGAGCATGGCGCGTTCCGTCACGTGGCGTCCCGTCGCGCGGCGTCGGCCTCGTACCAGCGAATCCATTTGCGGACAGCGTTGTCGGACACCCCGTATCTACGTCCGACCGCCACATAGCTCGAGCTCTCCAGATCTGCCAGCAGCTCTGCGTAGGAGGGACGTTCGACCTTTCTGATCGAGTGCAACGGTCCGCGTTGGCGGTTGCCGTGCTCCGTACCGCAGGCCCGCGAGCAGTGCCGCTGATGGGTTGTGTTGGGCACGAACTCCGCGCCGCAGGCCTCGCAGGCCACGGATCCCGGAGCGCGCTGATTCTTGCGTCCGCAGTGAGTATCGAACGTCGCCGCGCAGTTCGGACAGACAACGCGGAGGTTCTCCAGGCGATTGTCGTCGGGAATGCCGTTAATGTGATCCAAGATCAGCGACATGCGAAGGCCTCGCCAGTCTTCGCCCTGTCCGCACAGCTCGCAGCGGCGTGCCTTGACACCTGAATCGAACAATCGCCGCTTCAGCGATGCGCGCGAGTATCCGGAATGCTCAACGAGGATCTGTCCGAGAGGGATCTTCTGGTGCTGCAGCCCCCGTCGCTGAGCGAGCGTCGGCTCGAAATGATCCGTCGGTATGTGCCAAATCTCGTCCACATATCGCCGGAACAGCGCGTGATTACCGCCGGCGGGGCGGAGGCCTAACCGCCGCAAGGCCTCCGCATAAGATTGCGATGCTCCGATCGCCGCGCGCGCCTGATGTTCGTCGTATCGTGGCACGAACGTATGTCCTTACTCGATTTGAGTGAATACGTCCGGGTGCAGGGATAACGTCGCCGGACGATGGAGATTCCGGAGTGTCCGATCCCTGAACACGCGGGGTCGAGGGTGATTCGGGGCGGTTGGTATGGCAGGCCGCCGCATCGTCGCCAGCGGTGGTGGTGCCGACTGCCCAACGGTGAGAAGCATCGGTTCACGCCGGTCCTGACGCGCCAGGGCGAGCCGCACCCATTCTGCGTGGAGTGCTCGACGGGGTTGGAGCCGTGGGAGGGTCAGGCCGGCGCGCGCGAGTACCGGTTCGCGGCGCGGGAGGTCGGCGAGGCGTTGGTGTCGGTCGCGAAGGGCACGAGCTATCGAGCGGCTG
>JBPCPC010000123.1:0-5538 GCA_050999585.1 Solirubrobacteraceae bacterium | reverse complement strand
TTGCGCGAGGATCTGCGCTCGCACGGCGTGGGCATGTCGCTGGTCGCGCCGGGCTTCATCCGTCATGCCGGCATGTACGCCGATGCCGGCGTCACGCTTCCGCCCGGCGTCGCCACCCGCTCCCCGCAGGAGGTCGCGACCGCCGTGATGCGCGCGATCGAACGCAACCCGGCCGAGCTGTTCGTGGCGCCGCTCAGCCTGCGGCTGGGCGCGGCCTTCGGCTCGGTGGCGCCCGCGCCGGCGGCGTGGGCCAGCCGCCTGATGGGCTCGAGCCGGATCGCCGCCCAGCTCGCCGAGGGTCAGCGCTCCAAGCGCTGACGCCGGCGCGCATCCTCAGAGCCGCCGGGCGCTGGCCGCCGGGCGCTGGGCGCGGAATCTCGGCGCGGCCGCCGACCGTCCGACTTCAGCGTTGCTTGGCAATCGCGTGCTCGCCAGTCACCGACGAAAGCGCGGCCATGATCTCGTCGGCGAGCTTGGCGCCATCGTTGCCGAGCTCTGGGGTGGCCTGCACGCGCACGACGACGTCATCGCCGTCGACCTCCTCCAACAGCACCGCCTTGAAACTGGTGGGCGTGGCGATCTCGTTGTCGAGGATCGCCTGCACCTGACTGGGCCGCACCCCGGAGGTCAGCCGCACCTTGACATCGACCGAATCGGGCTCGCGCAGCGGCACGACGGCGGCCGCGAGCACCACGTTGTTGGGGATCATGATCTCGTCAGCCCCGCGGGTGAGCGTCGTGTAGAGCAGGCCTAGAGAGCTGACGATGCCCTCGACCGAGCCGCCGACGGCGCCCGCCTGCAGCCGAATCCGCTCCCCGACGCGAAACGGCCGCGCGCTTAACAGCACCATGCCGGCGATCGCGTTGCCAAGTGTCTGCTGCGCCGCGAGACCGACGATCACGGCGGTGAAACCGCCGCCCACAGCCAGCGTCTGTAAGTTCGCGCCGGCGACGTTGAGCGCCACCAGTACGGTGATGATGATCGTCAGCAGTCGGATCAGGAACCCGACGGTGCCCGCGGTCGCGGGGTCCATCCGCCGCATGAACGTCGGACCGGCGAAGCGGCTGGCATCCCGGGCCAGCGCCCAACCGAGCGCCACCAGCGCCAGCGCAACGACGATCTGGAGCGGCGTCTGCAGGTTCTGCGCCGCGTGCCGTCCGAGCAGGCCGGCGCGGTGGTCATAGGCGACCACGAGCGCCACCAGCAGCGGGAACAGCACCGCCGCCTCCCGTCGCGCGCGCTTGACGGTGCGCTGGCTGACGTCGAGCGACAGGCCGACGGCCTCCCACGCGTCGCTGCGCGTCTCGAACATCCGGTCGGGCATGAGGTCTCTACGTAGCTTGAATTGCCGGGGCATGGTTCCTAGTGTCGCTCTGCGTGTCTGTCGCTACCTACTCACCCGCGTGGTGCTCGGTTTCCGATCCGGTGGTTGACTAGAACAGACGTCCCTGATAGGTCTCCGGCGCCGGGGGCGCGGGCGTAACGGAGGTGAGGAACGAGCCTCGGCCCCGTGCCGACGGATCCAGGTCGGGTCCTGCGATCAGGCCGGCCAATCGTCCGCGCTCGCGCACCGGCGCATAGGCACCACGGCGATACAGCTCACGATAGCGGGGCACCAGGTCAGAACGGTGCTCGGCCAGCCATTCCATGAACACCTCACGAACCTCGCCCCGCAGGTGCAAGGCGATGCCGCTCACGTAGGCGGCGCCGGCCTCGGTGGCCAGTTCCAGGATCCGCTCCACCTGCGCGGGAGCGTCATTGATCCCCGGCATCAGCGGCGCGATCAGGATGCCCGTGCGGATCCCGGCCCGATTGAGCTCGGCGACCGCCTCCAACCGCGCTCGGGGGTGCGGCGTGTGCGGCTCGGTGGCCCGCCACGCCTTCTCGTCCAGCGTCGGCACCGACAGCGCGGCATTGAAGTCGGCCCGCTGCGCGAGCTCACGCATCAGCGCCAGGTCGCGCAGCAGCAGCGGCGATTTGGTCAGCACCGACCCGGGGTTGCGAGCGTCGATCATCGCCTGCCAGATCGCCGGCATCAGCTTGTAGCGGCCCTCGACCCACTGATAGGGGTCGGTGTTGGTGCCCAGCGCGATGTGCTCGCCCTTCCACGAAGGCCGGGCCAGCTCCACCCGCAGACGCTCGGGCGCGTTGACCTTGACCACGATCTCGCGCTCGAAGTCCCGTCCCGCATCGAAGCCCAGATACGTGTGCGTGGGCCGGGCGAAACAGAAAACGCAGGCGTGCGTGCAGCCTCTGTACGGGTTGATCGTCCAGCGGAACGGCATCCGCGACGCCTCGGGCACGCGGTTGAGGATCGACTTGGCGCGGACCTCGTAAAAGCGCGTCGGGACCGAGTCGGGAGCGTCGAAATGGCGCACCAGGGCTTCGTCTCGATAGCCGGGGAGACGGGATCGATCCTCGGCCTGGGTGCTCTGGCTGGCCCACCGCATCGAACGTATGTTCGCATACGATGCGGACGGACCACTGCAGCGCCCCGTCGTGGCGCGTGCCGAGCGGCTACCCGGGTTCAGCGAGCCGCGCGGGCCAACAGCGACGCTTCGCCCATCAGCGTCTGGCTGGTGGCGGCGGTTATCTGAACCTCGACCAGGTCACCCGGCGCACCGAGGCCCTCGAAGTTGACGACCTTGTTGTGGCGTGAGCGCCCGCGCAGGCGGCTGGGATCGGTGCGTGACGGTCCCTCCACCAGTACCTCCAGCGTGCGTCCGACGAACCGCTGTGCCCGCTCGCGCGCCCGGCGCTGGACGACCTCCAGCAGGCGCTCCATGCGGGCCACCTTATGCTCGTGGGGCAGCTGCTCGGGCAGCGTCGCGGCCTCGGTCTCGCGCCGGGGCGAGTAGATGAACGTGAACGCGCCGTCGTAGGCGACTTCCTCGGCCACCTCCAGCGTCTGCTCGAAGTCCGCGTCGGTCTCCCCCGGGAAGCCGACGATGATGTCGGTGGTCAGCGCGCAGTCCGGGACGTGCTCGCGGATCAGCGCGACGCGATCCAGGTAGCGCTCGCGCGTGTAGGTCCGGCGCATGCGCTTGAGCACGGCACTCGAGCCCGACTGCAGCGGCAGGTGGATGTGCTCGCACAGGGCCGGCAGCTCGGCATGGGCGCGGATCACATCCTCGTGCATGTCCTTGGGGTGCGGGCTGGTGTAGCGGATCCGCTGGATTCCGGAGACCGCCTCGACATCGGCCAGCAGCTGCGCGAACGTTATCCGCTGATCGCGTGGCAGGTCGCGGCCGTAGGAGTTGACGTTCTGGCCCAACAGCGTCACCTCCCGCACCCCGTCGGCGGCCAGCGCGGCGACCTCGGAGACGAGCTCGGCCGGGGAGTGGCTGACCTCGCGACCGCGGGTGGAGGGCACGATGCAATATGAGCAGACCGAGTTGCAGCCGACGCTGATCTGCACCCAGCCTTGGTGAGCACGGGCGCGCTTGGCCGGCAGGTGCCCGGTGAAGCCCTCGAACTCGAAGAACCCCTGTGCGGTCAGCGAGTCCGAGGTGAGGAACTCGGCCAACTTGTGGACCTGCCCCGGGCCAAACGCGACGTCGACGAACGGGAACCGGGCGAAGACCTCGTCCTTGACCGATTGCGCCCAGCAGCCGCCGACCCCAATCACTCGCTCGGGATCCTCGCGCTTGAGCCGTTTGGCCTCGCCGAGGTGAGCGACGAAGCGACTGTCGGCCGTCTCTCGGATCGAGCAGGTGTTGAACAGGATCAGGTCGGCTCCGGCGCGATCGGGCGCCTCGGTGTAGCCGAGCGACTCGAGCATCCCCTGGATGCGTTCGGAGTCGTGCTCGTTCATCTGACAGCCGAACGTGGTCAGGTGGTAGCGCTTCATCGCGGCTCTCAGGTTAACGACGGCGACCGGCAGGTCGTCAACGGGCGTAGTGGACCGCGCGCGACTCGCGGATCACGGTGACCTTGATCTGCCCGGGGTACTCGAGCTCCTTCTCGATCTCGCGCGCGATCTCGTGGGAGAGCAGCGTCGTGGCGTCGTCGTCGATCGCCCCGGGGGCGACCATCACCCGGATCTCCCGGCCGGCCTGCATCGCGTAGACCTTCTCGACGCCCGTGTGACGGGTGGCGATCTGTTCCAGGTCACGCAGGCACTTGACGTACTGCTGCAGCGATTCTCCCCGAGCGCCGGGACGCGCGCCGGACAGCGCGTCGGCCGCCTGCACGATCACCGCTTCGATTGTCTGCGGCTCGACCTCGTCGTGATGGGACTCCATCGCATGTGCGACCGCCTCGGACTCGCCGTAGCGCCGGGCCAGCTCGCCGCCCACGCGTGCGTGCGGACCCTCGATCTCATGCGTGCCCGCCTTGCCGATGTCGTGCAGCAGCGCCGCACGGCGTGCGGTCTTGGGGCTGGCGCCAAGCTCGTGAGCCATCATCGCTGCCAGCTGGGCGACTTCGATCGAGTGCGATAGCACGTTCTGGCCGTAGCTGGTGCGAAACCGCAGCCGGCCGACCAGCTTGACGAGCTCCGGCGCCACGCCCTGCACGCCGGCCTCGAACACTCCCTGCTCGCCGAGCTCGACGATGTGGGTCTCGAGCTCAGAGCGAGTTTGGTAGTAGGTCTCCTCGATCCGTGCCGGGTGGATCCGACCGTCGGCGAGCAGCTTCTCCAGCGTCAGCCGGGCGATCTCCCGGCGGACGCCGTCAAAGCCCGAGAGCACCACCGCGCCCGGCGTGTCGTCGATGATGAAATCGACGCCCGTGAGGTTCTCCAGGGCGCGGATGTTGCGGCCCTCCCGGCCAATGATCCGGCCCTTCATGTCATCGGAGGACAGCTGGACGACCGATACGGTGGTCTCAGCGGCGTGCGCGGCGGCGAGGCGCTGCATGCACACCGAGAGGATATTGCGCACCCGGCGCTCGGCCTCGCGTTTGGTCTCCTCCTCGATCTGGCGGATCCGGCGTGCCGAATCGTGCCTGGCCTGCTCCTCGATCTCCTGCAGCAGCATCTGCTTGGCTTTTGCGCCCGACATCCCGGCCAGTCGCTCGAGCGTACGCTCGACGTCCAGGCGGCTGTCGGTGAGCGCCGAGCGCTGCACCTCCAGCTCTGTTTCGCGCTCGGAGAGCGCGGCCTGCCGACGCTCCAGGTCATTGCCGCGTTCGGCCAGGGCGGCCTGCAGCGCGGTGGCGGTCGCGGAGTCACGCTCAGCGGCAGCCGCGGTCGCCGCGGTGGCCGCGTTCGCGGCGGCGGCGGCGGCCGGCCCGGCATCGTGCGTGCGCCCGTACAGGACCGCGGCGATCACGATTCCGACCGCGATAAGCGCTGCGGCACCGATGACTTCCATGGTCGTTCCTCTCGCGGGCTCCGTCTCACCGGAGCCCTACTCCACTGCTTTGTGATTTGAGAGCGAGCGACCGGCCCGTGCGAGGCGCACGAACGATTGCCAGGGCAGCGACGGCGCCTGCCTAGCGCTGGCTGAGGGTGTTGGGCACCGTTCTGGGCCGCAGCCGCGGCCCGTAGGAGATTGCTGTCAGCACAAGTGTGTTGGTCTACGGATAGCTGAAGTT
>JBPCPC010000068.1:0-22028 GCA_050999585.1 Solirubrobacteraceae bacterium | reverse complement strand
CGATGGGTGCTCAGGTCGGCTGTCCCGATCAGACGGTGGTCTGTATCGCCGGCGACGGCTCGGTGCAGATGAACATGCAGGAGCTCGCCACCTGCGCTCAGGAGCGGATCCCGATCAAGGTGTTCATAATGAACAACGGCTACCTGGGCATGGTTCGCCAGTGGCAGGAGCTGTTCTGGGACAAGCGTTACAGCCAGGTCGATATGGGCCAGTGGCCGGACTTCGTCAAGGTGGCCGATGCCTATGGCGCGACCGGCATCCGGCTGACCGACAAGCGCACGCTGGTCGACGACATGCGCGCGGCGATCGCTACCGACGGTCCCGTGCTCGTCGACGTGCGGGTCACGCGCGAGGAGAACACGTACCCGATGATCCCGGCCGGTCAAGCGGCACGGGACATGGTGGGCTGAGTTATGGGCGAGCCGGCAACCAAGGAGGTCCTGTCACTGGAGGACCTCAACGCCGCCGTCGGGCTGCGCACGGGTCGTAAGCACATCCTCGCCATCCTGGTCGAGAACAAGCCGGGTGTCTTGACCCGGATCACCGGGCTGTTCGCCCGCCGCGGCTTCAACATCGACACGCTCGCTGTCGGCCCGACCGACGACGACACCGTCTCGCGTATCACGCTGACGCTCGACGGCGCGGTGCACCCGATCGACCAGGTCACCAAGCAGCTGCACAAGCTCATCAACGTGCTCAAGATCCGCGACCTCGAGCCGGTGGAGACGCTCGCCCGCGAACTCGCGCTGTTCAAGCTCAACGCGGATGGCGCCGCTCGCACCGAGGTGATGCAGATCTGCGAGATCTTCCGTGCCAAGGTGGTTGACGTCACCAAGCGCTCGATGGTCGTCGAGGTGACCGGCACGTGCGACAAGGTCGATGCGTTTGAGTCGCTGGTGCGGCCGTTCGGGTTGATCGAGATGGCCCGCACGGGCGAGATCGCGATCTCGCGCGGACGCACCGAGACCTGAAACGGCCGGCGCCGTCGTTGGGCCGGGGTTTCGTGAATCTCGCGCCGGGGTAGCCTCGCCGGCGGCGTCTCAGCCGCCTCGTTCGTGCCTGCCGCCTCGCCAGCGGCCTCCTCCTTGATGTCCCGCCCGAATAGACGACATACGCCGAGCGCAGCCTCGGCGCTGCGATCTCTGTGCGCAGTCACGTTGCTGGGACTGGTCGGCCTGAGCGCTGTCGCCGCCCCCGCGTGGGCGCACGTCCAGGCGCACGTCCGGCATCATCGGCGCCACCACCCGCGTGCCGGGCGAACGTTCTACGTGTCGGCCAGCGGCAACGACCAGGCATCGGGGCGTAGCGCCAACCATGCCTGGCGCGACGTCGACCAGGTCGACCGGGCGCATCTGCGGCCCGGCGACATGGTCCTATTCCACGGCGGAGAGACGTTCGCCGACGACACCCTGATGCCGGGCTGGGGATTCGGCGTCTCGGGGGCGCCTGGCGATCCGATCACGTTCGGCTCCTACGGCGGCTCGCGGGCCCTGCTGCCGAACGGGGTCTGGCTCGGGACCAGTGCCGAGCATCCTCATGGTCCATCGCATCTCAGGTTCCAGGATCTCGCCCTCGGACCGGTTGAAGGTTTCCAGGGAACCGGCGACTACATCACCGTGCGCGGGATGACGATCGGCGGCCTGCTCCCGGGCAGCCGCAGCGAGGTGGGGGTGATCGCCGAAGGCTCACACTGGGTTGTGTCCGACAACCGCATCGACCGGACAGGCGATTCAGGGATGTTGCTGGGCCCGAGCGCGGGCTACCCCGGCGCTCCACCGGGCGGTAGCCATTATCTGATCAGCCACAACACGATCGTCGACACCGGGCTGGACCCGGCCCTGACGTTCGGTACGCACGGGATCTACGACAAGGTCTCTGACGCAACGATCATCGACAACACGATCATCGGCTTCCGTAACGACGGGGTCTCCGCGCGCTACCACGGCGCTCGGGTGACCGGCAACTACATCGCCCACGGCGGGATCGGGATCGCCTGGTACCAGTACGATCGCCAGGGGGGCACGATCCGCTTTGCGCGCAATCGGATTCTCGATACGAGCACGGTCGGGATCTTCGTCTGTGGGACCGCGGAATCGTGCTGGCGGCCACACGGGCACTTCGTGATCGCCAACAATGACCTCACCCACGCCCATGGCTCGATTCTGAACCTGCAGCCGGTGCTGGGCCACTACACGGTGTATTCCAACCGCTGAGCTCGCCAACGGCGCGGTCCGGTGGTGACCTGACGCCGGCGCCTCGACATGCCATCCTGTTCTCGGCGCCGGTAAAGCTCGGACCGCGAACGTCCGACATAGAGATCAGCGTGGTCGCCACGCAAACGCACCCGGCATGCGAAAGAGATCAGGTATGGACGCGCAGCAGCTCAGCAACTCTCCGAATAAACACCTCGCGACCGAGATCCGCGAAGTGCTCAAGGCCCACGGACGCCTCCCGATCGACGTCGACACGCTCGATGACCAGGCGGACCTGTTCCGCGCCGGCATGAGCTCGCACGCCAGCGTCAACCTGATGCTCGCGCTCGAGGACACCTTCGACGTGGAGTTTCCCGACCAGATGCTCACCCGCAGCGTGTTCGAGACGATCGGCAGCATCGTCGCCGCCGTCGGCGAGCTTAGGGCCGATCCGGCAGGATGAGCACGGCCCCCGGCGGCGCGGGCGATCGCGTTGTGAGCAGCGCCGCGGCGTCCCCGAACGGCCGGGGCGAACTGCCCGTCTGGCTGCCGTCGGGCTCCGAACACGTCTTCGCCATCTTGCACCTGCCCGCAGAGACGGCGGTACGCCCGACGGCGGTGCTCGTCTGCTCGCCGTTCGGCTGGGAGGAAGAGAGCGGGCATCGCGGCGTCGCCAACTGGGCTCGGGCGCTGGCTGCGGCCGGCCATCCCGCGCTGCGCCTGGACTTTCCGGGTACGCGGAACAGCACCGGAGACCGCAGCGCCCGCTTCCCGGATCGCTGGACGGCGGCGGTCGCCGATGCGGCCGACTGGTTGCGGGCACGCACCGGGGCACCTCGGGTCGCGCTGCTGGGCATCGGGCTCGGCGGGCTGATCGGCTGTGACGCGGTCCTCGACGGGGCCGCGATCGATGATCTGATCCTGTGGGCGGTGCCCGCTGCCGGGCGGCGGGCGATGCGTGAGCTTCGTGCCCACGCCCGGATGATCGCGGCGCGGTACCCGGACGACGCCACCTCGCCCGAGCCGGGGGCGCCGATGGAGGCGGTCGGCTACGCGCTGGACGTCGCTGCGGTGGCCGCGTTCGAGGCGATCACCCTGACCGACCGGATCTTGCCGGATGGCCATCGACGTCGCGCGCTGCTGATGGGACGCGACGGATTGGCCGTCGACGAACGGCTCGAGGCGCATCTGACGCAGGCGGGCGTGACCGTCAGCAATCAGCCCGGACCCGGCTACGCGCTGTTGACCGGCGAGCCCCAGGGGTCACGCGCCCCGACCGAGACGATCGCGACGACGATCGGATGGCTGGGCGGCGACCTGCCCCCCGGCGAATCGTTGGCGACGGCGATCCCGTCCGGCGAGCGGACGGGTGGTGTCGCGCCGGCCGTACCGGTGGTCGCGTTCGAGCACCGGGGCGCACCGATCCGCGAGACCGCCGTGCGGTTGCGGGGTCGCAGCGAGGACCTGTTCGCGATCGTCACCGAGCCGGCGGAGCCGTTGGACGCGACGTGCGTGGTGCTGTTTAACTCCGGGTCACTCAGCCACGCCGGACCGAATCGACTGTGGGTGGAGCTCGCCCGCCGCTGGGCGACGCTCGGCGTGCGAACGGTTCGGGTCGATTTTCCGGGGATCGGCGAGACCCCCGGCGACGGCGACGGCTTAGTCGACGACAACGTCTTCTATGAGCCCGTCTGGATCGATGAGACCGTGGGCCTGCTCGATGCCCTCCAGGGACAGGGACTGGCGGCGCGCTTCGTGCTCTGTGGCCTGTGCTCGGGCGCGTACTGGGCATGGCAGGCAGCCCTGCGCGATGACCGCGTGGTCGGCGCGATGCTGCTGAACCTGTGGACGTTCTTCTACAGCCGCGAGCTCGTCGCCGAGCGCGCCCCTGGCGATGTGCTGGGACGGCTGCGCCAGCAGGGGTTCGGACGCCTGATTCGCCGCGACGTGAGCAGGGAGAAGCTGGTCGAGGCGATCCGTGCCGTGCGTCCGCGCCGGATGCTCGCCGGCGCTCGTCATTCGGTGGAGCGCGACCAACGCAGTGAGATCGTCCGGGCGTTGGACGGGCTGCGTGCGAGGCAGCTCGAGACGATCCTCCTGTTCGGTCTCGGCGAGCCCATGTATCAGCAGATGGAGCGCGACGGGCTGCTCACGCAGCGCGACCGCTGGCCGCAGCTGTCGGTGCAGCGCCTGCCCACATCTGACCACATGTTCCGTGCCCTGACCGTGCAGCGGGAGGTTCACACCCAGCTCGATGCCGGCCTCGCGCAGATCCGCGATCGGGCCGGCGTGCTGGACCCTGGTCGCACGTAGCGCTGCGGGGAGGCTCAGCGCTCGGCGTCGATCGCGTCCAGCGCCTCGCACAGCGCACTGACGACCCGCGACCGCAACCACGCGCGGTGCAGTGGATGATCGATTTCTGGCACCTCCCGTACGGACAGTCGGCCACCGGCGACCAAGCGGCGCACGTGCCGCCCGAGTCGCTGCTCAAGGTACTTCTGACCATCGTCGCCTGGCGTGAACAGCAACCAGGTCGGGACCCCGGTGGCCGCCACCGCGTCTAACCAACGAGCGGGCCTTGGGCGCTGACCGAGCGCGTCCAGCAGGCCCCAGAGTCCGAGCCGCGAGCCGCGTTCGATCCGCCGGATCTCCTCGGCGCGGCCGCCGCGGATCACATTCCAGTTGATCTCCACGATGTCGCCCTGCTGCCAGTAGAGCTGCGGGTTGAGCGCAATCAGGCCGTCCATCCCGCCCTGTCGGGCGGCGTCCATGGCGATCCACGCCGATGCGCACAGGCCGAAGCAGACCACGCGGTCGTGCCCCGCTGCTCGCAGCTCGCGAACGATCGCCAGCGTGTCAGACACGCAATGCGGGTCATACGGACGTCCGGGGGCATAGCCGGCATCGGGGCTCTCGCCCCAGCCGGTGAAGTCGACTCGCACCGTCCGGCGTCCGGCCAACGCCAGGTCACGAGCGATCTCCACCCATGCCCGCCCCGGTCCGACGTGGGTCTCGGACCCTGGATTGAGCATTACCATCGTCGATCCGGTCGCCGCGGTGGCTACCGGGGAGGTCACAATCGCCACATGACTCCCGGGTGCGAGCTCGAGCACCTGCTCGGCGACCCGGCCGCCTCGCCAGGCCATCGTCGCTGAGGATCGCGGCGCGGGTCCGGTCGCGGGGTCGCGCCTCGGGGCGGCGTAACCGATCCAGTCGGCGGCGGCGCCGACGATCTGTTCAGGGACCGTCGCGTACTCGGGGGCCAGCTCAAGCGCCCGATCGCCGCCCTCGAGCCGGCGGTGCTCGACGACAACCCCCAGCGAACGCAGATGAGTGACCGTGTCCGTGCACGCCCCGGCGGGATCGTCAATCACCAGCGCTGTGCCCGCCGGCGGCGTCGCGACGTCGGTGACCGAGAGCTTGCCCAACTCCTGCATCGTCTGCACCGAGAACACGTTGCCCGCGAACAGCAGCGTCCCCCGTGGCTGCAGCGGATCTTCGGCCTCGGGCATCGGCTGTGACAGCAGGCGCAGCTCCCGCGCGTAGCGGCGTCCGCTCGCGATCGGCATCCACGCCACCAGCCGGTCGGCGCCCAGCTCTGCCCCATCCAGCAGCGCCAGGGTCGCCCCAATCCGCGCTCCGACCAGGGTCAGCTCGTGGGCGCCCAGCCGGCGCAGCTCAGCAACCGCTTGGCGCAGCGTTTGTCGCCAGGCGTCGATCCGGTCCGGATCCCACTGGTCACCCGCCGAGTCGCCGCTGCCGTCGTAGTCGATCCGCAGAACGGCATGCCCGCGAGCCGCTAGGCGCTCGGCGAGCACCCGCAGCGTGCGATGGCTGCTCCAGTAGGGATAGCCGAACGGCGGCGCGATCACGACGGCGGTCTGGACGGGTGCCGTCGAGGTATCTCGATCACGCGTGAGCCAGCCAAGCGCCGGCCGGTCATCGTCTCCGAACCAGATCCCCTGGGTTCGGACACGGGAGTCCGTCGGGGTGCCGGTCGTCGTGGGAAACACCGACATGCTCACGCCGTCCGTGGATCTGAGCCCATCGTCGATCGAAGTCTAGGTTGATCTGGGCTCAAGCTCTGACGCTGCCACGCCGAATACGATTCAAGGAATGCCTCTGTGTATCGGTATCGACCTGACCGACGTCGAACAGATCCGTGAGTCCGTGCGTGCGCACGGGGATCGCTACCTGGGGCGGGTCTACACCGAAGCCGAGCGCCGCGAGTGCGGATCGAGCGTCCGCCGCCTGGCGGCCAGCTTCGCCGCCAAGGAGGCCACGATGAAGGCGCTGGCCTGCGAGGAGCAGTTGCCGTGGCAGTCGATCGCGGTCGCGCGCGACGCTGCCGGGCGCCCCACGCTGCAGCTCAGCGGTGCGGCCGCCGCGCTCGCCCGTGAGCGCGGTGTCGCCGAGCTCGACGTGAGCTTCACCCACGCCCGCTCACACGCCGCGGCGATCGTCATCGGGAGAGCCCGATGAGCATCATCGTCGACCGCGACCAGGAGTTCATCGGCCGCGTGATCGCAGTTGCCGACGAGGTCGCCGCCCCGCACGCCGATGCGGTTGACCGTGATTCCCGCTTCCCCGCCGAGACGGTGGTGGCGCTCCAGGAGGTTGGTGCGCTGTCGGCGTTCGTGCCCGAGCGGTTCGGCGGAGCCGAGGTGTCGTTCGCGACACTGGCTCGCGCCTGCTTCGAACTGGGGCGGCGCTGCTCGTCGAGCGCGATGGTGTTCGCGATGCACCAGATCCAGGTCGCGACGATTGTCCGCCATCTCGACGACGCCCCGTGGTTTGAGGCCTATCTCGGCGACCTGTCAGCTCACCAGCGCCTGATCGCCTCGGCCACTTCTGAGATCGGGACCGGCGGCGACATGGGCCGCTCAATCGCCCCGCTGACGCCGGCTCCGGACGGAAGGCTGATGTTCACCAAGCTCGCACCCACGATCAGCTACGGTGCCCACGCCGATGATCTGCTGACCACTGTGCGCCGCTCGGAAATGTCCGAGCAATCCGACCAGGTGCTGGTGCTCAGCCGCGGGGATCAGACAGAGCTTGAGCAGACCGGCACCTGGGACACGATCGGAATGCGGGGGACGTGCTCGCCGGGGTTCACGGTGTGCGCCCACTTCGGCCCGGAGCAGATACTCCCGGCACCGTTTGCCGACGTCATGCACCAGACCCACGTCCCGATCTCGCACCTCCTGTGGTCGCACGTGTGGCTGGGCATCGCCACCGACGCCTTCGATCGCGGCCGCGCGTTCGTCCGTGGGATGGCCAAGCGCGCCCCCGGAGAGCCCATCCCGGCTGCCATCGGCCTGTCGCGGGTGATGAACCAGCTGTCGATGCTGCGTGCCGAGGTCCGCTCCGCCCTGCAGGAATTCGAGACCGCGAGCGACGAGCCGGGGCGCGGACGGCTGGGCACGATGGCTTCGATCCTGCGTTTTAATAACCTTAAGCTGGCCGCCTCCGAGCAGGCTCCGCTGATCTGCGGTGCGGTGCTGGAGCTGGTCGGCATCGTCGGCTACAAGAACGACTCTCCGTACGCGATCGGACGCCATCTGCGCGATTCGCTGTCAGCTCGCCTGATGGTCGCCAACGCGAGGATCCATGAGGTTGATGCCGGCCTGCTGCTGATCGCCAAGGACGTCTAGGCAATGGCGGTCCAGCTGCGCGAGGCGACCGCGGACCAGGCCGACTTCCTGGCCGAGCTGATCGGCCACGGCCTACTGATCGAGAGCGGCGTGCCCGGGGTGTACGGCCATGGCTCGGTGTTCGAGGACGTGCGGTCTGATCTGGACCGGCGGCTCAGCGCCGAGGCCGGTTCCCGGGGCGCCGAGCGCCTGCGCTTCCCGCCGGTGCTCCCGCGACGCCAGCTGGAGACCAGCGGCTACCTGTCGTCGTTTCCGCACCTCGCCGGCACGCTGTACGCGTTTGACGGCGACGAGCGTCAGGCGCGGGCCCAGGCCGAGCTGGCGGCCAGCCACGGCGACTGGGGCGACCATCAGGAGATGACCGAGCTGGCGATGATGCCCGCCGCCTGCTATCCGATCTATCCGGCGATCGCCGCGCGCGGTCCGCTCCCTGTCGGCGGGGCGTTCATCGACGCCGGCGGCGCCTGGGTGTTTCGCCACGAGCCGTCCAACGATCCGGCGCGGCGCCAGATCTTCCACCAGCACGAGCTGGTGCGGATCGGCGAGCCCGAGGCGGTGCTGGAGTGGCGAGACGAATGGGCTCAACGGGGACTCGATCTGCTGCGCGCGATGGGTCTGGCGGCCGAACTGGAGGTCGCCAACGATCCGTTCTTCGGACGACGCGGGCGCATGCTGTCGACCAACCAGCGCACCGAGCGGCTCAAGCTCGAGCTGCTCGTCCAGATCGCCGGCCCCGAGCCGACAGCGCTGGCCTCGTTCAACCATCACCGCGAGCACTTCGGCGGCACCTACGGGATCGAGCTCGCCGACGGCGGCATCGCCCACACCGCGTGCCTGGGCTTCGGTCACGAGCGCATCGTGCTGGGGCTGCTGCGCACCCACGGCCTGGACCCGGAGGCCTGGCCGGCGTCGGTGATCGCCGAGCTGTCGGGCGATGTCGATCGCTGACAAGCGCGGTCTGCGCAGCCTGACCGGCAAAGACCCCGCGACCTATCACGCGCATCCGCTGCACGCCGACGCGCCGGTCTATCCCGAGACCAACTGCTACACCGACGTGTTGATCGAGCTGGTGCACGCCTGTGGGCACGAGCCGCTGGCGATGCTCGGGCATCTCGTGCGGATGGATTTCGAGGGCGATCAGTGGACCTTCTTCAAGCCACCCCCCGAGGACCTGGAGCGACTGTTCGCGATCGACATCCACGAGATGCAGCCCTACCGTCCGCTGGGCCAGGCGATCGCCGAGCAGCTGGACGCCGGCCGCACGATCATCGTCGAGCTCGACAGCTTTCACCTGCCCGATACGGCGTCGACGAGCTATCGCTCAGATCACGTCAAGACCTCGGTGGCAATCGACGCGATCGACGTCGACGGCCAACGGCTGCGCTACTTCCACAACGCCGGGCTGTGGGAGCTGGCCGGCGAGGACTACCGTGGCGCGCTGCGGACTGAGCCGATGGCGCCCGACGTGCTACCTCCCTACACCGAGCTGGTTCGCTTCGACGCCGGAGAGCCACTTGTCGGGCAGGGCCTGCGGGACGCGGCGGGGCAGATACTGGCGCGCCATCTGGCCCGGCGTCCGGTCGACAACCCGTTCGAGCGCTTCGGTGAGCAGCTCGAACGGGAGCTTCCGGCACTGCGCGCGGGCGGCCTGGAGGACTATCACGTCTATGCTTTCGCAACGGTGCGGATGGCCGGTGCCGCGTTTGAGCTGGCCGCGGCGCACACGCGCTGGCTGCTGGGAACGGCCGCGGAACCGGAGGCGATCGCGATGGAGGAAATCGTGAGTGGATGCAAGGCGCTGTCGTTTCGCCTGGCGCGCCGATCGCCGTTTGAGACCGCTCCGCGGATCGCGAAGCTCGCACGGGCGTGGGACCGGGCGACGACAGGCCTGGTTGCCCATGTCGGCTGAGGACCGGAGCGCGGCCCAGGCGGCGATCAACGCCGGGGTGTGGGCTTCCGGGCGGTATCTGAGCTCCTATGACCGTGCGTCGCTGCAGCCGGCGGAGGCGCTGATCCTGGCGCGGTATCGCGAGGTGATGACCGGTCGGGTTCTGGATGTCGGCTGCGGAGCCGGACGGATCCTGGCCTATTTGGTCCTGCTCGGGGCCGACGCGCACGGCATCGACATCTCCAGCCGGATGGTGGAGCACTGCGCCCGCCGCTTTCCCAGGGTCGATGTCCGGGTCGGTGACCTGGCTGACCTGACGGCGAGCGTCGAGGGGCCGTTCGACGCCGTACTGCTGACCGACAACGTGCTCGATGTGTTCGACGACGAGCAGCGCCGCCGGTCGCTCGCCGACGTGCGCGACCTGCTCGCTCCAGGCGGGCTGCTGGTGTTCTCGGGCCACAATCTCAGCCACTGGGATCGCGCCTCGACGCCGGTTGTGGCCACCGTGACATCGAGGCTGCTCGAGCGCACCCGGGATATCGCCAAGCGGGAGGTCGGCTGGCTGGCGCGCGCCGTGCTCCGCTTCCCGGTCCGTCGCGCCAACCGGCGCCGACTGGCGCCCCTGCAGTACCGCGAGGACGATCACGCCATCGTCAACGACGCCGCACATGACTTCGGTCTGCTGCATTACTACATCAGTCGTGCCGATCAGGAGCGCCAGCTTTCCGAGCTGGGCTACCGACTGATTGATGTGCTCGAGTTCAGTGGGCCGTCTGTTCGGTCTGGGGAAGCGGGCGAGGGCAGTTCGTTGTACTACGTGGCGGCGGCAGCCGGGTGAGCGCCGGTTCGGTCGTCGCGGAGTGCGGGTGAGCTATCACCCGCTGCCCGGCCGCCAGCGCGTTGACCTGAGCGACGGCTGGGAACTGGCCGGCACCCCACCCGACACCTGCGAGACGCCGGCCTCGATTGATCGCCTGGCTTGGCGTCCGGCACGGGTTCCGGGCACCGCCGCGGGCGCGTGGGACGACCCGGACGCGGACTTCGACGCTCACGACTGGTGGTTCCGGGTCAGCTTCAGTGCGCCGCCGGCCGCGCGCGAGGAGGAGGTGGTGCTGCACCTCGACGGACTGGCGACGATCGGCGAGGTGTTCCTCAACGGGCAGCCGGTGCTCGCGAGCGAGTCGATGTTCGCCGAGCACGAGCTCGACATCGGCGCGCGACTGCGCGGTGCCAACGAGCTGGCGATCTGCTGCCGGGCGCTGGCGCCACGGCTGAAGGGCCGGCGCAAGCCCCGCGCCCGCTGGCGCACCGGCCTGGTCTCAGCGGCCAACCTGCGTTTCTACCGCACGATGCTGATCGGGCGGGCGCCGGGATTCTCGCCCGGACCGGCCGTGGTCGGCCCCTGGGCGCCGGTGTGGCTGGAGCGCCGGCGGGGCGTGCTGCTGGATGCGGTGCGCCTGCGCGCTCGCCTGCGCGGCGACGCCGGCGTGCTCTGCTGCACCGGGACGCTGCGCGCGCTGCCGGGATCGAAGCTGCCGACGTCGCTGGTGTTGTCGCTGGTCGGGGCGGCCGGACACCACGAGGCCGAACTGCCCGTGCTCGAGGCCCGGGAGGAGGGGGCGCCGACGGGCGGACAGGCGATCGTTCCCGAGCCGGCGCGGTGGTGGCCGCACACGCACGGCACGCCGGCGCTGTACGGAGTCGCGGTCGACGACGCTGACGGGAGCGGGCCCCTGCACGCGGGACGGGTTGGCTTTCGGACGCTGGAGTCCGCCCCCGACCTAGCCGCCGACGGACCGGCGCTGCGGATCAACGGCGAGCCGGTGTTCGTCCGCGGGGCCGTGTGGACGCCCCCCTCGCTGCTGACCCCGCTGAGCACGCCAGCGAACACGGGACGCATCCTCGACGCGGTCGTCGCAGCCGGGATGAACATGCTTCGGGTCCCCGGGACCGCGCTGTATGAGTCCCAGGCGTTCCACGACATCTGTGATGCGCTCGGGATCTTGGTCTGGCAGGACTTCATGTTCGCCAACCTGGATTACCCCGAGTCCGACCCCGCGTTCATGGCGCTGGTCGAGCGCGAAGCGCGCATGCTGCTCGACCGTCTCGGCCACCGTCCGAGCCTCGCCGTGCTGTGCGGGGGCTCGGAGGTCGCTCAACAGGTGGCGATGCTGGGGTTGGACCCGGCGCTGGCCGACGGCCCGCTGTACGGCGAGCTGCTGCCTCGGGTAGTGGCCGAGGCCGAGGTCGACGCGCCGTATCTCCCGTCGAGTCCCTGGGGCGGGGAGCTGCCGTTCCGCACCGACCGAGGCGTCGCCCACTACTACGGCGTCGGCGCCTATCGGCGCCCGCTCGAGGACGCCCGGCGCGCCGAGGTCCGCTTCAGCTCGGAGTCGCTGGCGTTTGCCAACGTCCCCGACGCCTCCGCGCTGGCCGAGCTGTCAGGCAGCGGACCAGCCGTGTTCGGGCCGGCGTGGAAGTCCGGGGTGCCCCGCGACCCCGGCGCCGGCTGGGACTTCGACGACGTCCGCGACCACTATCTGCAGACGCTGTTCGAGCTAGACCCGGCCGCGTTGCGCAGCTCGGATCCGGAGCGCTACCTGGAACTCTCGCGAGCGGTCACGGGCGAGGTCATGGCCGAGACGTTCGGCGAGTGGCGCCGGGAGGGCTCGCAGAGCCGGGGGGCGCTCGTGCTGTGGCTCAAGGACCTGCAGCCCGGGGCCGGCTGGGGCGTGCTGGACCATCGCGGCGAGCCCAAGGTCGCCTACCACCATCTTCGCCGCGCGCTGGCCCCGGTGGCCGTGTGGACGACCGACGAGGGGCTCGGCGGCGTGGCCATCCACGTCGCCAACGACCGCGGCGAGCCGCTGGCGACGGGGCTGCGGGTTGCGCTGTACCGAGACTTCGAGCAGCGCACTGACGAGGCGACGATCGAGCTGAGGGTGGCGCCCCACAGCACCTTTCAGGGCAATGTCGAGACGCTGCTGGGGCGCTTCGTGGACGTTTCCTGGGCCTACCGGTTCGGGCCACCGGGGCAGGACCTGATCGCGGTCTCTCTGGAACACGACTCGACCCTGATCTCGCAGGCATTCCGCTTTCCCGTGGGCCGTCCGCTCGCCGCGGCGCCGCTGGCCGCCGTCGGGCTCGCCGGGCGCCTGCGGCGTGCCGGCCGGGGGGCCGGGCCCGGGGCCACGTTGAACATCTCCACGCGGCGCTTTGCCTATGGAGTCCGCGTTCAGGTGCCAGGATTCACCGCGCCCGACGACGCGTTCGGCGTTGAGCCCGGGCACGAGCGCGTGCTCGAGCTGCAGGCCGCGGAGGACTCGGAGTGGCCGCCGGCGACGGCGACGCTGACGGCGGTGAACGTCGCCGGGGGAGCACGGATCGAGGTCGAGGGCTGAGACCCGCCGGCCGGCGGGGGCTTCGACGGGCGGTCGGCCGGCCGGGCGGATGGGCGGACGGGCGGACGGGCTGAGTAGCCTCAGACCTGATGACGACCACCACCGCCCACGGCGATCTCTGGCTGGGCGCCCCCGCCCGGCAGCGCCTGGAGCGGCGGCTGCGCGACGGCCTCGCCCATGCGCGTGCCACCGGCGCCCCGGCGCTGGTCAGCGTCACCGCGAGACTGACCGGCGCCCGCGATCCGAGCGCGATCGTGCTGGGCAGCCGGCGCCCGGGGGAGGCCTGGTTCTGCTTTGAGCAGCCCGACCGCGACGCGATTGCGATCGGCGCCCTGGGAACGGTGCGTTCACTCGAGGCCGCTGGACCCGGTCGCTTTGACGAGCTGGCCGCGCGCTGGAGCAGGCTGGCCGCCGGCGCGCTGGCCGACGAGACGTCGGAGAGCGGCGGAGGCGGGGCGAGCGGGGCGAGCGGGGCGAGCGGGACGGGTCCAGCATCCGGCCTGGTTGCGCTCGGCGGGTTCGCGTTTGCGCACGACGGCGGCGGCTCCCCCGCCTGGAGCGGCTTTGCGCCCGCCTCCCTGATCGTCCCCGAGCTTTCGCTGGCCCGGCGCGGCGACACCACGTGGCTGACGGTCAACGTCGACGTCGCCCCTGATGACACGATCGCCGACGCCCTGAGCGGGGTCCAGCGGCGCCTCGATCAGCTTGCGCAGCGCCCGCTACCGCTGTTGGACCCGGCGCCGATCGGAACCTATGACGTGGTCAGCCCGATGCCGCCGGCCCACTATGAGGAGGCGGTCGTCCGGGCGACCGAGCGGATCGCCGCGGGGGAGATGGAGAAGGTCGTGCTGGCGCGCGAGGTCGAGGTGCACGCGCCGCGGGCCCACGATCCGGCGGCCGTGCTCGGGCTGCTGCGCGAGGCGTTTCCGACCTCGTTCGTGTACGCCGTCGGGCGCGGCGAGTCGACGTTCATCGGCGCGACCCCCGAACTGCTCGTCCGGCTCCAGGGTCAGCGAGCCAGCACCGTCGCGCTGGCCGGTTCGACCCGACGCAGCGCCGATCCCGCCGTCGACGACCACCTCGGCGAGCGGCTGCTGCGCTCCGATAAGGACCGCCACGAGAACGAGATCGTGGCCCGGCGGATCGCGCGGGAGCTGCGTCCTCATGCGATCTGGGTCACGGCGGCCGACGAGCCGGTGCTGGTGCGGGTTGCCAACATCCAGCATCTGGCCAGGCCGATCCGCGCGCAGCTGGCGGCGCCGGTCGATGCGGTCGCGCTGGCTGGGCGATTGCACCCGACGCCCGCTGTCGGCGCTGAGCCCGCAGAGGCGGTGGCGATGATCCCAGCGCTGGAGGGCTTTGATCGCGGCTGGTATGCCGGCACTGTGGGTTGGACCGATGCCGCCGGCGACGGCGAGTTCTGTGTGGCGCTGCGCTGCGCGCTGCTGCATGATCGGCTGGCCCGGTGCTATGCGGGTTGCGGGATCGTGCGTGACTCCGATCCGGCCTCAGAGCTTGCCGAGACCGAGATCAAGCTTCAGGTGATGCTGCCCGCGCTCGCTGGTTAGGGACGCGCAGCCGTGCTTATACAGACGCGCTCGTCTGGCTGTGACCGACCCCGTGCGCATAAGCACGGTCACCGTGCTTATGTGCTACCCGGGCTCGCCAGGCCGCTGCGCGCGGTGCAATAAGCACGCAGCGCGGCCACGCCCGCGTCGGCCAGGCGGCGGTGCAGCGCGAGGTTCTCCACTCGGTCGGTGCCCACCTCGATCAGCGTGACCGCCCCCGAGCCGGTCGCTCGTGACAGCGCCAGCTGCAGCTGCGCCGCCGTCCCCGGCCGCACGTGCCGCAGGCCGTAGAGCGCCGCGGCGTGCGCGAAGTCCAGGCCGTGAGGCGTGGCCACGTGCTCCTCGAACGCGTCGCCCGCGTCGCTCACCGGGAGGAAGTGGAAGATCCCGCCGCCGTCGTTGTTGATGACCACGATCGTTAGCTCGAGTCCCGGCCGTCGGACGACCAGCAGGGCGCCCAGATCGTGGGCCAGCGCCACGTTGACGATCAGCAGCACGACGGGACGCCCCGGCTGCGTGGCGGCGACGCCGAATGCGGAGGAGACGGTGCCGTCGATCCCGTTGGCGCCGCGGTTGGCTAGTACGCGGGGGAGGGGTCCGCGCGCCGGGAGGTAGAGCTCGACGTCGCGGATCGGCATCGAGGCGGACACGAACAGGGTCGCTTCCGCCGGTAGCCACGCGCCCAGCCGCGCCGCCACCAGGGGCTCGGACAGGTTGTCGCCAAGTGCCGCGCGCAGCGCTTCGCCGACAGCGTCGTCGGCGCGGGACCACTCGCGCAACCACGCCGGATCGCCAGCCCGATCGTCGCCCAGCTGCTGTAGCGCGGCCACCGGGTCCCCGGCGTCGACCTCGCTCAGTACACCCGCCGGGTCCTGCCACGCCCCCTCGGGGTCGAGCGCGATCTGCCCCACATCGCGCCCCAGCCCCGCCAGCCACGTACGCAGCGGCTTGGAGGTCGGCAGGTCGCCCAAGCGGACGACGATCTCGGGCGCCACGCGACGCGCGAACCCGGCATCGCGCAGCAGCAGGTCATAGGTGGCGATCGCGTTGGTGCCGTGTCGCGCCCCTGACAGCGGGTCGGCCAGCAACGGGTAGCCGACGCGGTCGGCGAACCGCGCCGCCGCCGGTCCGAGCCATTCGTGCTCGTCGCGGCCGGCGACGACGACTCCGCGCGCCGGGACCGCGAGTCCGGGACGCGGGCGGGTCGTCGAGTCCGATCTGGCGCTGTGTGACACCCACGGCCGGCCATCGGGGCGCCCGGGGAACGGCTCCTCGCCGAGCTCCTCCGAGAGGATCAGCGGCTCGCGCAGCGGCAGGTTCAGGTGGACCGGACCGGGGCGGCCGTCCAGCGCGGTCCAGTACGCGCGACAGGCCAGCTGACGGATCCAGCGCAGGCTCGCCTCGGCGGCCTCTGGGAGCTCGACCTCGCAGAACCACTTGACGGCGTCGCCATAGAGCTTGAGCTGGTCGATCGCCTGGCCCGCGCCGACGTCGCGCAACTCGGCCGGCCGGTCGGCGGTGAGCACGATCAGCGGCACCCGCGCCCAGAACGCTTCGACCACCGCCGGCGCCAGGTTGGCCGCCGCCGTCCCCGAGGTGCAGCTGACGGCCACCGGTTGCCCACTCGCCTTCGCCGCCCCAAGCGCGAAGAAGCCCGCGCAGCGCTCGTCGATGTGTGACCAGCAGCGGATCCGCGACTGATGCACCAGGGACAGCAGGACCGGCGTGTTGCGCGAGCCCGGGGCGGTGCAGGCGTGGCGCATCCCGCAGCGAGCCAGCTCGTCGCAGAGCGCGCGCAGCAGCCGGTAGGTGTCGGTGGTCGTCATGATCCGCTGGGTGTCGACGCCGTTGGTCCTGCTCCACGGGTTCACCAACACGGGCGCGAGCTGGGATCGGGTCGTGGCGGCGCTGGGCGAACGCTACCGGCCGCTGGCGCCCGACATCCGCGGCCACGGCAGCGCGGCGGACCGCCGGCCGGTGACGCTGGAGGCGGTGACCGACGACATCTCGCGCCTGGCGCCCAACGCGTTGACGCTCGCCGGCTACTCGATGGGGGGGCGATTGGCGCTGCACCTGGCCTTCGCGCTGGCACCCCGGATCACACGGCTGGTCCTGATCGGAGCCAGCCCCGGGCTCGCCGATCCGGTGCAGCGCGCCGCTCGCCGCGAGGCCGACGAGCGCCTGGCCGACGAGCTCAGGCAGCTGACGATCGAGCAGTTCGCCCGCCGCTGGGCGCAGACGCCGGTGCTGGGCGGCCAACCGCCCGCCGTGCAGGCTGCGGTCACCGCCGACCGGCTGCGCAACACCCCGGCGGGCCTGGCGGCCGCCCTGCGCGGGCTCGGGACGGGGGCGCTGACCTCGCTGTGGGACCGACTCGGCGAGCTGGAGACGCCGGTCGTGCTGATCGTCGGCGAGCGCGACCACAAGTTCCGGGCCACCGCGGAGCAGATGCTCGCCGCGCTGCCGTCGGCGCGTCTGGACGTCGTCCCCGGAGCCGGGCATGCCGTGCACCTGGAGGCGCCCGCGGCCGTGGCCGAGATCATTCGCGATACCAGTCGGTGAGCCCGTCGCCGAGTCCCGGACCGGCGGGCGCTACGATCGCCCCCGCCCGCGGCGCCAGCGGATCGGCGCGGTCGGCGAACAGCCCCAGCGTGGCCAGTCCACATGCTCGGTCAGGCGCAATCACGGTGGCCGCGTGCAGCGCGGCGGCGATGCCGAGCGGCCCGTCGAGCGTCGAGGCGAGGTACACGTCGTAACCGGCGGCGCGGGCTCGCTGGGCGGTGTCGATCGTGCCCGAGATGCCGCCGCAGCGGGCGATCTTCAGGCAGATCGCATCCGCGGCGCGGCGGGTGAGCGCATCGGGGTCGGCGGCCGACTCGTCCACCGCCAGCGGCACCTCGGCGTCGGTCCACAGCTCCCGGATCGCTGCGACGCCGGCGACGGGCTCCTCGCACAGCTCGATCCCCACCGGTTCCAGCACGCGCAGCATCGCCCGCGCCTCCTCGGGCGACCAGGCGCCGTTGGCGTCGATCCGAATTGCCATCTGCGGCCCGGCGAACGCGCGCACCGCGGCCAGGCGACCAGCATCATCGCCGATCGCCACCTTGACCTTGACCGTCTCAAAGCCGTTCGCGCGCGCCTGGGCAGCCTCGTGGGCGGCTCCCGAGCGATCGGAGGCGGCGATCGTCCAGTTCACCGCTACGGCGGCCGGCCGGTGCGCGCCGAGCAGGCGATGCACGGGCTCGCGGGTTCGTCGCCCGGCGAGGTCCCACAGCGCCAGGTCCAGCGCCGCGAGCGCCGGCCCGAGCACGGTCGCCTCCCCGCAGCGGGCCAGGACGTCGGCAATCGGAGCGGCGTCGCGGTACTGCGCCAGCACCGGCCGGCAGTCCTCCAGCGCCGACCGCACGTCGGCGAGCGACACCCCGTCATAGGACTGAAGCGGCGCCGCCTCCCCGTGGCCGACGAGACCATCCTGGGCCTCCAGGCGGACGAGCAGCAGTTCGCGGGCCGCGACCGTGCCGTGACCCGCGCTGAACGGAGCGCGCAGCGCCGCGGTCACCGGTGCGATGTCCAGTTTCACCGGCTCAGCAACAGGCCCGCCGACAGCAGCAGGCAGAAGACCAGCTGCAGCATCCCACTGGTGGCCAGCGCGCCGTTGAGCGACGGCCCGTCGGTGTGGGTGCGCACGACGGCGACGACGCGGAGCGCGAGCGGCAGCCCCAGCCACGACAGCAGCAGCCACGGCGTCAGCGGCCCGAAGATCCACGTCACGGGCGCGAGCACGAACGCCCCGTAGACGATCACGATGAACATCGCTCGCGTGCGCCCGCGTCCCAGCCTGACCGCCAGTGTGCGCTTGGACGCGCGGCGGTCGGAGTCGATATCGCGGACGTTGTTGACGACGAGGATCGCCGCGGCCAGCAACCCCACGGGCACCGACAGCGCGAATGCCTCCCACCGCAGGTGGGTGACCTCGACGAAGTAGGACCCGACGACCGCGACGACGCCGAAGAACAGGAACACGAACACCTCGCCCAGCCCCTCGTAGCCATAAGGGCGCGGGCCACCGGTGTAGAGCACGCCGGCCAGGATCGAGGCGGCGCCGATCACCAGCAGCAGCCATCCCGCGACTGCGATCAGGTAGATCCCCGCCAGCACGGCAAGGCCGAACGAGACGTAGGTGGCGACCAGCACCTGCTTGGGCGGGACCAGCCCCCCGGCGGTGACCCGTACTGGACCGAGCCGGTCCTCGGCGTCTGCGCCCCGGCGGGCGTCGGAGTAGTCGTTTGACAGATTGGTCCCGACCTGGATGAAGATCGCGCCCAGCAGCGCAGCGATGAAGCGCAGGACATGGAACTGACCGGCGAAGCCGGCCAGTGAGGTGCCGACCAGGACGGGGGCGATCGCGGCCGGGAGCGTCCGCGGCCGGGCGGCCATCAGCCAGATGCGGACTCCGCTCATCGGGCGCAGGCTAGGCCCGGTGAGGGAACTTCGAGTAGTCCGGCGGGCGCTTCTCCAGGTAGGCGTCGCGGCCCTCCTGCGCCTCGTCGCTCATGTAGAAGAGCAGGTTGGCGTCGTGGGCCAGCTGCTGGATCCCGGCGAGCCCGTCCTCGTCGGCGTTGAAGCTCGCCTTCACCATCCGCAGCGCCAACGGCGACATCGTCAGCATCTCCCGGCACCAGCGCACGGTCTCGGCCTCGAGCTGATCGAGCGCCACGACGGCGTTGATAAGCCCCATGTCCAGCGCCTGCTGGGCGTCGTACTGGCGGCAGAGGAACCAGATCTCCTTGGCCTTCTTGGGGCCGACCAGCCGCGAGAGCACGCTGGCGCCGAAGCCGCCGTCAAACGATCCGACCTTGGGCCCGGTCTGCCCGAAGCGAGCGTTGTCGGCGGCGATCGTCAGGTCGCAGACCACGTGCAGGACGTGGCCCCCCCCGATCGTGTAGCCGGCGACCATCGCCACCACCGGCTTGGGCAGACGGCGGATCTGGACGTGCAGGTCGGTGACATGGAAACGACCGACGGCCTGGTGGGAGCCCGCCGCCGCGGGGTCGGCGCCGGTGACGTAGCCGCCCCGGCCGCCCCGGACGCGCTGGTCCCCGCCCGAGCAGAACGCGTCGGGGCCCTCGCCGGTGAGGATCACGACGCCGACCTCGGGGTCCTCGCGGGCGCGCTCGAACGCGGCGGAGAGCTCGATCACGGTCTCGGGCCGAAACGCATTGCGCACCTCGGGCCGATTGATCGTGATCTTGGCGATGCCCGCGTTCTCGTCCGTGGCAAGTTCGTAGCGGATGTCGGCGTACTCGTCCTGGGGCTGCCACTGGATGCTCACCACCAGGACTCTAGGCAAGGAGGGTGAAAACCAGCGGAGATATTGCCGGAGCGCCTGAACTTAGGACGCCCTAATCCCGACCGCGAGATTTGTGTAAGGTACCCCTAATGCTCGGCCTGTCCCGCAAGCAGCTCGGATGGGGTTCACTCGGCGTGATCATTGTCGGCGTGATCATCTGGCAGATGGTCACCGCCGGTGCGGGCACGCCGGACCCGACCAGTCCGAGCTCGCACCTGAGTCATCTGGCGGTCGTGGTCGACAGTGGCATCCTGGTGCTGCGCGAAGGCCTCGAGACGATCCTCGTGCTGGCGGTGCTGACGGCCAGCATGCGCGGCGGCAACAGCGACTATCGCCGGCCGCTCGGCTTCGGCGCCGGAACCGCCCTGGCGGCCAGCGTGGCGACCTGGTTCGTCGCGATCGCGATCACCGACGCCGTCGGCAAGGGCAGCTACGACCTCCAGGCCGCGACCGGTCTGCTGGCGATCATCGTGCTGCTGGTCGTAATGAACTGGTTCTTTCATCGTGTCTACTGGACCGGCTGGATCGCTCACCACAATCGCCGCCGCAAGGAGCTCGTCGGCGGCGCCGGCACCACCAGCGCGCAGAAGACGCTGTTCGGCTTCGCCCTGCTCGGTTTCACCTCGGTCTATCGCGAGGGCTTCGAGGTCGTCCTGTTCCTGCAGAACCTGCGCCTGCGCTACGGCTCGGGCGTCGTGCTCGAGGGCGTTGCGGTGGGACTCGTGTTCGTCGCGATCATCGGCTACGCCACGTTCCGGCTGCAGGCGCGCCTGCCCTACAAGCGGATGCTGGTCGCGACCGGCATCCTGCTTGGCGTGGTTCTGCTGGTGATGGTCGGCGAGAGCGTGCAGGAGTTCCAGCAGGCCGGCTGGCTCGGCGTCACGCCGATCAACATCAACATTCCCGGCTGGGTGGGGCTGTGGTTCGCGGTCTTCCCCAACGTGCAGACGATCGCCGCCCAGGTGGTCGCGGCTGTCGTGGTGATCGGGTCCTACTTCCTCGCCGAGGAGATGCGGGTGCGTCGTCCCCGCCGTCGCGGCGGGACCGTGGCGGTGCGGCCGAGCGCGCCGCCGCCGGTGCGCAGTGGGCCCTCGAGCCCAAGCCCGCCGCCCCGTCTCCCGACCACTTAATCCGGATGGAGCCCTGGCTGGCCCGCGCCGCGCGCATGCGAGGCGACCGCGTCGCCCTGGCCACGCCCGGGGAGTCGTCGCTGACCTACTCCGAGCTCTACGAGCGCGCGCGCGCGGTCGGCGGGGGCCTGCGCGAGCGGGGCGTGGGACCCGGCGACCGGGTCGCCCTCGCCCTGCCCGGGCGCCAGCTGGTGCCGGCGCTGCACGGCTGCCTGCTGGTCGGGGCGGTCGCGATGCCGATCGACCTGCGGCTGGGCGCCGCCGAGCGAACCGCCCGCCTGCAAGCCGCCAGGCTGGTCCTGCAGGCGCCGATCGAGGGGGAACCGGCCGCCGCTGATCACGACGCTGAGCCGGGGGAGACTGCCACGCTGATGTTCACCTCGGGGACGACCGCCGGCCCCAAGCCCGTCGCGCTCAGCTATGAGAACTGGCGCTGGAACGCGATCGGCTCGATGATCGCGCTCGGTCTGGACGAAGACGAGCGGTGGCTCTGCCCGATGCCGCTGGCCCACGTAGGTGGTCTCTCGATCCAGATCCGCTCGGCGATCTACGGGACCACGGTGCTGCTGCACGAGCGCTTCGACGCCGATCGGATGCTGGCTGCGCTGATGGACCCCGGCGAGCGGGTCACGCTGGTGTCGATGGTGCCGACGATGCTCTCCCGCCTGCTCGACGCCGGGCTGCGCGAGCCCCCGGCGTTGCGGCGGGTGCTGCTCGGGGGCGGTCGGATCGCGCCCGCGCTGGTGGCCAACGGGCGGGCCGCCAGCAGTCCGGTCTCGCCCCCCCTCGGGATGAACGAGACCTGCTCAAAGATCGCTACCGAGGGGTTACCGCTGTTCGGTGCG
>JBPCPC010000059.1:0-12042 GCA_050999585.1 Solirubrobacteraceae bacterium | reverse complement strand
ACTCATCGCAGCGCCTCCCTCTCCGACGGGGCCACCCAGGGCCGGTGCTGCGCCGAAATGTCGATCGAAGCATTGCCCCGGCGCGCACTTCAGACCCTAGCCGGAACAGATGACCTAGCACACACGTTACCACCGCAAACACCTTGAGGCCAGGCAGCGGCCAGCGATGAGTCGGGGACCGGGGGGCCCGCGCCCGCTCCCACCAAGCCCTTGAAAGCGGCGGTCAAACAACCAGGCCGGGTCGAGACGAGGAGCCCCTGAGGCCTGAGCGCGATCAGGTCGCCCAATCCCCCGGTGTGGGATCCCGCTACGGGCAGGGTTCGTGCTGATGCTGGTGCAGCCGATGTTGCGTGTCTTGGGAGACGGCCGCTCAGGTGGATGATCCCGGCCGTGAGCAGGCAGATGCCGGCTCCGGGGCCAGTGACTGTGCTAGGCGCCACGGATGTGGTCACCCCGACGATCAAAGCGGCTACCGCGACGGCGGTGATCAGGAGCCCGACTGGGGACGAGGAGCAGGTGGCGAAAGACGCCGGCCAGCGGAAAGGGCACGCCGACGCCTGCACATACCCACACTGTGATCTACTCCGTCAGGCTGGCTGCACTCAACAGCGCCGCCCCGGCAGCCAGCAGCCCGAGCTCCAGCCCGACGATGATGTTGTAACGGCGCACCGCGGGGTCACGCATGGCCGTGTGTTGGCCCTTGCTCCGAACGGTCAGCACCAGACCAGCGATGGCAACGACAGCAGCCGCCGCGCTGCCGATCCCGAGGGGGTACTCAGCCAGGGCGGGGCTGCGGCCTGTCCCCGGCCGAACCACATGAGCTGGTCAAGCCGGAGCGCAGTCAAGGTCTGCCAGACGTCGATCGGGCTGGCCCTGATCAGACGGCTGTGGCTCTCGTTGAAGTGGTACACGGGCATCGTCTGCTCCAACAGCGTGGTCACGGGTCGGTCTCCTTGTTGGGTGGTGCACCAGCCGCGGCGACCAGCGCATCCGTGACGCGATCAGCGAGGTCATCCGCCGGTGGCTCACCGACGAGATACACCCACGCAAAGAGCGTTCCGAGTAACTGCGCATGTATCTGGGCGGGGCAGGCCTGAGAGCTGATCTCGCCTCGCTCCTTGGCTCGGCCCAGGATGGCCGCGACCACGCGGCGCTCGGGGTCGATCATGCAGCGCTGGAATCGCTCGCCGAGGTCTCGATCGGCCCGCAGGTCGGCAATGAGGCCGGGCATCGCTCCGCGAACGGCGTCGTCTGACAGCAGGGCAAGGACGTGCCCGACGAGGACTCTCAGATCGCCACCGACCGAGCCCGTGTCGGCGGGCGCAGCGATCGACCCGCCGTGCACCGCTACCTCGAACACCATCTCGGCCTTTGACCTCCACCGTCGGTAGATCGCGGTCTTTGCCACGCCGGTGCACTTGGCCACCTGCTCGATTGTCATTGCCTGGTAGCCGCGGTCGATCAGAAGCCGGCGAACCGCGGATCGCACCGTCTCATCGATCATGCGCGACGATCGCCGAGGCCTGATCTGAGGCATGCACGTCAGCATAGACTACGCAACGTACCGTAGCTACTACTACCGTTACCCCCAGGAGACGATCCAGCCGAACGACTCGCTCGGTCGGTACACGCGTACCCCTCAACGCTGCTGGTTCGCGCGTTGGGAAGGCTTCGGCGACCTTCTCTACCTGGGAAGCCTCCGGCGCCGCGGTTGGAGATCCCGCACCGGGACATGATCCTGCTCACCGGCGCGCTGTCAGCCATGCCCGAGGAATCCTTCTGCGAGGACTGGTACCGGACCGCCCCGCAACTCCGGCGCGACTACTCCGCGATCCCAGCTTGTGGTGGCCCGACGAACACGCCTGGTGCGTGGGCACGGACGTTGATCTCAACAGCACCTTCATCGGTGCGTCCGCCGAGTGCGTACAGGCACTGGTCGCCGATGACCGATTGGAGATCATACCTCTTGCCCTAGAGGCACCCTTCCGGCACCCTCGTGCGTCACCGACGCGCGCTGTCCGGTGAAGAAAAACGCCCTATTTCCAGGGATTTCCTTCGAGTGGGCGATCCAGGACTCGAACCTGGGACCTCTTCCTTATCAGAGAAGCGCTCTAACCGACTGAGCTAATCGCCCGAGGCGGTCGATTCTAACGGTGCCCGCGAGCCGCCGCCGGGCCCGGTGGTCGTGCTACAGCCCGGGCTCAGGCGGGGGCCGTAGCTTCAGGCTGCGCGCCAGGTCGAGCGCCTCCTGCAACGACTCGAAGCTGAGGTGGGCGCGGTAGCCGTCGGCGCTGGCGGTGACCTCGACCTCGCGACCAAGAGCGGCCTCGAACGTATCGTTGATCTCGATGATCGCCGCCTCCTGATCGGGGTGGAGGCTGCGCGGCCGGCGGACCCGCTTGGCTGCCGGGGGCCGGCCACCGCGGGCGCGGACCTCGAGCTCGCGGACCGACCAGCGGCCGTCAGCGGCCTGCCGGGCCAGTCGCCGGCGATCCGCATTGTCGGGCGCGGTCAGCAGCGCGCGTCCGTGACCCTCGCTCAGCTCGCCGGCGATGATCAGGTCAAGCGCCACGTCGGGCAGGTCGAGCAGGCGGATCAGATTTGAGACCGCCACGCGGCTGCGGCCGACGCGCTGGCCGACCTCCTCGCGTGAGAGACCGAGCTCCTCGGTCAATGCGGCGCAGGCGCGGGCCTCCTCGACCGCGTTGAGGTCCTCGCGAGCCATGTTCTCGATCAGCGCGACCTCCAGCGAGGCCGCGTCGTCGTGATGGCGGACGATCGCAGGCACGGTGTCTAATCCGGTCAGCACGGCAGCGCGCCAGCGGCGCTCCCCGGCGAGCAGCTCGTAGGTCCCGCCCGGCACCGGTCGGACCAGTACGGGCTGCAGCACGCCCCTGACCTTGATCGACTCCGCCAGGGCGACGAGCGTGTCCTCGTCGAAATCGCGACGGGGCTGGTGCGGATTGGGCGTGATCATGTCGGTCGGGAGCCGGCGCAGCTCCTCGAGCTCGTCGCGAGGCGCGACCGACAGGATCGCCGACAATCCGCGTCCCATGCCGCGTTGGCGCTCAGCCACGGGCCGCCACCTCCTTGGCCAGCTCGAAGTACGCGTCCGCCCCGGCGCAGTGAGGGTCGTAGTGAATCACCGGCTGGCCGAAGCTGGGCGCCTCGCCGATGCGGACGTTGCGCGGGATCACCGTGTCGAACACGAGATCTGGGAAATGGCTGCGGACCTCGCTTTCGACGTCCTGGGCCAGTCGCGTGCGGTTGTCGGACATCGTCAGCAGCATGCCGGCCACGGTCAGGCGCGGGTTGAGTTCGCGCTGGACCAGCGACAGCGTGTCCAGCAGACCGGCGAGACCCTCGAGCGCGAAATACTCGGCCTGCACGGGAACGATCACGCGATCGGCCGCGACCAGGGCGTTGACGGTCAACGGGCCCAGCGAGGGCGGGCAATCCAGCAGCACGAACGCGTAGCGGTCACGGATCGGAGCCAGCGCCTCGCGCAGACGGTTCTCCGAGCCGATCATCCGTGGCAACTCCACCGTCGCGCCGGCAAGGTCCGGGCCGGCCGGAATCACGCCCAGGTGAGGGATCGTGGTGGCCACAACGGTGTCGGCGAGCGGGACCTCGCCGAGCAGCGCGTCGTAGACGGTCGGCGTGATGTGCTTGTCGATCCCGAGCCCGAGCGTGGCATTGGACTGCGGGTCGATGTCGATCAGCAACGACTCATAGCCGGCTTCGGCCACGCAGGCCGCGAGGTTCACGGCGGTCGTGGTCTTGCCGACTCCCCCCTTCTGATTCGCGATCGCGTAGACGGTCCCCATGATCGTGAAGCTAGCGCTGTACGCGGTCAGACGTGTCGGCACCGAGCGGGCGCTTGCGGGCAATTCCGGGGCGGCGGGGAAACCGCGGCGGGGTCGGCCCGAGCTTGACCAAGACGTGCAGATAGCGGTGCATGACCCCCGGATAGGGAGTCACCGCCACCGGATCATGGGCCTCGAGCCCGAGTTCGTCGGCCGCTCGCGCGGCCGCTGCCTCCTCGTGGGGATCGCGCCGGCCGCGCCAGGCGACGAGCGCGCCGCCCAGGTGCAGCAGCGGCGCCGCGTATTCGGCGACCACTGCGAGCGGGGCAAGCGCGCGGGCAACTACGAGGTCACAGCGCTCCGCGCCGCCGCTCCATTCCTCGACGCGGGCCTGGACGACCTCGGCGTTCAGAACTTCACATTCGGTACACGCCCGCCGCAGGTACTCGCACTTGCGCCCGTGACTCTCGAGCAACGCAACGCTGGCCGCGGGGAGGGCGATCGCCAGCGGGAGACCCGGCAGACCCGCGCCCGAACCGAGGTCGGCGATCCGGGTCGCCGCGCGGACCTCGGGCAGTTCCAGCGCGACGAGCGAGTCGGCCAGGTGGTCATCGAGCACCCGCCGTGGATCGCGGATGGTGGTGGGCGCGGCGTCGTCCTCGCTGAGCAGGTCGGCCAGCGCCTGCAGGCGCCGGTCGGCGGGCGCAACCAGGTCGTACCGGGCACTCAGAGACGCAACCGATGTGCGATGAGGTTTCACGTGAAACGCTGTGGTCGAGGTTTCACGTGAAACACGCCGGGGCTGCGGCGTTCCCTGCGCTTGGTCTGGATCCACCAATGATCGGCGGAGACTCGGCGCTCGGGGCCGATCAAGGCTCAGTCGACCAGTGGTGCGACGACAAGCCGGCGCGAGGGTTCCTGGCCCTCACTGTACGTCTCGACGTCGCGGCGTTCCTTGAGATGCTCGTGGATGACCTTGCGCTCGAGCGCGCTCATCGCTTCCAGCGGCACCGGGCGGCGTTCGCTGAGGGCCGCCTGCGCTGCCTGATCGGCCGCCTGGCATAGCGTGGTCGCGCGGCGTTCGCGGTAGCCGGCGGCATCGACGACAACCGGAACGCGCTCAGCGTCCCCCTGCATCGCGATCCGATAAGCCAGGTGCTGGATTGCGTCGATCGTCTGACCGTGATGGCCAATCAGCAACCCGAGATCGTCGCCGATGTATTCAGCGGTGAGCCCACCGCCGTTCTCGTGAATCTCCACGTCGGCCTCGACCCCGGCGGCGTCGGCGATCTTCTCCAGCAACTCCCGGACGCGAGCAGCAGCTTCGTCGACGACGGAGGACATGGCCTACCGCCTGCGGCCGGAGCGCTTCTTCTTCTTGCGCGGTGGCTTCGGCGGAGGACCGCCATGACCGGCGCTCCCCACCGGCTCGGGATCCTCGGGCTTGGCCCGGCCACGGATCAGCCCGCCCAGACCGCTGCCCGAGCCATTCCCGGTTGTCCCGGACTTCCCGGCGGCCGTTCCGGACTTCCCAGCGGCCGTTCCGGACTTCCCGGCAGCCGTTCCGGACTTCCCGGCCGTTCCGGACCTGCCGGCCGTGGACTTGGCACCGTTCGTCTTGCTGCCATTGCTTTTGGTGCCGTTCGTGCGGGCGCCGTTGGTCTTGCTCGTCGGCGACTTGATCGCAGCGGGGGAAGTCTCGCTCGCTTTGGCGCCGCCCGACGACATGGCTCGAGCGCGGGCCATGATGCCGCTCAACCCCGAGCCGGCGCCCGTATCGGCTCCCGACCCCGACCCAGACCCAGACCCCGACGACCCGGAGCCACCTCCGGCGCCCCCCACAACCGTCGCGGCTTGCAACGGCCCGATCCGGCGCTTGACGATGTACTGCTGGCCGATCGTCCAGGTGTTGGTGGTGATCCAGTACACGAGCACGCCGGCCGGGAAGCGGATCACAACCAGCACGAAGATCAGCGGCATGAACATCATGATCCGGCGCTGCATCGGGTCGGTCGTCGCCGCCGACATAACCAGGCTCGACATCAACTGGGTGCCCACGTAGAGCACCAGCAGCACGATCAACGTCACCCCGGTGGCCTTGTTCGTCAGGTCGCTGATGAACAGGAACCCGGCGTGCGAATGCGGTCCGGTACCACAGACGACGGTGTGCGCCAGGTCGATCTTCCCGTTCGCGAGGCGATGCTGCTGGGCGGGACAGATATCGGCCCGCAGGCTCTGGCGCAGCATGTAGTACAGCGAGATGAACACCGGCAACTGGGCCACCAGCGGCAGGCAGGAGCCCAACGGATTGACGTTGTTCTCCTTGTAGAACTTCATGATCTCCTGCTGCTGACGCTGCTTGTCCTCCTTGTACTTCGCCTGGATCGCCTTCATCTCCGGCGCCAACTGCTGCATCCGCACCATCGACTTGATCTGCTTCAGCGTCAGCGGGATCATCGCCCCGCGCACGACGACCGTCAGCAGCACGATCGCCCAGCCCCACGGGATCCCCACGGAGTTGTGGAAGACCTTGATGACCGCCTCGAAGACGTCGATCAGGGGCTGGAAGATGTTTGCGGTGACAAGCATTGTCAGGAACTCAACAGGCTGAGGGTCGCGCTCTGAATAGTCGCTGCTCCTCGACCGGATCAAAGCCACCGGCGCTCCAGGGGTTACAGCGCAGCAACCGCCAACCGGCCAACACCAGTCCCCGCAGTATGCCGAATCGCTGAATCGCCTGTGCGGCGTACTCAGAGCACGACGGGTAGTACTTGCAGTGCTCTCCGACCAGCGGCGAGACGAGCAGTTGGTAGAGGCGGATCGGCCGCGTCAACAGCCAGCGAGCGGGGCGCGTCATCCGGCCGGCACCTCCGTGTCGCGCGGTCCGGCCGCGAGCTCGGGGGCGGTGACGCCGGGGACCTTGTCGATCAGCTCGCTCAGCGCCCGCTGGATCCCGGCCAGGCCGTCGCGCTCGGCCAGCTCGCGCGCGCCGTGGCGAGCGATCACGACCGCATCGCTCCCGGCCGGCAAACGGCCGCTCTCGTAGGCGAATGCCTCGCGCAGCAGCCGCTTGACGCGGTTTCGCTGCACCGCGCCGCCGACCTTGCGTGACACCGACAGACCGAGCCGGCGGGTCTCATCCTCGGAACCGCTCGGGAACACGTAGAGCACGAGGTCACGGCCCGCGTGTGACCGGCCGTGACGGAAGACGCGATCGAAATCGGCGCTGCGCGAGAGCCGTCCGCGCCCTGGCCGCTGGGCGGGGAGGGCGGGGCCGTATCCCCGCGGCCCGACCGGCATCAGACCGTCAGGCGCTTGCGACCCTTGGTGCGGCGGCGCTTCAGAGTCAGGCGCCCGGCGCGCGTCTGCATCCGAGCGCGGAAGCCGTGGGTGCGGGCGCGCTTGCGCTTCTTGGGCTGATAAGTACGTTTCATGGCTCGAGGGTCCCGGCGGGGACGTCGCAGTATACGCAGCCGCGATTGGGTCCCGGAGCGCAGATTTGCTCGGCGAGTCGCGGCTCTGACACCCGTTCACGAGTTGGTCGCTTTTTCCCGCGCTTTGCGTCAACCCCCCGTCGGGGGCCGGGGAGCTCGAAAACACCGCTGGTATATTCGCCGCCCTCGGGCGAACTCCGCTCGGGGCCCTCACGAAATCGCGTCGCACAGCTCCCTGGGAGGAGTCGCTTGGTGCTGCCCGCACAACCTGACGCCGCGTCCGAATGGCGAATGATCAGAACCGAGCTTCGGCGCCTCGTCGGCGACTCCGCGTTCCTGATCTGGCTGGAGCGCCTCGAGCTCGACTCCTGGGACGGCGAGCTGCTGACCCTGACCGCACCGTCCGAGACGGCGGCATGGGTCTCGGGGCGCTTCGGCGGGCTGCTGCAGCGCTGCGTCCGCGAGCACTTCGGCCCCGGCGCCCGCATGACCCTCGACGGGCGTCGGCACGCAACCCAGCACCCGGCCGGGCCCAGTCCGAGCCCCATCACGGGCGCTGGCAAACCTGCGCCGGCGCTGATCACGCTGAACCCCCGCTACCGCTTTGAGCAGTTCATCATCGGCGAAGGCAATCGCCTCGCCCACGCGGCGGCCCTGGCGGTCGCCGAGCTCCCCGGCCAGGCCTACAACCCGCTGTTCCTCCACGCCCCGCCTGGCCTGGGCAAGACCCATCTTTTGCATGCGATCGGCAACTACGTCGCGACCTTCGGGGGAGGAGCGACCGTCCGCTACGCCACCGCCGAGTCGTTCACCAACCACTTCATCGCCGCGCTGAACTCCAAGTCCGTCGAGACGTTTAAGCGCGCCTACCGCGACGCCGACGTGCTGCTGATCGACGACGTCCAGTTCCTCGCCAGCAAGGTTCGCACCGAGGAGGAGTTCTTCCACACCTTCAACGCGCTGTACGACAGTGGGCGTCAACTGGTGCTGACCTGCGATCGCCTCCCGCGCGCACTGGTCTCGCTCGAGCAGCGCCTGCGCGAGCGCTTCGCCGCCGGCCTGGTCGCCGACATCGAACCGCCCGACCACGCCACACGGGTCGCGATCCTGCGTAAGCGCGCCGCGCTCGACAGCGTCGTCCTGGCCGATCCCGAGGTGCTCGAGTTGATCGCTGATCGCGTCACCGACAACATCCGCGCGCTCGAGGGTGCGCTGATCCGGGTCGTCGCCTATCACTCGCTCACCCGACGGCCGATCGACGTCGCGCTCGCGACGCAGGTGCTCGACGCCATGTATCCCGTCCGCCGGACGGGCGCTCCCTCGATCGCCCACGTGCAAGCGGCGGTCGCCGACCACTTTGGTCTCAGCGTCGAACAGCTCACCTCGGCGAGCCGGGTCAGCCGGGTCGCCTGGCCCCGCCAGGTCGCGATCCACCTCGCGCGAGACCTGACCGGCGCCTCGCTGCCCACGATCGGCAAGGCGTTCGGGGGTCGCAACCACGCCACCGTGATCCACGCCTGCAAGCGTGTCTCGGAGCGTATGAAAAACGATCAACAGGCTGTGGACGAAGTCGGCGAACTGAGCCAGATCGTCTCCCAGGCGCGAGCCGACCGCGACTGTTGACAGACTGACCCGTTGACCTGTCACCGCTATTCAACCGCTCTATGCGGACGAACGCCGACTTATCAACAGCTTGTATTGGCTCTATGACTTCTAATTTCCTTCAAAGGTATTCATCGTGAAGATCTCCCTCGAGCGCGACGCTCTGTTCTCACAGCTGCAGACCGTCAGCAGGGTTGCCTCGACCCGCAGCGCCATCCAAGCTCTGTCCGGCGTTCAACTCGTCGCCCACCCCTCCGGCTGCGAGTTGCGCGCCACGGACATGGACGTCGGCCTGCGCGTTCCGCTCGAGGCCGAGGTCATTCGCGAGGGGACCGTCGTGCTGCCGGCCCGCCTGATGCTCGACGTGGTTCGCTCGCTGCCGGCTGACCACGTCTCGGTGGAACTGCGCTCCGCGGAGCAGGACGTCGAGGTCGTCGCCGGGAACGCCACGTTCCATATCCGGACGCTGCGCAGCGATGACTTCCCGCCGTTCCCCGAACCAGACCCGGAGTCATCGGTGGAGCTTCCGGCCGACGCGTTTGTCTCCACTGCGCTCAAGGTGGCCGGCTCTGCCTCACGCGACGAAACCCGCCCCGTGCTGACCGGGATTCTGATCTCTGCCTCGGATCGCGAGCTGCGGATGGTCGCTACCGACTCGTATCGCCTGAGCGTGAAGGAGACGACGCTCGAGGCGCCGCTGTCCTCGGCGTTCGAGGTCAACGTGCCGGCGCGAGCGCTGCAGGAACTGGGCCGCCTGCTGACCCACGCCGACGACGCCCCGCTGAGCGTCAGCGTCCGCCAGAACCAGGTGCTGTTCACGCTCGGCCGGGTGGTCCTCTCCTCTCGTCTGATCGACGGTCAGTTCCCCAATTACCGCCAACTGCTGCCCGACACCTTCGAGCACGAGCTCCGGATCGCCGGATCAGAGTTCACCGATGTCGTCCGGCGCATCAGCCTTCTGGCCCAGAAGAATGCGCCGCTGCGGCTCGCCTTCGCCGAGGGCGAGCTGACGGTGTCGTCGCAGACGCCGGACGTCGGCGAAGCGCGTGAGTCGATGCCGGTCGCATTCACCGGGGAGCCCCTGGAGATTGGCTTCAACCCCGAGTTTCTACGCGCCGGGCTCGAAGCGATCGACGAGGGCGACGTGCTGCTGAAGCTGATCAGCCCGCTGCGGCCGGGACTGATCGAGTCCGGGGACGAGAGCCGCTTTCGTTACCTGATCATGCCGATCAGACTCAACGTCTAGGTGCTTCCCGGCGGGAAGCACTGAGCGTCGCCGCCGTGCGGGTGGCCCGCGTCAGCATGCGCGACTTCCGCAGCTACCGGGAGGCGTCGGCGGACTTCGCCGATGGCCTGACCGTGATCACGGGACCCAACGGCGCGGGCAAAACGAATCTGCTCGAGGCGCTGTACTTCGGTTGCACGGGGCGCTCGTGCCGGACCAGCAACGAGCGTGAGGTCGTGCGCTTCGGCCAGCCCGCCACCCGGGTCGTGGTGGCCACCGAGGGTGACGATGGGTGCCACGAGCTGTCCGTCGGCTTCCAGCCCGGCGAGCCCAAGCGCATGCGGGTCGACGGAGCCGACGTGGAGCGCCTGGTGGAGGTCTCTGAACGGCCGCTGGTTAGCGTGTTCCTGCTCGACCGCCTGGAGTTGGTCAAGGGAGCACCGTCGCTGCGCCGGGCCCACATGGATCAGTTCGTCGCTGCCCTGTGGCCGGCGCGCACGGCGACGCGGCGAGCCTACGCCCAGACCCTTGCGCAGCGCAACGCCCTGATCGCGCGGATCCGCGCCGGTGGCGCGGGCCGCGACACGCTGTCTACCTGGGACGCCCAACTGGCGGACCACGGGATCGCGTTGATGGCCGACCGCCGGGCTGCGATCGACGCGCTGGCGCCGGCGTTCGCCGAGTCCTGCGGGCAGCTCGGACTCGCCGGCGGCGAGGGCGGGGTCGACATCACCTACCGGCCCCGTTCCCGAGCCACCGACCCCGAGCAGTTGCGCTCCGAACTGGCGCAGCGCGTGGCCGGCGACCTGGAGCGCGGGTTCACCGGCCACGGTCCGCATCGCGATGACCTGGTCGCGGTCCGCGACGGCCGTGAGCTGCGCGCCTACGGCTCACAGGGTCAGCAGCGCATGACCTTGCTGGCGCTGCTGCTGGCCGAACGCAGCGCGCTGGCCCAACGCCGCGAGGCGCCGCCGGTGATGCTGCTCGACGACGTGATGTCAGAGCTCGACGGCCGTCGTCGCCGGGCGCTCGTCGACCTGCTGCGCTCGGGCGGTGGGCAGGCGATGATCACCGCCACCGACGCCGAACAGGTTCCCGGCGCCGAGCAGGCCGACGTCCACCGCCTGGACGTTTCCGCGAGCGGAGTGCTCTCAGAGACCGTGGCCGTATGACCTACTACCGCCGCTCGCCGCGCTCGCTGGAGCCCGCGTTCACTGCCCTGGCCGAGGAGCTGGCGCCGGGTACGCTGCTCGCCGATGTCCAGCGCATCTGGCCGGCCACGGTCGGTTCCTCGATCGCGGCCCAGGCCCAGCCCACGGCGGAGCGATGCGGCGTGGTGACCGTGTCCTGTGCGGCGTCGGTATGGGCCCAGGAGCTCGATCTGATGGCGCCGCAGATCCTCGTGCGCCTCAACGCCACGCTCGGCGACAGGACCGTGCAGCGACTGCGCTGTGTCGCCGTCGGGCACGTCGGCTGAGCCCTCCTCCGGCCTCCGGCGTTTCCCGTGTTTTGCAGGGAAAAGCATACGGTCGGGCGAGGGGTTTCGACCGGCGCTTGTGCTATTCTTCTGTATATAAATTCTTGACGGCCTGGCGCGCCCGCACGGCGCGGCAACCGGGTCGTCCCAACGTCATCGGAGGATCGTTGGCGAACGACGACGGCGCGCGCCCGGACTCGGGCAGCAAATCTAGTTACGACGCGCAGGACATCACTGTGCTCGAGGGTCTCGAGGCGGTCCGCAAGCGTCCGGGCATGTACATCGGCTCCACCGGCGAGCGTGGGCTGCACCATCTCGTCTACGAGATCGTGGACAACGCCGTCGACGAGGCACTGGCCGGTCGCTGCACTGCGGCCGAGGTGACGATCCACCCCGACAACTCGGTGAGCGTCGTCGACGACGGCGCCGGGATTCCGGTGGCGATCATGGAAAAGGAGGGGCGCCCCGCGCTCGAGGTCGTGCTTACCATGCTGCACG
>JBPCPC010000092.1:0-22082 GCA_050999585.1 Solirubrobacteraceae bacterium | reverse complement strand
CCCCTGGCGCGTGCGGCACCCGGCTGCGGTGGTTTTGCGCACACGACGCCTCGCCGCGCACCGCTCGTGGCCGATCACCACCACATGCTGGGGGTAATCGGCCACGCTCCCGGCGCGAGGCGCGGTGGTGGCCGATTTTGCTCGCCCTGGCCGCCCCGTCACGCCCACCCTCGGACCGGCGGCAAACGTCACGGCTTGGTGACACCGCACTCCAAATCTGCGCAAATTGCGCGCGCCCGCATGGTCTGCGGCCGGCAGCTCCGCGGCGCCCGTCTAGAGTTCGGATGGGGATGGCTAAGGACACCGAGAAACTGATCCGTCAGCTCTCGCTGATCTCATATCTGATGGCCGAGCGGCGGCCGGTGACCGCGCCGGAGATTCGGCGCGATGTCGAAGACTACAGCGTGATGAACGAGGATGCGTTCGCTCGCCGTTTCTACGCTGACCGGTCTGAGCTGGAAGCGCTCGGGATCGTGCTGATGGTCGAGAAGCCGGTCGACGGGTTGGTCGAGCAGGAGAACTACTCGCTACCGCCGGAGAATTTCCACCTCCCTCCGATCGCGTTCACCGACCAGGAACTGGCGGCGCTGCGCACCGCCCTGCAGCTGCTCGACGGTGAATTCGCCTATGCCGAGCCGCTTCGGCTGGCACTGCAGCAGATCTCCTGGGGTCGCCCCAGCCCGCTCAACGCGCCCGAGCGTAACACCGTGGCGCTCGGTATCACCGGATCGGCCGGGGGCCATGAGGTGTCGCTGCGGCTGGCCAAGATCGAAACCGCGATCTTCCGGCGCAAGACAATCGTCTTCGATTACCACACCATGGAGCGCGACGAGCTCGGCGCACGCCGGGTCGACCCCTACCAACTGCTGTATCAGGGCGGCCAGTTCTACGTCGTCGGGCGCTCCCACGAGCGCTCGGCGATCCGGGTGTTCCGCCTGTCACGGATCCGTGGCAAGGTTGGCTACGCCACCAAAGCCGAGCACGACTTCCAGCGCCCGGACAACTTCGACCCGCGCGCGTACGGCAACCGCATCGACTGGCAGTTCGGCGAGCCGATCGGCACCGCCGAGGTGTGGATCAGCCAGCGCATCGCCTGGCAGATCGAGCGTCACTTCGGACGCTACGGCGAGATCCGTCCGGTCGGTGAGGATGCCGATCCCGACGACCGGCTGTACGCCACGCGGTATGCCAATTCCCGCCAGCTGATCGCCTGGGCGCTGGGCCTGGGCGAGAACGCCCGCATCGTCGGGCCGCCCGCGCTGGTCTCTGAGCTGCGCGAACGCGTCGGGGTGCTGATCGAACGTCACTCGGGCGAGGCGCAGGTAGCCGACGAGCTGGCCGCGGGTTCGGCCGGTGCCCGCCGCGCCGTCGAGCTCGACCGTTCGGCCAACGACGACGCGGGGGCTGACACAGATCCCGCCCATCCCCGACGCGCCGACGCCGCGATCCGCCCCGAGCGCTTCGCGCGCCTGGTCACGCTGGCCTCGATGCTGATCGACGCCGGACGCGCCGGCCGGACGCTGAACTCCGCCGAGCTGTGCTCCGCGCTGAAGATGTCAGACGTCGAGCTGCGCGAGGACATCGGGGTGCTGAACGTCGTTAACTTCGGTGCCGGCACCTACGTGCTCTATGCGGAGCTGCATCCCGACGGCACGATCGACGTCGATCCCGAGCCCTATGGTGACTCGTTCGCCCGGCCGGCACGGCTGCTCCCCGTCGAAGCCAAGGCGCTGATCGCCGCGATCGACCTGATCGGTGAGCACATCCCCGAGGGCTCGCTCGCCTCCGTGCGGCTCAAGGTCGTGGCCGCGCTGGGCGAGGATCCCGTCCATGAGGGCCTGCAGTTCGCCACCCCCGGCGGCGACGACGAGATCGCTCAGGTCGTCTCGCAGGCGATCTCGGGCCGGCGACTGCTGTCGTTTGAGTACTACAAGGAGAACGAGGACGAGTTCTCCACCCGCCTCGTGGAGCCGTATGCGCTGATCAACGGGCGCGAGGGCTGGTATGTGGCCAGCTTCGATCCGACGCGGGAAAGCGTTCGCCACTTCCGCCTGGACCGGATCAAGTCGGCGACCGTCACCGACGAGATGTTCGAGCCGCGCGACGATCTCGACCCCGCCGCCGATGTCGGCGGCTGGCCGAAGACCGGTGAGGTCCCCGCCTCGAGTCGCGCCCGCGTGTGGATCTCGCCCGAGCGCGCGCGTTGGGCACGCGAGGAGCGCAACGTGGTGGCCGAGCTCGTCGACGGCTCGGTGATCGTCGAGCTGGGTTTCGCGGGCGTGGACTGGCTCGTGCGCGAGACGCTCAAGGAGGCCGGGGACGCGGTCATACTCGAGCCCGCCGATGCCCGCGACGCCGTGCGCCAGGCTGCCGAGACGATCGGCGCCGGCGCCGGCCTGCTCTCGCACTGACCCCACACCACCGCTCAGCGAACGTGAGCCGCCGCGACCAGATTCGGATGAGCCCGGCGCAGGAGCACGCGTTCCTCGACGAGCAGCGCACGATCATCTGCGCCACCAACGGGGCCGGCGGCTGGCCGCATCTGATGCCGCTCTGGTACGTGCTGCGCGGGGATGAGCTGTGGGCCTGGACGTACGGGAAGTCCCAGAAGGTGCGCAATCTCGAGCGTGACCCGAGGGCGACGCTGCAGGTGGAGGCCGGGCTGCAGTACGCAGAGCTGCGCGGAGTGATGATCGAGGCCCGGACCGAGATCCACCGCGAGCCCGGGTTCGTAGCCGAGCTCGGCGCCGCGCTGCTCGCCCGCTACGCCGGGGGCTCCCCGGTGGAGATCAACGACGAGATTCGCCGGCAGGCGACCAAGCGCGTGGCGCTGCAGTTCCTACCCGAGCGGGTCGCCTCGTGGGATCACCGCAAGCTGGCCGGCGGCTACTGAGCTGGGCTGTCCTCGATCCTGGCCAGCCGCCCGCCGGGATCCAGCTCCCAGCCGGGAAGACCAAAGCGCGTCGCCAGCAGCTCGGGCACCGCGGAGCGCTCGGGCGTGGTCACCGTCTCCCCCGCCGGCGCCTGCTCCATCAGCCGCAGCGTCCCGCTCCAGTCACTGAGCACGGTCCGGATGCCGTCCGCGGCGTTTGCCGCGACGACCAGACCGCGGACGAAGTGTGACCGAGGGTGCGTGCAGGTGAACCAGTTGCTTGTCTCCAGGTCGACAAACGGCGCCGGCTCGGGCGTGAACGAGTACTCATCCGCCCATTCGCCGTCATGGCCCCGCGCCTGTAACACCAGCCGCCCCGCGTCGGCGACCACCCGAAAGTGCCAGCCCGACTGCTGATATGGACCCCCGGCACCGAACGGGACCGGATCCAACAGCGTGCCGGCGCCGTAGCCGACATCGGCGTGCCACACCTCCCCGTCTTCCTTCACGCGCAACACTAGATGTGACCGCGCTCGCGTGTCGAGCTCCCGCGGGCCGACCCGGCCCAGCATCGGCTCCACCTCGGCGCCCAGCGCCTCCAAGGCCGCCCCCAGCAGCGTGTTGTGCTCGAAGCAGTAGCCGCCGCGACCCTCGGCGACCAGCTTACGTTGCACGTCGTCGAGCTCGAGCGACACCGGCACGCCGCGCTGCGGATCGAGGTTCTCGAACGGGATCGAGGTCACGTGGGCGCGATGCACCTCGGCGATCCCGGGGCGCCCGCTCAGCCCGATGCGCTCCAGGTAGGCGTCGAGGTCGAACATCGTCAGGCGAGCGGCGTGTTCAGGCGCCGAAGGCACCACGATGATCTTCGATGAACTGAGCGAGGCTCGTCGGCTCACGACCAGTGAGCCTCGCCACCGTCGAGGTCACGGCCTCGGCGCCGCCCTCGCGGTAAGCGCGGCTGACGCCGATCAGCGCCTCGACCTGGAATCGGGGCAATCCCCGCTCTGACATTGCAGCCCGGGCCTGCTCGTCGGTCAGTCCGACGAACCGCACCGTCCGCTGCAGCGCGACCGAGAGCCGCTCGGCCACCTGGTCATAGGTCAGCGCGTCGGGCCCGGTGAGGTCATAGACACGGCCACCGTGCCCGTCGCCGGTCAGGACCGCGGCGGCGCAGCGCGCGACATCGCGAGCATCGACAAAGCTAATCGGAGCCGTCGTCTGAGGCTGGGCGATCACTCCGGAGGCGATCGCACCCGCCATCTGGCGAGAGAAGTTCTGCATGAAGAAGTTGGGCCGCAGAAACGTCCAGTCCAGCGAGGAGGCCTCGAGCGCCTCCTCCACCGGACGGTGCAGCTCAGCCACGGGCGACAGCCGATCGGGCGCGCGCCACACCGACAGCTTGACCACCCTGCGAACTCCGGCCGCCTCAGCGGCTGTCACGGCCCCGAGCTCCTGCCTGGTCAGGTCTGGCCCCATCGCACCGAGCACGAACAGCGCGTCGACCCCGTCCAGCACCGGCGGCAGGGTCGCGGGATCGTCGAGATCGAGCGCCACCGTCAGGCTCGCGGCCGCCTGCGTCCGGTCCATCGAGTGCAAACCGGCCCGCACCTCCGCACCGCCGGCGCGCAGTTGCGCGACGAGCTCTGACCCAATCATTCCGCCTGCTCCGGTTACCAGGATCATCACGCTCCACCCTAGTGTCCCGGCCCGTGGCCCGATCCTCGACCGGTACCCTCCCCGCGGTGACGCGACCGCTCAAGGGGTTGATCCTGTCCGGGGGCAAGGGCACGCGCCTGCGTCCGATCACCCACACCAGCGCCAAGCAACTGGTGCCGGTGGCCAACAAGCCAGTTCTGTTCTACGGCATCCAGGCGATGGCCGACGCCGGGATCGAGGAGGTCGGGATCATCATCGCGCCCGAGACGGGCGATGAGATCCGCGCCGCCGCCGGCACCGGCGAGCGCTTCGGACTGCAGCTGACCTACATCGTCCAGGACGAGCCGGCAGGGCTGGCGCACGCCGTGCTGACCGCCGAGCCGTTCCTCGGCGACTCGCCGTTTGTGATGTACCTCGGCGACAACCTGCTCCAGGGTGGGATCTCCGAGCTCGTCCAAGCGTTCCACGACGAGCAACCGGATGCGCTGATCCTGCTGACCGCCGTCGCTGATCCCGAGAACTACGGGGTGGCCGAACTGCACGACGACGGCTCGGTGGTGCGCTTGGTGGAGAAGCCGGCGCAGCCCAAGACCGACCTGGCGCTGGTGGGCGTCTACATGTTCCGCGCCTCGGTCCATGACGCCGCCCGAGCGATCGAGCCGTCCGCCCGCGGCGAGCTGGAGATCACCGACGCCATCCAGCACCTTGTCGACATCGGGCTGCGCGTCAAGCCGCACATCGTCAAGGGCTGGTGGAAGGACACCGGCCGCCTCGATGACATGCTGGCCGCCAACCGCCTCGTGCTCGACACGATCGAGACGCGGGTGGACGGCGAGCTGATCGACTCCCAGGTCGACGGCCGGGTGGTGATCGAGGCGGGCGCGCGCCTGGAACGATCCACCGTCCGCGGCCCGGCGGTGGTGGGCGCCGGCGCGCGGCTGACCGACTGCTACGTGGGCCCCTACACCGCCGTGGGCGAGAACTGCAGGATCCAGAACGCCGAACTCGAACATTCGATCCTGCTCGCCGGCTCGGTGGTGCACGACCTCGACGGCCGGATGGAATCTTCGCTGCTGGGCCGCAACGTCACGATCGGCCGCTCGGATCGCCAGCCCCGCGCCTACCGCTTCCTCGTCGGCGACAACTCCGAGATCGGCATCCTGTAGCGAGCGCCGGCGCAGGAACTGCCGCTCGTCGCGGCTGGACCCGTCCTGCAGCGCGACGCCGAGCAGGTCGCCCTCGCGCGCAGCTCCTCGGTCAGCGCGGCGCCGTTGCCGTTGCCGTTGGCCAGACGGTCGACGCGCTGCTGCAGCGAGCCGACCAGGCGGCGTTTGGGTGCGCAGCGTCTCCGTGGCCGCCCGGCGGACCTTGGTCCCGAGCGCGAGATCGTCCTGGACTTCGGCGGCGACGTTGCGCGCGTGATGTGAGGCCTGGGAGAACAGCCGCAGGTTGTGCTCCACCTCGTCGCGCCGAAACGGGGCGAGAGAGCGGGAGAGCGGCGCTGCGCAGCTGATGGCTGGCGTGATCCAGACCGCGGCTGGCCGCGCTCAACGGCAGCGCCGCCTCACCCGCGCTCACGGGCGCCCCGGCGTCGAGCCGGTTGGCCAGCCCATCGAGCAGCTCGCCGAGACGCCGATCACCATCAATGCGTAGCTGGCACGCAGAAGGTAGACGCCCAAGCCGAGCGCGAGCACGATCACGAGCACCGACCAGGTGCTATTGCCGATCGCGTGCGCCAGCATCGACCCGAATAGGATTCCGACGACCGTTCCGACGACGCGATGGGCCGCCTTGGCGAGCTGCTCGCCGGTCGTGTTGGCGCCGATGAACGCGATGAAGACCGCAATCACGGCCCAGTAGAAGCGACGCTCGGAGAGGATCGAGCCGACCGCGGCAGCCGCGGCGACGGCGATCGTCAAGCGAATCGCCGACTGCGCAGGCAAATCCAGGCGCAGCCGGGCCCGCACGCTGCCGTCAGGGGCGGCGGCCTCGGAGCTGACCAGCGAGGACCGGGCAGGTTCCCGAACATCAGCGTCACCAGGGACGCGAACCCGGCCGCTCCGGGCTGGTCCTTGGGCGCGTCGCGCCAACGTCGCAGGGCCAGGCGCCAGCCGACGAGTGCGTCCGCCAATCGGATCACCCGCCCGGCCTCCAGCGGATGCTCACGCAGCGCGGTCTTGTCGCTGCCGTAGCGCTGCAGGACCGCGAGTCCGTCGCCGTCCAGCTGATGTTCTGCCCGGTCAGCTCGGTTGCGAACAGGCGCGCGTGGGTCTTCTGGGCGATCGACTGTCGGTAGGTCAGCAGCGCATCGGCGATCAGGGCCGCCTCGTTGAGGCGCGACAGCCGACCGCCCAGGCGCCGCCGAGCACGTTCGGACTCGCGCTCTCCGTCGGCCGCAAAGATCGCCGCCGACGCCGCGATCACCCCGCGTGAGCGCGCGAAGAACGCCTGGATCGTTCGGCGTAGCGCCCGCGCCGCAGCGGCGCGAGGACCACCAGCTTGAGCGCGAAGTTGACCGCGGCGGCGATCCACAAAATCGTCGCGACCCAGCTCAGGTCATGATCGGTGATCGCGCCGCGGCTGAGGAACCCCAACAGGTGCCGACGAACAGCATCTGCCCCAGGACGAATGCACGCGGGCCGATCCGCGGGCCGAACTTGGGGACATAGCTGCCGATCCCCATCACCACCGCCATCGCCAGGATGCCGGCCGTCCGGTCGTGCAGGAACTGCAGCGACAGCGCCATCGACGCGAGCATCGGCAACGGCATCAGGACCATCGTCAGCGCCAGCTTCCGGGGCTCGGTGTCGACCGCGAACGCGCTCAGCATCCCCACCAGACCGCCGATCAGCATCGCCAGCAACGTCTCGCCGTGGTGCTGGGCGGCGAGCTGCGCGGCCATCGCCGGCTTCAGCACCACACCGGGCGGTGCCTCGATCCACAGCGGGTGAGCCAGCTGCGCGAACAGATAGATCGCCCCGAGCGAGGACGCAATGCCGAGCGTCACGCCCAGCGCCGTCAGCAGCTGGTTCAGTCCGGGTTCAAACGCCAGCAGCACATCGACGCGCTCGCGCAGGCGGGCCCTCAGCGTCGCGGTCAGCGAGCCGCGCGACGGGGCGTGCGTTGTCAAACTAGAGCGGCTTCTCGCCCCAGAACGAGGCGACCGGATTGGCGTTGAAGTTCTCGATCTCGACGTAGCCCTCCGACACATAGAGCCCGCGCGCGCTCAGCTGCTTGGGGCCCGTGTCCAGACGGGCGACGCCGTAGCCGATCCGGCGGGCGGCGTCCTCCAGCGCGTGCAGCAGCCGACGCGCGACTCCGCGCCCGCGCCACGCCGGAGCGACGTACATACGCTTGATCTCGCAGGTCCGGTCGTCGAGCCGTTTGACGCCGCCGACGCACACCGGGTCGTCGCTCACCCAGCCGACGACGAGCGCCCCGCTCGGTGGACCGAGCTCGGTGGCTCCAGCCCGCGGCATGTCGTCGCCGTCCATGTCGAGCCCCGCGTAGAGCTGGCGCATCTCATCGCGCATCGCCTGCAACAGGTTCGCCCCCGGGCCGGCGGTGAACTCGCCGTCGCGGAACTCAATCTGGAACGTGTCGGCCATCGCGGCCTCAACGCTAGCGGGAGGTGGCTAGGCTTGACCGCGACGTGGTGAACCTGAGCACACCGCCCGCCGAGGTCAGCGAGCGCCTGCTCATGGCGTGGCGCGGCGAGATCCTGGCCGGTGCCGTCTACGAGCTGATCGCGCACCGCCTGGCCGCTCGCGAGGCGGACATCCTGCGCCGCATGGCCGCGGCCGAGAGCGGCCATCGGCGACGGCTGGAGGAGCGGATGGAGCAGCTCGGCATCACGATTCCCGATCCCGCCACCGTCAAGGTGCCACTGTGGTTGCGCCTACAGGCGCGGATCGCACCGGTCGATCGGCTGCTGGCCGCGCGCGAGGCCGCCGAGGACGAGGAGGTCGACGACCTCTACAAGCGCTCGACCGGGGATCCCCAGACCGACCAGCTGCTGCGCGAGATTCGCAAGGAGGAGCGCTCACACTCACTGGCGGTGGCTGACATGCGCGCCGGTTCCAGTGACCCGCTCGTCGAGGCCGCCGACTCCGGCCCGGCCCGGCCGGTGCTCGCGGTCAACGACGGACCACCGGTCGCGATTCCGGGAGCCCGGGCGCGTCTGGATCGGATCCTCGGCCGCGAGAGGTGGCACCGCTCTGGTGCGAGCTGGATCTCGGGCGCGATCTACGGCGCCAACGACGGTCTGGCGGCCGTGTTCGGGATCGTCGCCGGCGTGTCGGGCGCCACCGGCGGCTCCAACGCCGTGCTCACCGCTGGGCTGGCCGGCGCGATCGCCTCGGCGCTGTCGATGGCCACCGGGGCGTTCCTAGCCGAGCGCTCGGAGAACGAGGTCGCCGCCGCCAACGTCGAGCGCGAACGCCAGGAGCTCACCGAGCACCCCGAGGAGGAGAAGGAGGAGCTGTCGCTCTTCTACCAGCTCAAGGGGATCGACGTGCGCACCGCCGACGAACTGGCCGAGCAGATGTCCAAGCGGCCCGACGCGATGCTGGCCGCGCTGGCCACCGAGGAGTTCGGGGTGACCGCCGGCGGCGGTGGCGACCCCACCCAGGCCGCGCTGGCCGCGGGGGTGTCGACGGGGATCGGCGCGATCATCCCGGTGATTCCGTTCATGATCACCACCGGCACGGCGGGGATCATCGCCGCCGCCGTGGTCTCGCTGATCGCGCACTTCCTCGTCGGCGCGGCCAAGTCGCTGGTCACGCTGCGGACGTGGTGGTCAGCCGGCATGGAGATGACGCTGGCCGGGATGATCGTGGGCGGCGCGACGTTCCTGATCGGGCTCGCCCTCCCGACCTGACCCCGCCGGATCGGTTCGATCTCCTCACGCCTGGCTGGGGTGGCGGCCGGTGGGGAGACGGCTGGACGCGCAGGACTCTGGCGGCGGAGCCGGTGGCGATCATCTTCACCTGGCTCGTGGGGCCGAGCGTGATCGAGGTGGCGGCGATGAGCAGGGCGGCGAGCACCGCGACCCCTGCGGCGCAAGCGACCCCGCGGCGACGGACCACCAGCGTCGCCCGTCGGCTAGGGCTAAGAGAGCAGGTCGGCCAGCTGCGTGCGCAGCTGCGCCAGATCGGCCTCGAGCGCGGTGACACGCTCGCGCAGATCGGCGACCTCGGAGGTCGAAGCGCTCGGAGACGCCGGCACGGGAGCGGGCGGTACGGAAGCGGGCAGTACGGAAGCGGGCGGCGCGGGCGGCACGGCGGGGGGCCGCTCGGCGCCGGCGGGGACCGGCTCCGATGCCCAGCTGCGATCAGCGTCGGCGGCCGGCACCGCCCCGCCCAGCACCTGCGCGAAGCGATCCTCCTTCTGACCGGGCCGGCGCTCGAGCCGGACGGCGTAACCGCGCTGCCCCAGCTCGGCCAGGATCCGCTCGACGTCGCCGAGCGTCGGCAACGGGGCCATTCGCTCGCTGCGCTGTTTGAGCTCGCCGGGCGTCTGCGGGCCGCGCAGCAGCAGCACGCAGAGCACCGCCAGCTGCTCACGGTCCAGCCCCAGGCCCTCCTCCGCGAGGTGGCGGTACTTGGTCGAGCGCGTGTTGTGGCCGCTCGCCAGCCGCGCCAATCCGTATTTGGACAGCCGCTGGCCGGCGTCGCGCACCTCGGATTCCTCATAGCGGGTGACCGGGTCGCGGTTGGTCGACTGATTGCAGGCCAGCCGTAGCGAGTTCAGCGACAGCGGGTACTGCTCGGGGGTCGTCCAGCGCTTCTCGATCAGGCATCCGAGCACGCGCTGCTCGACCGGGGTCAGCTCGGCGAAATGCACGCGGCGAGCATAGAGCGCGAGCGCGCCGACTAGAGCCAGCGCTCCCGCACCATCACGTGACGATTTTCCGGCAGCTCCCAGCGACCATGACGCCCGCCGACCCGGTCCCGTCGGCCAACCGCGCGGCGCCATGCGCCGGTTCACGAGATGGTCACAGAGACTGAGCGCGTTCTTCACGGTTGGGGAGGGTGGCGACCAGATCCTGTGTCCATGAACGAGAACAGCCGCGTCGACATGCATGTGCACTCGACAGCGTCGGAGCTGTCGAAGCTGGGGATTCAACGCTCGCTGAGCCTGCCGGAATGTGCCACCGAGCCATGGGAGGTGTACGAGCTGGCCAAGCGTCGGGGAATGGACTTCGTGACGATCACCGATCACGACACGATCGAGGGGGCACTGTCGATCGACCATCTACCCGACACGTTCATCTCCGAGGAGCTGACCGTGGCCTTCAAGGGCGAGCCACAGGCCGTGCACGTCCTCTGCTACGGGATCACGCCCGCCGACCACGAGTGGCTGCAGGCCCACAGCGACGACGTCGAGACGTGCGCCGCGTACGTGCAGGAGCACGAGATCACCGCCGCGCTCGCGCACCCGTTCTACGCGGTGCAGGCACCGCTCACCGTCCGCCACCGTCGCCGTCTGGCCCAGCTGTTCCCGATCTGGGAGACCGGCAATGGCTCGCGCGCCAAAGAGCTCAACCTGCCGGCGTTCGTGTACATCGAGACCCATGGCGGCACCCCCATTGGCGGGTCCGATGACCACGCCGGAGTCGATATCGGCCGCACGTTCACCCAGACTCCCCGAGCCGGCGGACCGCGCGAGTTCCTGCACCACGTGCGCGCCGGCCACGCCGAGGCGCACGGAGCTCAGGGCTCAGCCGCCAAATGGACCCACGCCGCGATGGCGCTTGCGATCCGCAGCCTCGGCGACACCGACGGTCCCGCCGGCCCGCCTAACCCGAGTGCCGTGCTGGCGATCATCGAGCGCGTAATGCGCGAAGGCGACACGCGGCACGGACAGGTCGGGGCAGACCTCGGGCCCCAGGACGCACGGGCGCTGCTGCACGCCTGGCTGTCGGCAATGGCACTGGACGCCACCCGTCCGCTCGATCAGACCAGTGTGCTGCAGCGGCTGCAGGACGGCGAGCTCAGCCATCCCGACCTGCAGCGCCGCGCCTGCCGGATCCACAAACGCCGGCTCGCCGGCGCGGTGTCGGAGCTCGTCAGCGGCCTCGGCGAGGGCCGCTTGGAACTCGGGCACTCGAGCGCCGAGCTGTTCGCGGCCTGCATTCCGGCGATCCCGTACGCCGCCGCGTCGGCGTTCCTCGGCCGCGAGAAGTCCAAGCTGGCGCGCAGCGACGGTGACCGGCCGCGGGTCGCGCTGGTCACTGACGGGATCGGCTCGGTGCACGGCGTGACCCGCACAATCCAGCAGATCCGCGACCGCGGGGTCCCCGGATACGACGTTGAGGTGATCGGGACCGACGCTGACGTCGACCGGCGGCTGAGCTCGGTCGCGGAGATCGAGATCCCGTTCTACGAGGGCCTGACCCTGGGCGTGCCCGGTCTGCCGGCGATCGTCGAGGCGCTCGCGGAGGGACGTTATGACCTCGTGCACCTGTGCTCCCCGGGTCCGGCGGGGATCGGCGCCTGGCTGCTCGCACGTGTCCTGGAGCTGCCGGTCATCGGTAGCTATCACACCGAGCTCGCCGTCTATGCGGGTCTGCGTTCCGGCGAATCACAGCTGGAGGCGTTCGTCTCGGCTGCGCTCAGCAGCTTCTACGGGGCCTGCGATGTGGTCCTCTCGCCCAGCCCGGCCAGCGACGAGCGCCTGCGCCGGCTCGGCGTCGGTGACGAGCGCGTCGGCCGCTGGGAGCGCGGCGTCGACCTGACGCACTTTGACCCGGGGCTGCGCCAGGAGGGCCTGCTCCCCGGGGAGGTCAACGTCGTCTACGCCGGGCGGCTGACCAAGGAGAAGGGCATCGATCTGCTCGCCGACGCGTTCTGCGCGGCCCGCCGCCGCGATCCGCGGCTGCACCTCGTGCTGGCCGGCGGCGGCCCCGAGGAGGCGGCGCTGCGCGAGCGCCTCGGCGGGCAAGCGACCTTCCTGGGCTGGCTGAGCGGACAGGAGCTGGCCCGGGTCTACGCGAGCGCAGACGCGTTCCTGTTCGCCTCCAGCACCGACACCTTCGGCCAGGTGATCCTCGAGGCTCAGGCGAGCGGGCTGGCTGTGGTGGCGGTCGACGCCGGCGGGCCGGCCTCGCTGATCGTCTCGGGCGACACCGGCCTGCTCACGACCGCCTCGCCCGACGCCCTGGCCGGCTCGCTACTGGCGGTGACCGGCACCGCTGCTGGCGCCGCGCCTGCGCCAGGCGGCGCTGGCGGCCGTTCGGGATCGGACCTGGCCGGGCTCGCTGGCCCAGCTGGCCGCGGGTTACGACGCCGCCCGGCAGATCACTGAGCGCCTCGGCAGGGCCCACGTCGCCTGACCGCAGCGCTCAGCAAGCGAGCCGTCAATACGGCTGGCTTTGCCGGCTCGGGCCGAGCCGGCTGTTGGCGCGCTGGGCCTCGCCCTCGGCCCGCGCCGGCCAGAACACACCGCCGGGAGGGCCGCCGCCGCAACCGCTGCTGTTGCCCGGCGAATGGGCCCACAGCCACGCGTCGGCGTAGCGGAACCCGGTGTTCGTCGTGTCGCGCGGCCCCAAGCCCCGGCCGGGCGGATTGCAGAGGTCCGCGGTACCGTGCTTGCGCTGGCGCTTGAAGAGCAGCGGCCCTCTGCCGTTGTCGGAGGTGTTGACGATGAAGTGAGCGCCGTGCGTCCTGTCGGCGATCGCTGTGGCCCAGCGAGCCTCTTGGCTCGTCCAGTTGTTGTGCGTGTCGTTGGTGAAGAACCCGCGGATCTTGTTGACGCCGATCGCGTTCAGCACCTTGGCGGTGTACTCAACTGAGTTGGAATCCGAGTAACCGCCCTCCACGTAGACGACCGTGTGGGGCAATGCCGCGATCGCGTTCATCTCATAGCGGAGATCGGCCTCCCATGCCGGCAGAGAGCCCTTCTTCTTCAGGCAGCGGGAGGACCCCAGCGCATCGACCTCGAGCAGGAAGACGGCCGGGCGCCGTTCGATGCTCGCTGCCAGTTCGTCGACGCGACTGTGGAATACCGGGTCGTAGGCGCGCACCTGGGCCGGCGTCGGGCAGCCGCCGAGCGAGGCGTGCAGGAAGTAGGTGTTGAAGATCGGGATCGCGCCCGGGTCAGCGGACATGTTCTGACATAGGATCTTCTGAGCCTGCTTGAAGATCCCGCTCGGGACGCCGCCGAACGAGTAGCTCGAGATCCTCTGCGCCTCGGGCTGCCCGGCGATCATCGACAGCTCCGCGACCCGATGAGCCAGGCTCGAGTTGGCGGCGAGCTGGTTGTGCATCGGCCCGAAAGCGAGCTGGTTGGCGAATGTCGCCCACGATTCGTTGACCGGGATCGTCGCGGGATTCAAGCCCAGCAACTGAGCGATCGCACCGGCGGCCACGCCCCGTGCCGGCCCCGGAACGAAGAATGTCGCCCCGGTGAGCGGGTCGGCGCCGGGCGCCCGGGGCAGCTCCAGCGGATTGGACGGGTCGCGCTGAGCGGGGTAGGGATCGGCGCATTGCTGCGCGTCGTAGCTAGGAATCTGGGTCGTACGCGCGGCCGCCGTAGCGACTCCGGCGCGCGCAACCAACGCCAGCGCCGCCAGCGCCACGACCGTGGTCAGCGCGGCGCACACGCTGCGGACGAGCGGACGACGGTCGCGGGTACCTGGGCAGGCGCGGGTATCGGAAGACATACCCACCCATCGGCGCCCTCGAGGACATGCTGCATCTCGAAAGCCGAAGCATCGACCTTCTGTCGATGCCGGCTCGGAGGCGATCAGAGCAGCGTGCCCAGCACCAGGGGCACGACCCGCTCGGCGCCGGCCAGTCGCAGCTGACCACCGGCCATCGCCAGCGTCCAGCCCGAGCCCCGGCGGTCGTCGAGCAGCACGCCCACGCCGGGCGGGGGCGACCCCACCACCCGGAACGCCCCGCGGACGTTGGCGGCCTGCTGCACGGCGTTCGCCATCTCGCGCTGGGGCGGGCGATCGGCGGCCCGCTGCAGCAGTTCGACGTACGGCGCCGACAGCTCCGCCCCAACCCGCCGCGCCAGGCCCGCGGCGACGCCGCCGAGCCGCGCCGACGGCACCACGGTGATCCACGCGACCGGCACGCCCTGGGCACGCAGCACCTCGGCCAGCGCGCTGACCACGTCGGCTTCAAACTCACCGCCGCGCAGGCCGCGCTCGACCGCCGGCCACCAGCCGCCATCGCCAAACCGGGCCAGTGACCAGCCCGGATCGATGCGCACGCCGTCGGCGATCTTGCGCATCGCCCCGGCGCCATCGGGAGCCATCTTCTTGACGTCGAGCTCGATCGGCCGCGAGCGCAGGTGCCGCCCCGCCTGCTCGACGAGCGCGGGGGCCGGCGGATCGGCGAAGCGCGGCGCCGTGCAGACCGCGCACCGCCCGCAATCCTGGGGGTCCGGATCGTCGAGCTCCTCCTGCAGCGCGCGCATCAGGCAGCGACCGTCGGCGCCGAAGCGAGCCATCGCCGCCTGCTCGGCGCGGCGCAGCGCGGTCACGTGCGCATAGCGCTCAGCGTCATAGCGCCAGTCGGGGTCCGGCACCGCCAGCCAGCGCGTACCGTCGCGTCTGACCGCGCCCTCGACGTCGAGGATCTTAAGCATCGCCTCCAGCCGGCCCATTCCGAGGTTCACGACTGCCATCAGCTCGCGGGTCGTCCTCCCAGTCTCGCCGGCGTCGGTGAGCTCGGTCAGCACAGCGCTCACCCGCTCGCGCGCGGGGAACGACTGCTCGATGAAGAAGTCCTGGATCCGGCGGTCCTCGCCGCCGCGCAGCAGCACCACGTCGGCGTGCTTCACGCCGCGCCCGGCGCGCCCCACCTGTTGGTAATAGGAGACCACCGATCCGGGTGCCTGGTAGTGCACGACGAACGTCAGGTCGGCCTTGTCGTAGCCCATGCCGAGCGCGCTGGTCGCCACGACCGCCTTGAGCTGGTTGGCCAGCAGTCGCTCCTCGGTCGCCACCCGCTGCTCGGTGTCCTGCTCGCCGCTGTAGGCCTCCGCCGGGATCCCGTTGGCCGTCAGGAACGCGGCTACCTGCTCGGCGTCGCGTTTGGTCAGCGTGTAGACGATCCCGGAGCCGGCAAACGCATCCCGTCCCGCTGCCGCACCGCCGAGGTGCTCGACCAGCCACGCCAGCCGCTGCGCCGGACGCGGCAGCTCCACGACCTCCAACCGCAGGCTGGTGCGCGCGAGCGGGCCTCGGTAGGTGCGCAGCGGCTCGTCGCTCTCTGCGGCCAACTGCTCGACCACGTCGGCCACTACCCGGTCGTTGGCGGTCGCGGTCGTACCCAGCACCGCCACGTCGGGAGCGAGCGCGCGCAGCATGTCACGTACCCGCCGGTAGTCGGGGCGAAAGTCGTGGCCCCAGTCTGAGATGCAGTGGGCCTCGTCAATCACCAGCAGTCCGACCGAGGCGGCGAACAGCGGCAGCATCTCGTCGCGAAAGCGGTGGTTGTTGAGCCGCTCGGGGCTGATCAGCAGCAGGTCGAGCTCGCCGGCCGCCAGCTGGTCGCGCACCTCGTTCCATTCGTCGCGGTTGGTGCTGTTGATCGTGTGCGCGCGCAGGCCCAGACGCCTGGCTGCCACGAGCTGATTGCGCATCAGCGCCAGCAGCGGGCTGACGATCAGCGTCGGTCCCGCTGGGCGGATGGGATCGGTGCGCAGCAGCGCCGTGGCGACGAAGTACACGGCCGACTTACCCCAGCCCGTGCGCTGCACACACAGCACCCGGGCGCGGTCGACGGCCACATCGCGGATCGCCTCCAGCTGTCCGGGACGAAACTGCGCCCCGTCATCGGCGGTCAGCGTGCGCAGGCGGGCGAGCGCATCGGCGGCAAACGTCTCGGTGGCCGTGGAGGTCATACAGGTATTAGCCTGGCACGCCCGGCGGCGCACCCCCCCGAGAGCGATAATTTCAAGCGCCCATGGACGCTGAGCAACGCCTGGCGGAGTTGGCCCTCGGCCTCGGCGCCAACCTGCAGCCCGGGCAGGATCTCTATGTGGCGGCCGAGGTGGGCCACCTCAACACGGTGCGGGTGCTGGCCGAGCGCGCCTACCGGGCCGGCGCCCGGTACGTCGACATCCGCCTGTTCGATCCGCTCGTGCAGCGCTCGCGCCTTGCCCACGTGCCTGATCTGGCGCTCGGTCATGTCCCGAGCTGGGAGCTCGAACGGCGGCGGCGGATGGGCGAGGGCGGAGCCGCCTCGATCAAGCTGACCGGACCGACGGCGCCGCACGCACTCGACCAGATCGAGCCCGCTCGGGTCGCCCGGGCCAGCGTGCCGTCGATGCTCGGCGGCCTCGAGCTCGAGGCGCTCGTCAACTACACGATCGTTCCCTGCCCGACGGCGGGCTGGGCGGCAGCGCTGCGGCCCGAGCTGGCCGCCAACGATGGGCTGGCGGCGCTATGGCGAGACATCGCCTACGTGTGCCGGCTGGACGAGCCCGACCCCGCGGCCGCCTGGCACGCGCGGCTCGGTGAGCTCGCCGACAGGGCGCAGCGGCTCACCTCTCTGCGCCTGGACAGCGTGCGCTTCCAGGACCCCGGCACCGACCTGCGGGTCGGGCTGCTGCCGGGCGCATTGTGGGTCGGACCCGGCCAGATGGTGACCGCCTCGGGCATCGCCCACGTCGACAACCTGCCCACCGAGGAGGTGTTCACAGTGCCCGACCCCGTCCGGGCGCAGGGCCACGTGCGGCTGACCCGCCCTGCGCTGATCGGTGGACGGCTGATCGACGACGTGGAGCTGGAGCTCGCCGGCGGAGAGGTCGTCCGCCTCAGCGCCGGAGACGGCGTCCCGGCGCTCGAGCAGTTCGTCGCCAGCGACCCGGGCGCCTGCCGTCTGGGAGAGCTTGCGCTGGTCAGCTCAGAGGGTCGAGTCGGAAGCCTGGACCGTACGTTCGGCGTGACCCTGCTCGACGAGAACGCCGCCAGTCACATCGCGCTCGGCTTCGGCTTTCCCGAATGCGTGGAGCCCGACGACCGGGCGGCGGTCAATGACTCAGTTCACCACCTCGACGTGATGATCGGATCCGGAGAAATCGAGGTCACCGGCACCGATCGTTCCGGTCGTGATCATCCGCTGCTGCGCGCGGGCGACTGGGCGCTCTCTGACTGAGCGGCTATTGGAAGATCTCCGTCGTGCAATCGTCGCCCGGGAGGTGGATTTCGTGGGGGCGCGCGCCGTCGGTCTGCTCGTGGAAGTCGACGAAGAAGTCCTCGTCGAGCGCGTAGTTGCCGTCCGGCCGGCGATCGAGTTTGGTGATCCAGCCCTTCATCTCGGGATAGAACTGGTTGTCCCAGGCACCCCGCCCTCCAGCGGCCAGCCCTCGAGCGGTTCATTGGCCACGTCGATCACGGTCTCGGCGTCCCACAGCCCGTTGTCGCGGTAGAAGCGCTTGATCACGCTGGAGAGGGTGACCCCGACGAACCCCTGGGCGGCATCCGGGTCGTGCAGCCAGCGCAGCTCCAGCGGGATCCAGCCGTCATCGCCGAGATCGAGCGTCTGGACCTGCTTGCGCGCCTCGAGGTCCCAGAAATGCAGCTTGCGACCGTACTTTCCAGCGGCCACGTCGGCGGGATCAAAGCCGCCCTGGAACGTGTTGGGCGCCGCCCACTCGCTGGAGACGAGCGTGTTCTGGCGAGGCTGGTATCAGAAGTCGTACATGAACTGCACGTCGGCGGGGCTCTGCCTCCCAGCGTCCGGCGATCGAGAAGTCACGCGCGTCGAGGATCGCGAAGCCGCCCGGGCTGTTGCCGTCGGCGTCGCCGAGCATCGAGATCGTGACGATGTCGACGGGCATGCAGTGCACCGTGTGCGGCGCTGACAGCCCGAGCTTCTCCCGCATCTCCTCGCCCTCGATCACGTGCTTGATCGTCGGCGACCGCGGGTCGGAGATGTCAAGCATGTGAATCCGGCTGGAGCGAAAGCCGGGCACGATCAGCGTGTCACGCGTCAACTCCGAATGACAGGCCGATGAGCACGCGTTGAAGCCGAAGTGGTGCAACTCGTCGCCGACGTTGGGCATGTCGGTGCGGGCGACGATTTGGCCGTAACTGCCCGAGCTCGGGTCAACATCGACGGTCGCGATGAATTCAGGCCGGTCGATGCCGGTGCCCTCGTAGAGCGCGGCGACGTAGATCACCTGTTCGGGCGCCTGTTCGCGGGCCACCTGCAGTGAGGCTTAGCCAGGTCCGGTGCTCATCGGGTCTCTCCTCCTGTCGATGCTGGCGTCTACGCGACCAAGCTTATGGGATCGGTTTCATGGGTGGGCCGACGCTCCCGGGTTGCGCCGACAGGATCGTGGCGGTCCCGGTCGAATCTCTGTGTCGATGGGGACCAACCGCCTGGAGTCGTTCTCCGACGGCGTGATCGCGGTGGCGGTCACGCTGCTCGTGCTCAACATCTCGACGCCGGGCGCCCACCCCGGTCACTCGCTGGCCCACGCGTTGCTCACGCAGTGGCCGGAATACGCCGCTTACGCGACCTCGTTTCTCGCGATCGGGATCATCTGGATCAACCATCACGCGATGATCAACCGGTTGCGCGAGGCCGATCACACGATCCTCCTGTTCAACCTGCTGCTGCTGATGACGATCGCGGTGCTGCCGTTCGCCACCGATCTTCTGGCCAAGCACCTGCACGACTCCGTGGCCGCCGCCATTTACAGCGGGGCATTCCTCGTGATGGCGATGACGTTCTCGCTGCTCAATCGGCAGATCCTGATCGTCAGGGCCCATCTGATGTCCGAGCAGATTCCGCTGCAGGGCCGCCAGGATCTGCACCGCCGCGCGGCGTTCGGCCTGGTTCCCTATGCGGTGGCGACGCCCCTGGCATTCGTCTCGCCCTACATCACGCTGGTTATCTGCGCTGCGTTGGCGGTCTTCTATGCGACCCCGCTGGCCAGCGCCGACCGCCCCGCGCCCCGATAGTCCTGGGCGGGTGGTCAGCGCACAGGCAGCGACGCGCTCAGCTTCGTCACGGTCGCGCTGAACGTCGTCGGGCTCGGGGCGTAGGTCGGCGCGTCGCGGCCCAGGAGCTCGATCACGATCCGGTGGCCCTTGACAAATCGCCAGCCGCCGCCGTCGAGCACGAACCGGAATGAGCCGCGCTGGTTGTCGGTGAGCCGATAGGCGCCGCGGTCGACCAGGCGTTCCTGATGAGTCTTCGGATTCAGGTCCCAGAGGCGGGCGTCAAGCTGGCCGTAGCGGCCGGAGGTCCTAACCTTGCCGGTGATCATCGTCATCCCGATCAGGGTGCGCCCCGGCGAGACGGTGCTGAACACCGCGCGACTGCTCGGGTCGGGTGAGTGCAGAGCGCAATGGGTGCCGGTCGGCGCCACCGGGGAGATCGAGGCGGCCAGCTTGGCGCTGGCGCCCCGAGAGTTGATCCGCAGCGTCTTGGTGGTGCCGAACCCCAGCGTGCCGGGGGCCAGGCCCGTGAACGAGCTTGCAGCGTAGGGTCCGCCGCCATGCGCGGCGGTGACCGGACAGGTCGTGGTGTACGCCGTGACCTGGCCGAGCCTAGGCTTGGTGCCGGTGTGCTTGAGCCACGCGTTGAGGAACCGCAGCCCCTGGGCGTCGAACGCGCGCACGTCGCCGACGTGGTTGGCCCCGGGGGCGTGTCCCAGGTCGCCGAGCTGCATCGCCACCGGCGCCGTCGGGGCCTGCGAGCGGATGTGGTCATAGGCGGCGAGCGACTGCCCGACCGGGAACAGGGCGTCGGTCCAGCCGGACTGCAGCAGCAGCGGGCTTGGCCTGCCGGAGACACCGGCCACGCCGTGAAACGCATAGGTCTCGTTCAGCGTCGTCTGCGTAGCCGGGTTGACCGTGCCCGCGTCCAGCTGTGACTTCCAGAGTGTGATGTCGGCGCTCAGCGGGCCGCCGAGCGGAGCCACGAAGCCGCCCTCGGCGACGGCGAAGATGACGTTGGCGTACTCCTGGGCCTCGACGCCGACCGGCGAGCGCGACCACGTGCCGCGGCCGCTGCGGATGAAGATCGACTCGCCGTTGGACCACAGCCAGCGCGGCCACGCCGCGGTCAGGGAGATCGGGGTGCCGTCCGGGCTGCGCCACGGTGCATAGCCGCCGTTAGGCAGCCGGATGCGGTTCTTCAGGAACGCCAGCATCATCGAGAAGCCGCCGCCGTAAGAGATGCCGGTGGAGCCGATCGCGTTGGGCTGGACGATCTTCTCGTCCACGAGTTGGCCGACGAGTGTCTGGACGTCACGAACCTCGTAGCGCATGTCGCCGAGGCGGGTCCACCCAGCGGCGCAGTCCGCGGTCCGGGAGAGCGCGTTTCCGCATGAGTTGCCGAACCCGCGAGCGGTGGGCGTCACGACCGCGTAGCCCTGCTTGGCGAAGAAGACGTTGCTGTAGTGGGACCCGTCGACGGTGCCAGAGGCGCCGCCCGGAAGCTCGAACGACGTCTTGTCGCCGCCCAGGCCGTGCAGCAGCAGGATCGTCGGGAACGGCCCGGAGCCCGTCGCCGGGAGCGTGACGTCGACGTCAAGCGGGGTCCCGTCGAAGCTGTGGGGGCGCGACGCCAGGTCGGTCGTCGGGCAGAACCGCACTCCCTGCTCGAGCGTGCAGGCGTGGCCGAACGGCGCCGGGGTGGCGGCGATCGCCGACGACGCGCCGCCCAGCATCAGCAGCGTTGCCACCAACGCCATCAGACCGACCTTGATCGCTCCTCGATCCATCGCGCCTCTCCTCCTCGGGGGCTGAAAAGGTACTCCGGTCGCAAGCGGCCCGCGCTTCCCCGTCCTCAGCTCGCGAGATAGGCCTCGGAGACCTCCCACAGGCGAACGGCCGCGTCTGGGTCCATCGCGTGCGCGGCGACGCCGCGACGACCGCCCGGCTGATTGACCTGCGCCTCGTTGCAATCCTCGAAGTAGCGCCCGCTGACGCCCTCAGTGAGCGGCGCGGCGGCCAACAGGGTCGAGGTGGCCGCGCCCTGCTCCGGCGTCTTGCGGGCCGGCGAAGCACCGACCGCGGCACGCAGCCGGTTGAGCTCCTCCTCGCTGACGTAGCGTTGGAGGTTCGTCGCGATCGACCCCGGATGCAGCGCGTTGACGCTGATCCCGTCCTGCGCCCAGCGCTGGGCGGCCGCAACGGCGAACAGCACGTTGGCGGTCTTGGACTGGCCATAGGCAGACCACGGTTCGTACTCCCGGCGGTCGAACATGATGTCCTCGAACACCACCCCTCCGCGCAGATGCGGGGCCGAGCTGACCGACACGACACGGGCATCGCCGGCGGACCTCAGCGCATTGTGCAGGCCGGTCGTTAGACCGAAGTGGCCAAGGTGGTTGGTGGCGAACTGCAGCTCCCAGCCCTCGGCGGTGCGGCGCAGCGGAGCGGCCATCACCCCGGCGTGGTTGACGAGGATGGGCAGCGTTCCCCGCCGGCCAGTGTCACGCCGGCGCCGGCACCGGCCAGCGCTCGGGCGGTCTCGATGCCGATGCCCGACGCGCCGCCGGTGACGACCGCGCGACGACCGGACAGATCGACGCCGGCGATCACCTCGGCCGCGGTCGACTCGGCGTTGAAGGG
>JBPCPC010000082.1:0-5596 GCA_050999585.1 Solirubrobacteraceae bacterium | reverse complement strand
TTCCGCGGCCCGGTCCCCAAAGATCAGGTGTGGACCTCCAAGGATGACGCGATGATGCTCAGCCCCCTGTTCGGCATGCCGGGAGGGCGGCACACGATCGGCGTTGCCCGCCACTGGCACTTCATCTTCGACATCCTGTTCGTGGTCAACGGGGTCGTGTTCATCGTGCTCACGTTCGTGACCGATCACTACCTCAAGCTGGTCCCCACCCAGCTCTCGATCCTGCCCGCGGCCGGGTCGTGCATCGTGCAGTACGCGGCGCTGCACCTACCGGCCGCACCGGGGGGCTACTTTCGCTTTGACGCGCTGCAGCAGCTGAGCTACTTCGCGATCGTGTTCGTCGCCTCGCCGCTGGCGATCCTGACCGGGCTGGCGATGTCACCGGCGCTGGATAACCGTTTTAGGGGCTATCAGCGCTTGTTCGGCAACCGTCAGCTCGCCCGCTCGCTGCATCTTCTGGTTATGGTCGTGTTCGTCGGCTTCTTCGCGATGCACATGCTGATGGTCGCGGCGACCGGATTCTCCAAGAACCTGGAGGGGATCACGCTCGGATTGGACCGCTCACAGACTCTCGACGGAGTCGCCCTGTTCCTGCTCGCACTCGCGCTCACGGTTGCGTTCAACGTCTGGGCGATCCGCTTCTCCTGGACGCACACGCGCGTCTTGCAGCGGATCTCCAACGCCACCTTGGGACGGGGGATGGACCTGCTGTTTGACCACTTCGCCCCGCGAGCCGAATACCGTGAGCAGGACATCAGCCCCTACTTCTGGACCAACGGCCTGGTCCCCACCAGCGAGCACTGGAAAAAGCTCAAGGACGACGAGTGGCGCGACTACCGGCTCAAGGTCTCAGGCCTGGTCGAGCATCCCATCGAACTGTCCCTCGATGAGCTAAAGGCGATGGCCAAGCAGGACCAGATCACGATGCACAACTGCATCCAGGGCTGGTCGGCAATCGGCAAGTGGGGCGGCCTGCCGTTCGCAGACCTGATCGAACTGGTCAAGCCCCGGCCCAAGGCCCGGTGGGCGATCTTCTACTCCTTCGGTGAGGGAGGCGAGGGCGGCGAGTACTACGACTCGCACTCGATGCACGACCTTCGCCACCCCCAGAGCCTGCTGGCTTATGAGATGAACGGCGAGCCGCTGCCCGTCCTGCACGGCAGCCCGCTACGTCTGCGCGTCGAGAACCAGCTCGGCTTCAAGCAAGTCAAGTGGATCCGTGAGATCGAGTTCGTTGAGGACTTCCGCGACTACGGCCTCGGGCTGGGCGGCTACAACGAAGACCACGAGTTCTACGGCTACCGCGATGAGATCTGACCGCCAGTCAGCTCCCGGGCGTCTGCTCGGCCGCGTCGGCCGCCTCCTGCAGAGCCCCCGCGAGTTCCCGCGCCCGGCGGGGCGTCAGCTCGGCGAGCTGCCCGCTAACCGCGAGCACCACCTTGTCGAGACAGTTGTTGACCTCCACCGCGTCCGTAGGCACGCCACGGACGGACAACGAGATGAAGGAGAGAACGAATGACTGATCAAGCGAAGCCCGAGGTGGTCGTCGTGACGGGCTCCTCCGGAGGCGTGGGACGGGCGATCGCGCACGCGTTCGCTAAGCGCGGGGCGCACGTCGCCCTGCTGGCGCGCGGCGAGGAGGGCCTAAACGAGGCCAAGCACGAAGTCGAATCCTTCGGCGGCCAGGCGCTGGTGGTGCCCACCGACGTGTCTGATCACCAAGCGGTCGAGGCGGCAGCGGCACGCGTTGAAGACGAGCTCGGACCGATCAATATCTGGGTCAACGACGCGATGGCAACCGTGTTCGCGCGGTTTATCGACACCGAGCCGGAGGAGTTCAAGCGCGCGACCGAGGTCACCTACCTCGGGACGGTGTACGGGACGATGGCGGCACTGAAGCGGATGGTTCCGCGCAACCGGGGCAAGATCGTCCAGGTCGGCTCGGCGCTTTCTTACCGGGCGATCCCGTTGCAGGCCGCCTACTGCGGCGCGAAGTTTGGGATCCGCGGGTTCACCGACTCAATTCGCACCGAGCTGCATGCCGATAAGAGCAAGGTCCAGATCACGATGGTGCAGCTGCCCGGCGTGAACACGACGCAGTTCAGCTGGTGTCGCTCCAAGCTACCCAACCATCCGATGCCGGTGCCGCCGATCTATCAGCCCGAGATCCCGGCCGAAGCGGTGTACTGGGCCGCTCACCACCGTCGCCGCGAGCTGTGGGTCGGCTACAGCTCCGTGCAGGCGATCGTCGGGACCACCCTGGCCCCGAGCGTCGCCGACTGGTACCTAGCCAGGACCGGCATCAAGGGCCAGCAGGTAGCGAACATGCCGGTCTCCCGTGACCGTCCTGACAACCTGTATGAGCCGGTAAGCGACAAGGCGGCGACGCACGGGATCTTCGACGCCCAGGCCAAAGGTGGCAGCCCGCAGCTGTGGGCCGCCACCCATCGCCCGCTGGTCGCCGCCGCGGTGGCGGGGATCGCGGCGACCCTTGGTGCCGCGGCGGCGCGGCTGGCGCGATGAGCGCCGTCGACCCCGAGACGGCTAAGGCCGCGGTCAGTGCCCAGCGGCCACATGTCCTGCGCGAGTACGCGCTGCTGGCCGACGGTGAACGCGGGATCCTCGTCGGTCCGCGCGGTGACTTCGTCTGGATGTGCTTTCCGCGCTGGGATTCCGACGCGCTCTTCTCATCATTGATCGGCGGCTCGGGTGCCTATGCGGTCACACCCCAGCGCCGCTTTGTCTGGGGTGGCTACTACGAGCCGGGCAGTCTGATCTGGCGCAGCCACTGGGTAACCGATGACGCCACAATCGAATGCCGCGAAGCGCTCGCCCTGCCAAGCCGCCCTGACCGAGCGGTGATCCTGCGCCGCGTGGTCGCGCTCAAGGGCACCGCCCGCGTAGACGTGGTACTCAACCCCCGGGGCGACTACGGTCGCGACGGGCTACGCAAGCTCTCAAAGCGCGATGACGGCGCCTGGACAGCAGAGCTCGACGGCAGCCTCATGTGCTGGGTCGGCGGTCAGGACGCCAGCCCGCAAGCCGATGGGCACGGCGGCCGGGCGCTGACGCTGGCGCTCGAGCTCAAGGAGGGGACCCACCACGACTTTGTGCTCGTCCTGGCTAGCGGCGAAGCCGACCAGCAAACCCCCGATCCCGACTGGGCGTGGCAAGGAGTCCAAGCCGAATGGTCAGACCGGGTGCCCGAGTTCGAGCACACGATCGCTCCGCGCGATACCCGCCACTCCTACGCCGTCCTCTCCGGCCTCACCAGCACGGGTGGGGGGATGGTCGCCGCCGCGACCACGTCGCTGCCCGAGCACGCGCGCCAGGGGCGCAACTACGACTACCGGTACGTGTGGATTAGAGATCAGTGCTACACCGGTCAGGCGGTCGCTAAGGCCGGCCCGTACCCATTGATGGACGACGCGGTGCGGTTCGTCGCCGAGCGGCTGCTCGCTGACGGGCCGCAGCTTAAGCCTGCCTACACGACAAGCGGCTGCTCCGTGCCCGACCAACGCCAGCTCGACCTGCCCGGCTATCCCGGCGGCTCAGACATCGTTGGTAACTGGGTCAACCAGCAGTTCCAGCTCGACGCGTTCGGCGAGGCGCTACTGCTGTTCTCCGCCGCCGCCCGCCACGACCACCTCGACGCCGATGGGTGGCGAGCCGCCGAAGCCGCGATCGCTGCGATCGAGCAGCGCTGGCAGCAGGCAGACACTGACGCCGGCGTTTGGGAGCTCGATCCCGAAGCCTGGACGCATAGCCGGTTGATCTGCGCCGCCGGCCTGCGTCAAATCGCCCAGCAGGGACCTGGCGGCGAGCAGGCGGGCCACTGGGTCTCGCTAGCCGACGCGATCGTCTCAGACACCGCCGCGCATGCGCTTCATCCCTCCGGGCGATGGCAGCGCTCACCCGGCGACCCGCGCGTCGACGCGGCGTTGCTGCTACCGGCGATCCGCGGGGCGATCCCGCCCTCAGACCCACGATCGATCGCGACGCTGCGTGCCGTCGCCTCAGAGCTCACCCAGGACGGCTACTGCTACCGCTATCGACCCGACGAACGCCCCCTGGGGGAGTCCGAAGGCGCCTTTCTCCTGTGCGGTTTCCTCCTCGCGCTCGCCTTCAAACAGCAGGGCGAGCACGTCACCGCAGCACGCTGGTTTGAACGAAACCGCGCAGCCTGCGGACCGCCCGGCTTGTGCTCAGAGGAGTTCTACGTCACCCAACGACAATTGCGCGGCAACCTTCCCCAAGCCTTCGTCCACGCGCTGATGCTCGAATGCACAGTCGACCAGTACCCCGAGGAGACGCCTGCCGCGTGAGCCTCGTGACCGCGGTCCGGGCCCTCGGAGGTGCTGTACTGCTGCTCGCCCCCGACGCCGTCCTGCGCGCGCTGCCCCACCAACAGATCGACCGATCAACACGCGTTTTCACTCGGATCCTCGGCATCCGTTACCTCGCTCAAGCCGCGATTGTTGGCTCACGAACAGGGGGGATCTCGGGACGCCGCTGGTTCCTCGCCGGTGCCGCGGTCGACGCCATCCACGCCACAACCATGGTCGCCCTCGCGCTGCTCAGACCGAGCCGGCGCGAGCTCGCGCTCACCAACGCCACAGCGGCGAGCGCATTCGCCGCGGCCGGCCTATATCAAGCACGAGCCTGATGAGACACGTCGCCGTAATACGCTAAGCGACGGTTTTGAAATCTTCGCCAAATCCGCTGGACGGCGCCCGAGTTGCAACAGCGCAATTTGCCGTTTGACGTTAGACGCGGTTCCAGCCTAAGCGGGGCCGTTGCGAGCTTGACCTCCCGGGCCCGAGCATCGTGTTAGCGGCGACTTCACCCGGCGGCGGAGCCGTCGCGGCGGTGTTTAGTCGCGGTGAAGGGGCTCAGATTCCGTGTCTACGCTGTTTTGAGGGCGGTAGCCGGCTGCCAGCTTTCCGCGCGCTGAGCCGGGCGGCGGGAGTTGCGGCGCCCGTCCTCGTCGCACCAGCAAAGCGAGTTTGCGACGTGCCGGCGTGGTGGCCGCATCTCGCGAAAGCGGCAGTCCGCTCACGGCCACAGTCGTCACACGAGTACGGTCTGTCGCTGTTGTCCAGATGGAAGCGACCGGCCAATGGCTGAGAGCGATTGGGATCATTGGTGGCCATGTTGCAGATGAAACACAGGCCCCGGGGGACCGTTTTGGTTGCGGAGTTCAGGCGTCCGGTCGACGCTCGGCGGCGTGATGGACGGCATCTGCCTTCTGCTCCAGTGTCATTGTCCCTGGGTGATCGACTCCCGGCCATGGTGTGAGTAGCAGCAGGAGCCGAGCGTCGGTTCGGGCGTGCACGGCGTGCCGTTCGTTGGGAGCAAATTCGACGAGCAGACCGTTGCCGCCAATCACGCTGTCGCCCGCGCTGGTCGTGATCTCGACCTCGCCGTCGAGCACGATAACCCATGCCCGTTCGTGCACCTGATGATCGGCAAAGCTTTCACCCGCGGGGATCATCAGCGCGATCGCGCGCGCGTCGTCGGTGGAGGCGAGGATTTCGGGGGCGTGCGGCCTGAGGTCTAGGTCGGTGGTCGTCCAGCTGTTCATTGATCTCCTTGC
>JBPCPC010000288.1:0-6293 GCA_050999585.1 Solirubrobacteraceae bacterium | reverse complement strand
CGAGCGGGTCGCCAGCGTCGTGGCTGTCGCGCCGGGGCCCCGGCAGCGGCGCCGGGGACCAGCGTCCGCTGGACTCGCCCCACCAGCGGCCGCCGTCCGCGCCCTGAGTGGCGACCATCAGTCGCGTCTGAGCTTCCCACGAAGCTGCCCAGCGGCGCTCGTGTTCGTCGGACTCGCTGAGGATCATCGCGTCGACCGTGACCCCCGGCGCCGGCTCGCCGGCCCGGGGCGACGCGGTCAGCAGCGGGGCCCGCCGAGCGAGCGTGATCGCGCCAGAATCGCCGGCGGTCACGTAGACGCCGTCGACCCGGGCGAGCAGCTCCCAGGGCAGGTTGTCGTCACCGCGCGGGGCCAGCCGCTCGCCGACGGTGATGATCGTGCGCTCCCCGCCGGCGTCCAGCAGCGTGAACACGTAGCGGGTGGGAGCGTCGCGCCAGGCGGGGTGCACCGCGATACCCCGCGCTCGCAGCTCGTCGATCGCGGCGTGGCCGCGTTGGTCATCGCCCGGCGCGCAGAAGAAGTCGACCTCGGCCCCGAGCTCGGCGAGCACGGCGGCGGCGACGACCGCCCCGCCGCCAGCGTGCTCGGACTCCCGTCGTCCCTGCTCCAGGCCGCCGCGCTCGGGATAGCGGTCGACCCGCACGAACTGCACCCACTCAACGTGGCCGACCACCGCTACGCGCGTCACCAGGGTCACGCTACCCGCCCGGTCGTGCGCCGGCGCTAGCGTTGCCCGCGATGCATCCCACGGCGGCTTCCCTCCAGCGGCGGTTGGCCGAGCTCGGACTCCCGATCGAGGTGGTCACCCTGACCGAGTCCGCGCGTACGGCCGCGGAGGCGGCGCGGGCGGTCGGCTGCGACGTCGGCCAGATCCTCAAGTCGTTGGTGTTCCTGCGCGACGGCGCGCCGGTGGTGGTGCTGTGCGCCGGCGACCGCCGCGTCGACGCCGAGCGGCTGGGCCTGTCCAGAGCCTCGGCCGAGCAGGTGCGGGAGGCGACCGGATTCGCGATCGGTGGCATCCCTCCGCTCGGTCACACCCGGGCGCTGGAGACGATCATCGACCAGTCGTTGCACCGCTTTCAGACCGTGTGGACGGCGGCGGGGACCCCGCACGACGTGTTCGAGGTGGGGGTCCCGGAGCTGATCGCGGCGATCCCGTCGGCGCGAGAGATGGACGTCAGCCCGAGCTGAGGACCGGTGTCCTCAGGCGGCCTCGCGCGCGGCCGGCACCTGGCGCAGGTGGGGCGGCAGCAGCGGCAGCAGCCCACGGCGAACATACGTCGCCCCGGCGCGCACCATCGCCTTGCGCACCGCCACCGGCGGGAGCGGCAGGAAGCCGTACTCCGAACGAATCCGGTCGGGCAGCAGCGCGATCGTGATGAAGTTGACCGTCTCCAGCAGCGGCCGAGCGAGGTTGGGGACCGGCGGCTGCAGGACGATCTTGCGCGCGCGACGCCGCGCCCAGTCGCCGACGTGAAGCGCCTCGCCCTCCAGCATGCCTCGGCCGTACTGCTGCAGTTGCGCCAGCGAGCCCGGCATCTGACGGTCCTTGAGGCCGAACAGCCTGCCCACCTGCCGGTAGTCGTCCCACAGGGCGGTGCGCTGCGGGTTGCTGAGCGGACCGACGTAGGTCGTGTAGACGACGACCGCGGAGTCGATCAGCGAATACAGGATCCACATCAGCAGCTCGGGATCGTCAGCTCGGTACGGGGCACCTGCGGGATAGATGCCGACCGCGTCGGGCAGCCGTCCGCGCACCGCGCGGTGCATCGCCCGCACATGTCGTGTCATCCGGTCGGCCTCCGCGCGCGTCCCGAACGTGATCGTGTTCATCACCGCGGCGGTTCGCGCCAGCCGGTCATAGGGATCCTCGAGCGAGCCGGAGTGGGCGAGCAGGCCGGCAACCGCGAGTGGATGGGCGGCCTGCATCAGCAGCGCGCGCGGACCGGACAGGGCCAGCGCGCGTTCCCGCATCACGCGCCGGATTACCGAGCGGTCGGTGAAGTAGCCGCGCTGGGCCGGTGGAGCGGACACGGTCGCCATACGTTGTGTTGACCTTACCGCAACGGCATGTGTGGGCCGGCCGGCGCTCAGCCCAGCACCGACGGCAGCGACTGCTCGAGGCGATCGAGCGCCTCGGGCAGGTCCGCGCGCCCGAAGCCGAAGCGCACGTGGTCCGGCATGTCATAGACGGAACCTGGGAGCAGCAGCACCCCCGCTCCGGCAAGCCGCGCGCACAGCTCGTCGACGTCATCGATCCCGTCGACGCGCGGAAAGCCGATCGGGCTGGCCGTGGGCCGAATCCAGTGAAATTCGGGGTGGCGGACGAAGAACTCGTCCAGCAGCGTGAGGTTGCGCTGCACGAGCCCGAGGTTGCGCTCGAGCAGCTCCGAGCGGTGGCGCAACGCAACCGCGGTCAGCAGCTCGCTCGGGGCGCTTGAGCAGATCGTCGTGTAGTCCTTGAGCGCCAGCAGCGACGCGCGCAGCCCGGCGTCGCGCGTGACGAGCCACCCGAGCCGCAGCCCGGGCAGACCGTAGCTCTTGGAGATGCTGCCGAGCGAGACCGCCCGCTTGTCCAGGTCACAGGCCGCGGGCAGGCGGTCGCGCGGATCGTGCTCGAGCTCGCGGTAGACCTCGTCCCCGAACAGCACGATCTCGCGTTCGCGGGCCAGCTCCGCGACCGCCGCGTAGGTATCGCGATGCATCAGCGTCCCGGTCGGGTTGTGGGGCTGGTTGAGATAGATCACCCGCGTGTCAGGTCCCAGCAGCCCGTGGAGCGCCTCGGGGTCGTGGGCCCAGCCGTCCTGAAACCGGCGCGTCCAGCGGCTCACCTGCGCGCCGGTGCTGCGCGCGAGCTCGAACGCGGACTCGTAACCGGGGGCCTCCACGATCGCGTGATCGCCGGCTCGCAGCAGCGCGTGGTACAGCAGGAAGATCCCCTCCTCGGCGCACGAGCAGACGATCACGTCGTCGGCGCCGGCGTGCTCGTAGAGGTCGGCGATCGCCTCGCGCAGCTCGGGCGCCCCGGCCGACTCCGTGTAGCCGCACCAGGTCTGCAGCAGCCGCGCATGAGCGTCGGGCTCGAGCGCCAGCAGCCCCTCGATCGTGCGTGACTCGCAGTCGCTGCTGGAGAGCATGTAGCGCGTGCGGAACTCGTGCTCCGCGTAGTACCGCTCGATCCGGAACGGCCGTAACTCCATGCCGGCCATTATCACCCGCGCTCCCGGTCGTCCTCGGGTTGCGGACACCGATCGACTCGGGACGGTGGTTTTCGGCCAATGTTGCCGGTGTCGGTCGGCTCCTGGCCGATCAACACCAGCAGGTGGGGGCCATTCGACGTCCCGGCCGCCAGAGCTCAGCTCGTGGCCGATTACCCCCGCCGCGGGGTCCGGTGGTCGGGGTGGCTAGCCTGGACGAGATGCGCGTCGCGATCGCAGGAGCTCACGGCCAGATCGGCCTGCGGCTGGCGCGGCTGCTGGTGGCGCGCGGCGACGAGGTGGACGGGCTGATCCGAAACCCGGAGCACGCGCACGAGCTCGAGCAGGCCGATGTCGCACCGGTCGTCTGCGATCTCGAGCACGCGACCGACGAGCAGATCGCCGCGGCGGTCAAGCAGGCCGACGCCGTCGTGTTCGCCGCCGGCGCCGGTGCCGGGAGCGGCGCGGAGCGCAAGCTGACGATGGACCGCGACGGCGCGATCAAGCTGCTGGAGGCGACCCCGGCGCGCTACGTGATGGTCAGCGCGGTGGGAGCGCAGAGCCCGCCGCAGGGCGACGACGTGTTCGACGTCTACCTGCGCGCGAAGGCGCAAGCCGACGACGCGGTCATCTCCAGCGACCGGGCGTGGACGATTCTCAGGCCTGGCCGGTTGACCGACGGTCCCGGAACCGGCCGCGTGCGCCTGGACTCAGACCCATTTCGAGGCGAGGTGGCGCGCGACGATGTGGCGGCGCTGATCGCCGCGGTGCTGCTCGATCCGCGGGCAACCGGTCACGTCCTGTATGTCAACGGCGGCGACACGCCCGTAGCGCAGGCGCTGCACGCCGCCCTGGGGTAGCTACCTTCCCCCCGAGGTAGAGGGAGTCAGCCGGCGGCCGGCACGCGTGCCCCGGCGGCGGTCCCGTCGTCGTGCAGACGACCGATCTGGGTCGGGCTGAGCCCGAGGACGTCGGCCAGCACCTCCTCGGTGTGCTCGCCCAGCAGGGGAGCGCGGCGCGCAGCCGCGCGCGGCAGCGCGGAAAAGTTCAGCGGCGTGCCGGGCATCAGGTAGCTGCCGACGCCCGGCTGCCCGACCTCGGCGAACATCGGGTTGGCGACCGAGCAGCGCGGGTCCTCTGAGACCAGTTGGCCGAACGTCTGATAGGGCCCCCAGGAGACTCCGGTCCCGGCGAACGCCTCGCGGATCGTGGCCAGGCTGCGGGCGGCGAACCAGGGACGCAGCAGTCCGGCGATCAGGTCGCGGCCCTCGAAGCGGCCGGTCTCGGAGTCCAGGTCAAAGCCGGTGACCTGCGCGATGCTCGCGCACGCCGACTCGATCCCGGTGACGTTGACCAGCGAGCGCCACTGGCGGGCGGTGAGCGCCACGACCATCACCCGCCGGCCGTCGTTGGTCTCGAAGTCGTGCCCGAACGCGCCGTACAGGTAGTTCCCGTCCTTGGGCTGGTCGCGGCCGCCGAGCTGGGCCTCGGCGATCCGTCCCAGGTTGCCGACCATCGCGAACGCGACGTCGGACAGCGACAGCCCGATCAGCTGCCCCTCCCCGGTGCGCGCCCGATGGCGGTCGGCGGCCAGCAGCCCGATCGCGGACAGCGACCCCATCGCCACGTCCCAGGCGGGCAGCACGCTGTTGAGCGGCTCGGCGAGATTCCGCGGACCGGTCGCCCACGGAAAGCCGGTCGCCGGATTGACCGTGTAGTCGACCTCGCTGGACCCATCCGGGTTGCCGGTCAGCGCGACCATGATCAGGTCCGCGCGCTCCGTGACCAGCCGCTCGTGGGCCAGCCAGCCGCGAGCCGGGAAGTTGGTCAGGAACAACCCCGCATCCGGGCCCGGAGCGCAGATCAGCGCGGTGGCCAGCTCGCGTCCCGCTGCGGAGCGCAGGTCGAGTGCGATCGAGCGCTTGCCCTTGTTCAGGCCCGCCCAGAACAGGCTCTGGCCGCCGGCCGCCAGTGGCCAGCGGGCGTAATCCAGGCCGCCGCCGATCTGGTCAAAGCGAATCACGTCGGCGCCCAGCTGCGCGAGCGTCATCCCGCCCAGTGGTGCGGCCACGAACGCCGAGCCCTCCACCAGCCGCAGCCCGGAGAGGATCTGGGCGGCGGGGGGAGTGGACGGCGGGCTCTCGGTCACGGCGGTCGCGGGGGCGCTGCCCTGAGGCTACCCCCGCGACCGCGTGAATCTCAGGTGCCCTGGGTGGTCGTGCTTGCGGGAGCCGGCGGAGTACCGCCGCCCGGGGGAGAGCCGCCGCCGGCCGGACGCAGCAGCGACTGGCAGGCCCGGGCGGCGCTCTGGAACTTCGCGTTGGCCTCGATCTTGGTCGGGTAGATCGGGCCCTTGCCCGACAGGTTGGCCTTGGGCAGTGAGTAGCCATGCTGTTTGACGCAGGCGGCGAACTTGGTCACGGCCGCTTGGGTCGGCCGCACGCCACGTCCACCGCCGGCCCGACCGCGGAATCCAGCCGCCCCCGCGCAGGCCCGAAAGGCCGCTCGGAACTTGGGGTTGCCGCTCTGGCCGCCGCCCGCTGCCGTGCCCGTGCCTGATCGCCTCGGTTGGGTGGGGAGCGTCACCCCATGCTGTTTGAGGCAGGACGCCAGCTTCGCGCGCGTGGCTGGATTGCCGCAGGCTGCGATGAGGACGACGGCGAGCACCGCCAGGACGGTTAGAGCCGTCATGCGCGCGCGAATTACCTTCATCGGTTGCACCACGTCATCCACCCCCTCGAGAGGAGAACAGCGAACCGACGGCCGAGCCGGATGCGCTGGAACCCGAGCCACCGGCGCCCGTGCCGGCGGCGCCCGTGCCGGCCGTGCGCGAGCCTGCGCCGGCGCCCGAGTCGGTGACCGAAGCAGCGACCAGTGTGCCCCGGGAGTTCGCGGCCCCGGCGACGATGATCGTGTCGCCGGGACGGACCGCGGAGTGCTTTACCGCCTCCGACTTGGAGACCTTGGTCGCGCTCGAGAGCCTAACCTTCACGGTGTTGCCCGAGGCTTCGTTGAGCACCAGCGTGTCGCCGTCGATGCTCTGGACCGTTCCGAACGAGGCACCCCCGCCGGGGGCGCCCCGGCCCGCGCCAAGGC
>JBPCPC010000282.1:0-5076 GCA_050999585.1 Solirubrobacteraceae bacterium | reverse complement strand
CCCGTGGCCTGGGAGCGGGCGCTGGAGGCCGCGGCTGGGAGCGCCAAGCACAAGGGGCGGAGCGGCGCGTTGGTCGGCGGTCAGGCCTCCAACGAGGAGGGTTTCACCCTGCAGCGGCTGCTGCGCGAGGGCCTTGACTCGGGCGACATCGACTCCCGGATCGGCGATTGCCACCCACCCGACCACACGCCGACCGACGCCGATCTCGCCCGCGCGCTGGCGTCGCCCGGACTGCAGGCATCGGTGCCAGACCTCGAGTTCGCCCACACCGTGCTGCTGGTCGGCTCCGAGCCGATGGACGACGCGCCGATCCTGGACCTGCGGATTCGCAAGGGCGTGCGCCGCAGCGGGGTCCAGTTGGCGATCGCCGGCTCGCGCCCGAGCGCCCTGGACCGCAACGCCCAGCAGGTGTTGCGCTGTGCTCCGGGCGGCGAGCCCGAGCTGCTGGCCGCGGTCGAGCAGGTGCTGGGCGGCGGCGAGGCGGCCAGCGACGAAATCGCCGCGCTGGCCGGGCTGCTGCGGGACGGCGGCGAGGATGTGGTGATCGTGTGGAGCGAGCGCCTGGGCCCGGGCGCGGCGGCAGGACTGCTGCGGATCGCCCAGCAGCTCGAGCTCGCCGACCACGCCGGCGCCGGGCTGCTGATGATCCCGACCGGGGCCAACGGCCGCGGACTGCGCGAGGCCGGCGCGGTGCCCGATGCCGGGCCGGGCTACGGCGAGCCGGTCAGCGGCACCGGCCGCGGGTCCACCGCGATCGCACAGGCGGCGGTCGCCGGAGAGCTGACCGCGCTGTACCTGATGCAGACCGATCCGGTGCGCGACCAGCCCGACCGGGCACTGTGGGAGCGTGCGCTGCGCTCCGCCGCCGTGGTCGTGGCCCACGCCTCGGTGCTCACCGAGGGCCTGAGCGAGCACGCCAACGTGATCTTCCCCGCCGAGTCACACGCCGAGAAGGACGGAACCGTGGTGCACCCGGACGGTCGCCTGCAGCGGCTGCGGATCGCGATCGCCCACCCCGGCGAGGTTCGCTCCGGCTGGGCGACCCTGACCGAGCTGGCTTTCCGGTGCGGCCTGGACCTCGGGATCGCGCGCAGCGCCGACGCCTTCGAGCAGCTGGTGGCGGCCGCGCCGATGTACGAGGGGATCACGCTGGACGCGCTCGCCGGCCACGGCCTGCGCTGGCCCGAGCGCCCCCAGGGTCGTTCGGTGACGCAGGGCGGGCAGATATCGATCGGCCTGCCCACCGTCGCTCACCGCGCTTCGCCGCTGCCCGCCAACGGAGCGCTGCGCCGCGGCACCTACCGATCGATCTGGGCCGCCTCCGAGGTCGACGTGTCGCCGGCGTTGAAATACCTGATCGCTCACCAGCAGGTGGAGCTGTCCCCCGAGGATGCGCGCCGGCTCGGGATCGTCAACGGCGACGCCGTCGAGGTTCAGAGCAACGGCACGCGGCTGGCCGGCACCGCGGCGGTCCGCACCGGCGTCCCGGTCGGCAGTGCGTTCCTCGCCGACGGGATCTCCGCCGACTCGGCCAATCTGCTGACCGAGCCGCTGATCGAGGTCCGCAAGGCATGAGCGTCTTCGGGCTGGTCACCTACTTTGAGCCATGGTGGGTGCAGATCGTCACGGCGCTGTTGATCTTTGGCGTGATCTTCGCGGTGCTGCCGATCATCATCGTCTACGAACGCAAGCTGCTCGGACGTTTCCAGGGCCGCTACGGCACCAACCGGGTCGGCCCGTTCGGGCTCATGCAGCCGCTGGCTGAGATCGTCAAGTTCGCCGTCAAGGAGCCGTTTCGCCCGACCACCTCGGTCGGGACCCTGTTCCGGATCGCCCCGATGATCGCGATCCTGACCGCGGTCTCGTCGCTGGCACTGGTCCCGTTCGGCAACGTCCAGCATGTGTTCGGCCAGCGTGTCGGCCTGTACGGGATCGACGTCTCGATTGGGCCGCTCTACGTGTTCGCATTTGGCGGCATCTCGTTCTACGGGATCATGCTCGGCGGCTGTGCGTCAGGCTCGAAGTACTCGTTCCTGGGGGCGATGCGTGGCGCCGCGCAGCTGATCTCCTACGAGGTCTCCCAGGGGCTGGCGCTGGTCGGCGTGCTGATCACCGCGGGGACGCTGTCGCTGACCGGGATCGTCCACGCCCAGGCGGGCCTGTGGTACTTCATCCCTCAGTTCGCGGGCTTTCTGATCTTCATGACGGCGTCGTTCGCCGAGACCAACCGTGCCCCGTTTGACCTCGTCGAGGCCGACGCTGAACTGGTCGGCGGCTACTTCACCGAGTACGGCGGCACGGCGTTCGTCGCCTACCTGTTCGCCGAGTACACGAACATGATCGTCGTCTCAGGAATCGCGGTGACGCTGTTCTTCGGCGGCTGGCTGCTGCCGTTCGGGATCCACCCCCCCGGCTGGGTGGACCCGTTCGTCGTGCTGGCCAAGATGATGCTGGTAATCACGTTCTTCATCTGGGTGCGAGCCACGCTGCCGCGGCTGCGCTATGACCAGCTGATGTCCTTCGGCTGGAAGATCCTGCTGCCGCTGGCGACCCTGAACCTGCTGGTGACCGCGATCCTGGTGGTCGGATGACCGCGGCCGAACCGACCCGAGGTGACGCATGACGCCCTATGACCCCAGTGCCGATGTGATCGAGGTCATCCGCGCTCCCGGCGGCGGTGCCGCGCGCGGAGCGTACCGCGTGTTCGGCGAGACGCTGCGCGGACTGAAGACGACGTTCGCACGGATAGTCGAGGGACCGACGACGATCCAGTACCCCGAGGAGAAGACACCCGTCTACCCGCGCTTCCGCGGGCGCCACAAGCTGCACCGCTTCGAGGACACCGGCCTGGAGAAGTGCGTCGGCTGCTCGCTGTGCGCGGCCGCCTGCCCGGCCGACTGTATTCGCGTGGTCGCGGCCGAGAACACTCCCGAGAACCGCGTCTCGGCGGGCGAGCGCTACGCCGCCGTCTATGAGATCAACTTGAGTCGCTGCATCTTCTGCGGGTACTGCGAGGTCGCGTGCCCGTTTGACGCGATCACGATGGGCCACGATTACGAGATGTCGGACTACACCCGCTCGGACCTGATCTTCACCAAGGAGATGCTGCTGGCCGAGGCGATCGAGCGCACGCCACTGCGGCGCGAGGGGGAATAGGCCCCGCCACCGTCATGTCCGCGGTCCTGTTCTTCATTGCATCGATCGGCGCCATCACCGGCGCGGTCGGAGTCGTCATGCTGCGCAACCCGTTCTACAACGTGCTCGCGCTCGTCGGGCACCTGATCTCGCTGGCGGCGCTGTTCCTGCTGTTGAGCGCCGAGTTCGTGGCCGCCGCCCAGGTGGTCGTGTATGCCGGCGCGGTGATGGTGCTCTACGTGTTCGTGGTCGCCTACATCGGCGGCTCTGACGAGCCGCTGCACAGCCCCGGCGGGGCACTCAAGGTGCTGGGTCCGGTGTTCGGGCTGGCGCTGGCGATCGAGCTCTGCATCGCGCTGCTCGGCACCGCGCTGAAGGGCATCAACAGCCGCGGCGCGCCGTACGTCGCCGGCTTCGGCAGCCCGCGCCAGATCGGCACGCAGTTTCTGACTACCTATCTGTTTCCGTTTGAGATCGCCTCGCTGCTGCTGCTGGTGGCGGCCATCGGCGCGGTCGTGCTGGCTCGCCGCCGCCGCGGGCTGGAGGAGCCCGACGAGGCGCTCGAGGCGCGGTATCACCCGGCCCGCGGGTTCTACACCGGCACGATGGCCGAGACCGCCGGCGTGCATCGCGGCTCAGACGCCGCTCCGAGCCCCGACTCCGAGCCTGAGCCCGAGCCCGTGACCCACGTCTCGGAGGGCGGCTGGTAGTGGACATCGGCTGGTACCTCGTCGTCTCGGCGATCATCTTCTGCATCGGTGCGATCGGCGTGCTGATCCGCCCCAACCCGCTGGTGATCCTGCTCTGTCTGGAGCTGATGCTCAACGCCGCCAACCTGGCGCTGGTGGCGTTCAGCCGCATGTGGGGTCACGAGGACGGGCAGGTGTTCGCCCTGATCGTGATGGTCGTGGCCGCCTGCGAGGTGACGGTTGGACTAGGCCTGATCGTCGCCATCTACCGTCGCCAGATGGCCGTCAACGTCGATGACCTCAACGAGCTGCGCGGATGACCGACGCGCGTAAGGACCGGTGCTCTGAGTGAGCGCCACGACCTTCGGCTGGCTGATCCTGCTGTTCCCGTTGCTGGGGACGATTGTCATCGGCCTCGGCTACCGGCGCCTCGGCGCGGCCGCCGGCTGGCTCGGCTCGCTGGCGATCGCGCTGTCGTTCGCCTCGGCGGTGGGCGCGCTGATCTCGGTGCTGGGCGATGCCGAGACCCATCGCGAGCTGACCTCGTCGCTGTGGAACTACGCCGCCACCGCCGGCCTTCAGGGCGCCAAGCTGTCGATCCTCGTCGACCCGCTGTCGATCTTCATGGCGCTCGTCGTGTCCGGGGTCTCGACGCTGATCCATGTCTACTCGATCGCGTACCTGAAGTCCGATCGCGGCTACTCACGCTTTTTCGCCTACCTGAACTACTTCGTGTTCTCGATGCTGCTGCTGGTGCTGGCCGGCAACTTCGTACTGCTGATCGTCGGCTGGGCGTTCGTGGGGGCCGCCTCGTATCTGCTGATCTCGTTCTGGTACCGGCGCAGCACCGCGACCACCGCCGGGATCAAGGCGTTCGTGATCAACACGGTGGGCGACGTCGGACTCGTCCTGGGGACGTTCTTCATCTTCCGCCACACCGGCACCGTCGACTTCCTCAAGACGTTCGATGCAATTCCGCACGTGTTCCACCACAACAGCACCGATCTGGTCGCCGGCTGCCTGCTGCTACTCGTCGGCGCGTTCGCCAAGTCCGCCCAGGTGCCGCTGCACACGTGGCTCCCCGACGCGATGGAGGGCCCGACGCCGGTCTCGGCGCTGATCCACGCCGCCACGATGGTGACCGCCGGCGTGTACCTGATCGCGCGCATGCACCCGCTGTTCGAGCTCGCCACGACGGCCGCCGATGTCGGTGCGATCGTGGGCTGCGCGACGCTGCTGATAGCCGCCACGA
>JBPCPC010000272.1:0-12100 GCA_050999585.1 Solirubrobacteraceae bacterium | reverse complement strand
GGCGCCCCGCCGCCGCAGCGCTCGTGATGTCGCCCGGCGCAGCGCGGGCTCGGGGGCGAAGCCGTCATAGCGGCGCGCCAGCCACGCGCGGCCGGCCGCGTACCCGCGCCACTGGCGCCGCAGCGCGCGGACGGTGGTGCGATAGCGATGCTCGACGGAGGCCGACGCGCACCCCTGAAGCTGCCATCCCGCGCGCTGCAGCCGCCAGCTGAAATCGGTGTCCTCGGCCGCCCGGACCCCTTCGAAGAAGCCGCCGATCTGCTCAAACGCGACCCGGCGGACGAGCAGGTTGGCAGCCACCGCCCGCGGCAGATAGGGATGCGCGAGGTGGGCGTCCTGGCCGAGGAAGCCCCGGGCCGCTCCGTAGCGGGCGGCGAGGCTCGTCGCCCCGGGTGCCGGAATCACCGCGCCCGCCAGCGCTCCCACCCCGTCGGCGATCGGCGCGGCGAAGTATCGCTCGAGCAGATCGCCGGGAGCCTCGGTATCGGCGTCGAGGAACAGGATCCACTCGTTGCGGGCCTGCCGGGCGCCGGCGTTGCGGGCATGGGCCGGTGAGCGCTCGGCGGTGGCGGCGATCACCCGCACACCGTCGGCCGCGGGCCCGACCCCGGCGTTGTCAACCAGGATCAGCTCGTCCTCGGGGCCGACGCGAAGCGTGCGCAGTCCGGCCAGCGCGGCCTGCGCCTCGGCGAGCGAGCCGGCGAACGGCATCACCACGCTGACCGCAGGGCGGCTCATGGCCCGGGCCGGCGGCGCAGTCGCGCCACGAGCTCGCGCCCCTGGCGCAGCTCGGCGGCGTGCACGAAGCCGACGCCGAGCAGCGCCGGGCCGATCGCCGCCACCACGAGCGCACGCGAGACGAAGCCAATCGCCCCATGGGTGGGCAGGATCAGGTCGCCGGCGGCGGCCAGGCCGCCGATCACCCCGGCCAGCTGCGCGAGCCGGCCCCACTCAAACCGGACCGCGAATTGGCGCCGCGTGAGCAGATGCATGAAGCCCAGCATGAACACATACGCGCCACACAGTGCGATGCCGGCCCCGGCCAGGCCCAGCGGCGGGACCAGCAGCAGCAGCAGGATCACGTTGGCGGCCAACCCGACCAGGGACGCGGGGAAGTTGCGCGCCGTCACCTTCGCCCGGCCGGCGATCGTCAGGAACACCACCCACAGTCCGTACAGCGCCCAGCCGAGTGCCACCCACGGCAGCGCCCGGTAGGCACCGAAGAACGACGGCGCCGCCAGTAGCCGCAGGATCCAGCGGCCCTCGAGCGCGAGCGCGGCCACCACCCAGCCCGAGACCAGCAGGTAGTACGTGGTCACCAGCCCGTAGAGCCGGCCGGCCTGCACGTCGTCGGCGACCGAGTAAGCCAGCGGAGGCCACGCATACTGGAACGCGCGCACGATGAATGCGACCGCCCCGGCGAGCTTGATCGCGATCGAGTACAGCCCGGCGAGGCGCTGGCTGCGGTCATGAAAGATGTAGTAGCGGTCGACGATGCTGAGCAGATACACCGACGCCTCCGCAGGCACGGTCGGCAGCCCGAAGCGCAGCAGCACCGACATGCGCTCCGTCGGGCGGGGTCGGGTTCGCGGGGCGAGACGATGACGCAGCTTGAACCACAGCCCGAGCAGTACGACCGTCGACGCGCCGTAGTTGCCCAGCAGCAGGCCGCGCGCGCCGTCGTGCTCACCCACGACCAGCACGACCGAGGCGGCGATCGTCAGCAGCACGTTGCTCAGCGACGCGATCGCGTACAGCTTCAGACGCTCGTCGACGCGCAGCAGGCCGTAGGCCAGCTCGAGGTTGGTGAACGCCCACCGCCCGAGCACGGCGACCCGGAACGTGGTCGGATCGCGGTGGCTGAGCACGACCCAGCTCAGCGGCGCCGCCGCCAGCGCCAGGGCCACGGCGGCGATCGTGGTGGCGACCAGCAGGAAGCCGACCGAGCGGCGCGCGAGCGCATCGCGCCGCTCGAGGTCTGAGTCGTTGAAGTAGAAGCGCAGGAACGCTTCGATGATTCCGAAGCGCACGATGATGCTGACCAGGATCACGCCGTTGGCGAGCAGCTCGACGACGCCGTAGCCGGCGGGGTCGATGTAGCGGGTGTACACCGGCAGCAGCACCACCGCGATCAGCTTGGAGACGACGTCGGCGAGCTGATAGGCGGCCAGCGACGACACCAGGCGCTTCAGGTAGGCGGTCATCGGCGGACAACGGTACGGCTCGTCCGGGCACAGCGCACGTTTGGAGAAGACAACGGCGCGCCGGCCCGTTTGACTGACGGCATGTCAAGCACCCATTTGTCCAAGACGCAGTCCGAGCAGCGGGCTAGCGTGACGCTCTCCGATGAGTTCCCGCCCGCGAATCGATCTCACCCTGCGCCGATGACCATCCCCGCTTCGCCCGACGCCGCGATCGTCGCCCGCGGCCTGCGCCGCTCGTTCAAGGGCGGGATCGAGGCCGTGCGCGACATCGACCTGACGATCGCCGCCGGGCAGGTGTTCGGCTTCCTCGGCCCCAACGGCGCCGGCAAGACCACGATCGTGAGGATGTTGTGCACGCTACTGCCGCCGACCGCCGGCACCGCACATGTCGTCGGACTTGACGTCGTCGCCGACGCCGCCGCGGTGCGCCGGCGGATCGGAGTCGCGCTGCAGGAGATCGGACTGGATCCGATGCAGAGCGGCCGCGAGCTGCTGGAGCTGCAGTGCGGGCTGTACGGGATCGCCGGGCGGGCCGGCCGCGACCGCACCACCGAGCTGCTTGAACTGGTCGGGCTCACCGAGGCCGCCGACCGGCGGTGCAAGACGTATTCCGGGGGGATGAAGCGCCGGCTGGACCTGGCTAGCGCGCTCGTCCACGCCCCCGACGTGCTGTTCCTCGACGAGCCCACAACCGGTTTAGATCCGGCCTCGCGGCTGACGATCTGGGAGGAGGTGCGGCGCATCAACGCCGGCGGTGCGACCGTGTTCCTCACCACCCAGTACCTGGAGGAAGCCGACCAGCTGTGCGATCGCCTGGCAATCATCGACGGCGGCCTGCTCGTCGCCCAGGGCACGCCCTCCGAGCTCAAGGCACAGCTCGGCCACGACGCGGTCTCGCTGTCGGTGGATGATGCGCAGGTGACGGCCACCGAGTCGGCGCTGCGCGATCTGCCGGGGCTGGAGCGCACGCAGGCCGAGCCCGGCGGTCTCACGCTGTACGTGTCCGACGGCGCTGGGTCGGTGGCTGAGATCGTCCGCCGGCTGGACCGGGCGCAGATCGAGATGCAGTCGGTCTCAGTCGCGCGCCCGTCGCTGGACGACGTGTTCCTGCAGGCGACCGGGCGCCGGCTGGAGGGCGCCGATCAGACCGATGGCGATGGCGAGGGGACGGTGCAGCGATGAGTGATGTGGTGCTGCTGGGACGGCGCGCGGTGCGCGAGGTGGTGCGGATGCCCGAGGCGACGATCCCGGTCCTCTTCATCCCCCTGTTCTTCCTGGTGGTGAACATCGGCCAGGTCTCCAAGACGTTCCCGAGCACGACGCCATTTCTCAAGGGTCAGGGCTACGTTGCGTTCCAGCTCCCGGTGTCGCTGCTGTTCGCCACCGCCACCGCGACCTCCGGGTTGGCCCTGGTGACTGAGATCGACCTCGGGTACTTCGACAAGCTGCTGGTCGCGCCGATCCGGCGCTCGTCGATCATCTTCGGCCGCCTGGCCGCCGACCTGGTGCGCGGCGTGGCCACCTCCACACTGGTGCTGCTGGCGGGGCTGGCGCTCGGCGCGCGCATCCACAGTGGCGTGCCCGGGGCGATCGTGATCGTGGCGCTGTCGGGCATGTTCGGCGTCGCCTACGCGGGCTTCGGGATCCTCGTCGCATTGCGCACGCGCAACGTCCAGGCGACCCAGTCCAGCTTCCTGCTGTTCTTCCCGCTCCTGTTCCTCACCCCGAACTTCGTGCCGTTTGACCGGCTGTCGCCGCTGATGAACACGCTCGCGCACGTCAATCCGATCAGCTACGTGATCGTCGGCGTGCGAGCGCTGGTGATCGACGGCTGGGTCACGGGACAGCTGCTGGTCTGCGTCGGGGTGATCTTGGGGATGGTGGTGCTGCTCACCGGGCTGTCGCTGCGGGTGATTGCCACCTACGACCGCTGAGTACGGCGCGTTACGATCGCGCGATCGCCGCTCGCAAGCCCAAAGCGCAGTACGCGGTGCGCGCGTCGGCCGCGGGAGCCGACCTGCGTGACGCGACGCTGGCCCGGGCTCACGAGCTGAGCGTGCTCGGCTGGGTCCGCGCCGACGGGGTGGATGGCGACACGCTCACGCGCGTGCACGCTGAGGGAACGCGGTCCGCGGTCGACGAGCTCGTCGAGCTGCTCGGTCCGCATGCCGAGCTTGAGGCGGTCCCGGCCGAGGAACACGAGCAGTTCGCCATCCGCGGGGTCCCGGCCGGGGTGTTCGTGGTGCAGGAGCACGCGGCGACCGCGCACCACTTCGACTTCCGGCTCGAGGTCGACGCCGTGATGCGCTCCTGGGCGGTCCCCAAGGGCCCGTCGCTGGACCCGGCGGTCAAGCGCTTCGCCGTCCAGGTTCCCGACCACTCGCTGGAGCACAACGACTACGAGGGCGGCGGGGGATCGCGGGGCGTGATCGTGTGGGATCGCGGCACCTATGAGCAGGGCGGTCGCGTTCCGTGGCCCGAGGCGCTCGAGCGCGGCCATGCGGTGTTCGTGCTGCACGGGGAGAAGCTGACGGGCGGCTTCGCGCTGCAGCGGACGCGGCGTGCCGACAAGCCCCAGTGGCTGCTGATCAAGCGTCGCGACGACGGGGCGCGGCCGGGATCGGACATCGCCGCGGAGCGGCCGGAGTCGGTTACGACAGGTCGGACGCTGGATCAGCTGCTGGAGACCGAGGGCTAGGGTCGCGTTCGGGAAGTTCGTGAGTAGATGTCGCGAGTGGCTGGGCGTGACTGGGGTCGCGCAGGACAGCCTGCACTCGCCCGGGGTCAAGCGCGACGACGGCCGCGCGACGACGATCGTGTTGCGGTGGCCGACCCGGCCGCTGCTGTGTTTCGGCGCGGCCCTTGGTCGCCTGCGGTGTGAGCCGCCGGCCGGCACCAAACCCGAGCAGCTGGGCTTGACATCCCGAATCGCGACGGTTAGTTTGCGTACGCGTACACAAACTCTCGTCAAGGAGCCCCTCCCATGAGCAGCGACGCACCCACCCTCTACCCCCTGATGCGCTTCACCGACGCGCCGGCGGCGATGGACTTCCTGCAGCAGGCGTTCGGCTTCGCCGAGCACGAGCGGATCGTCAACCCCGACGGGACGATCGCGCACGCCGAGCTCAGTCTCGGCGCGAGCATTCTGATGCTCGGCTCTGATCGCGACGACCCGCGGCTGGGGCGCCGGGCCGGAACGGGCTGGATCTATGTCGCGGTGAACGACGCCGACGAGCACTGCCGCCGGGCGCGCGGGGCCGGAGCGAAGATCATCACCGAGCCGTTTGACACCGACTACGGCTCCCGCGACTACGCGGCGCTGGATCCGGAGGGCAACCAGTGGCACTTCGGGACCTACCGCCCGGCGCCCGAGCCAACGCCCGCCGACACGTCCGCGGCCACCGCGTAAACGCCGACGCGTCCGCGGCCACCGCGTGAATGGCGACGCGCCCGCGGCCACGGCATGAGCGCCGCTGCTTGAATGCCGCTGCTTGCCTGAGCCCCCACCCCAGCGGCGTCGCGGCCGGCCCGCCCGGCTGTCCCGCGAAGCGATCATCAGCGCGGCACGCTTGATCGTCGAGCGCGACGGCATCGATGCGCTGACGATGCGGCTGGTCGCCCGGGAGCTCGGCAGCTCGCCGATGGCGATCTACCGCCACGTGCGCGACAAGGACGAGCTGTTGGTCCTGCTGCTGGACCGGCTGGCCGGGGAGGTCCCGCGTCCCCGCTTCGCGCGCGATCCGCGCCGGCGGGTCCAGCAGGCGTGCCGGGCGATGCACGACGGTCTGGCTGAGCACGGCTGGGTGGTTGACGTGCTCGCTCAGGGCGACCTGATCGCGCCGTCGATCCTCTGGGTGGTGGAGGAGATCGCGGCCGGGTTGATCGCCTGCGGGCTGAGCCGGCCCGAAGCCGCGGAGGGGTACCGGGCGATCTGGCAGTTCACCGTCGGCGAGCTGATCACGCGGCGCGGGATCGAACGCACCGCGGCACTGGGCCGGATCCCGTTCGTGGTGCAGGTGCTGACGAGCGTCGACCCCAAGCTGCTGCCGGCGCTCGCCTCACTGGCGCCGCACTGGGCGCCGGCCCGCGACCGCGACGCCTACGACGTCGGGCTCAGCGCGCTGATCGACGGGCTGATCCGGGCACACGCGGGCTAACCCCGCAGGCGTGCGAGAATTCGCGCGGTGAAGCTCGCCGTGATCGGAGCAACCGGGTGGCTGGGAGGCGCGATCGCCCGCGAGGCGCTCGCCCGCGGTCACGAGGTGACGGCGGTCGGGCGCGACGCCGAGAAGCTGGCCGCGCTGGCGGGTATGACCGGGGTGGTGGCGGACGCGACCGACTCCGAGTCGCTCGCCGCGGCGATCGCCGGCCACGACGTGGCCGTGCTATCGGTCACCGACCGCAGCGGCAGCGAGCGCAGCGTGATTCCGCGCGCGACCCAGACGCTGATCGAGGCGCTGCCCGCTGCCGGCGTGCCGCGGCTGGCGATGATGGGCGGCGGGGGCAGCCTGCTGAACAGCAGCGGCGATCGGCTGGTCGACCAGCCCGGCTTCCCCGAGGAGTACCGGACCGAGGCGCTGGCCGGCGCCGAGGCGCTGGCGCTGCTGAGGGCGACCCCGGAGACGCTGGACTGGACCTACCTCAGCCCGCCCCCGGCCGACCTGAGACCGGGTGAGAAGCGCGGCGGCTACATCATCCGCGGCGATGACCATCCGGCCACCGACGCCGCCGGCCACAGCGCGATCGCCTCCGGTGACCTGGCCGCGGCGATGGTCGATGAGCTCGAGCACCCTCAGTTCACGCGGCGGCGGTTCACCGCCGCGTACGGCAGCTGATCCGCCGCGTGCCGCGTCGCTTCCTGAACCTGAACGCGTACCTACGCAACTCGGGCTACCACGAGTCCGCCTGGAAGGTCTCGCCCGCCGACCCGGCGTCGGTGCTCGACGTCGGGTACTACATCGAGCTGGCGCGGACCGCGGAGCGGGGGGTGATCGAGTCGATCTTCCTGCCCGACAGCCCCGGGGACGCCGAGTTCCGCTCGGAGTACCTGCCACGGACCTCGCTCGACCCCGTCCAGCTGCTGGCCGCGGTCGCGACCGCCACCGAGCAGGTCGGTCTGATCGCGACCGTCTCGACCACCTACAACTTCCCCTGGGAGGTGGCGCGCAGGATCGCCACGCTGGACTTCCTCAGCCACGGACGGGCGGGCTGGAACATCGTCACCACCGTCGAACCGGCCGCCGCCGGGAACTTCGGCGATCAGCCACATCCGCCGCGGGCCGACCGCTACGCCCGCGCCGACGAGTTCGTCTCGATCGTCCTTGCGCTCTGGGATGGATGGGAGGACGACGCCCTAGTCGGTTCCAAGCAGACCGGCATGTGGGCCGATCCGGCGAAGCTGCATCCGCCGCGCCACCGCGGCGAGTTCTTCGACGTCGCGGGCTACCTGCCGTTTCCGCGCTCCCCCCAGGGCCACCCGTTCCTCGCGCAGGCCGGCTCGTCGCCACCGGGGATCGCGCTGGCGGCGAAGTACGCCGACGGTGTGTTCACGCCGCTGCGCGACATCGATTCCGGGATCGAGTTCCGCACCCGGCTGCGGGCTCTGGCGGCCGATAACGGTCGCGACCCCGAGCAAGTACGCGTGCTGCCCGGCCTCTCCTTCCTGCTCGGCGGGACCGAGGCCGAGGCCGAGGCACGGCGCGAAGAGCTGGAGGCCGCCGCCAGCGGCGAGTTTCGCTGGCGCAACCTGGCCAACCTGGCCGGTCTGGACTACACGACGATCGATCCCGACGCGCCGTTCCCGCCCGAACTGCTGGACTCAGCGCCCAAGACCAGCTTCGGGGCCTCGATCTACCGGCTGGCGGCCGAACAGTCGACGACGTTCCGCGCGGTCGCCCAGACGCTCTCCGCGCTCCCTGGCGGGCTGGATTTCACCGGCACCCCCGAGCAGCTGGCCGATCTGATCGAGCAATGGTTCAAGGCGGGGGCGTGCGACGGGTTCACGCTGATGCCCAACGTCCTGCCCAGTGAGCTGACCACGTTGGTTGACCACGTCGTGCCGATCCTGCAGCGCCGCGGCATCGCCCGCACCGAATACCGGGGGACCACGCTGCGAGACCACTTCGGGCTGCCGCGCCCCAGCTTCCCGTAGCGGCGGCGAGCGGCGACGGGCGCCGCCGGGTCAGCTTCCCAACAGCTGCCAGACCCGGCCCAACAGCTCCTGGGCGTCCAGGTTCCGCCTCAGGCTGGAGCCGAATCCGGGCAGCCCGATGTCGACGACGGTGCCGCGGCCGAGCCGGTAGCCGACGATGCTGGGCTGACCGTTGCTGACGCCGGCGGCGGACAGGATCCTGGCCGGGGCGCTGACCGAGCCGGTCGGCTGATAGGAGCGGTAGCCGCGCAGCGCACCCGAGGTGCCGGAGAAGATGCGCAAACCGTCCTTATCGACCAGGATCAGCGACCCGTGGGCGAGGACGACCGGCCCCGGGCGGGCGAGCAGGAAATCGCTGGCGCGCGGCGCGCTGGGATCCATCGCCTGTCCGCCGGCCACGGTCACCGAGCGACGCAGGGAGTCGATCCCCAGCGAGAGCACGTGGCCGCCGCCCTCCACGAACGTGCTCAGGGAGGAGCCCAGCGAGTCGGGAAGCCATCGCTCAGACCCGGCCAGCACCACCCCGGAGAAGTCCTGCAGCGGCGGGCCGCCCCCCAACAGCAGACCGAGGTCCGTGGTCAGGTCGAACTTCAGTCGCGCCCGGCGCAGATGGGCCACCAGCGCCGCCTCGTCGGCGAACCCGGCCGGCAGCCCGTTGACCAAAGGTCGCAGCAGCCGGATCGGTTGCCCCGCGGTCAGCGTGTTCGGCATCCCGTCGTAGTCGTCGTCGACGGGGTTCTCGCCCTGCCAGGTGAGGGCGGGCAGCACGACCAGCACCCGTCCCCGCCCTGAGCCACGCGGGCGGGCGCGGGCGGAGCTCCCCTCCCCAGCCACCAGCGGCACGACCGTCCGGTGCCCACCCCAGCGCAGCGCCAGCTCGTAGAGCCCCGGCCCGCCGGCCGGCAGCGGCACGCTGAGCGCATAGGCCGAGGAGCGGCCCGAGCGCAGCACCGGCTGCGCGCCGGCGCGTCGCAGCGCCCAGGCATAGCGGTGGCGGCCGGCGTCGACCCCGACGACGGCATCGCTGCCGGGGGCCACGGCGCCCACGGGCGGCTGCGCCGCCAGGTAGCGCACGGTCACGCCCGCGTGCGGGGTCACACCGGGAGCGGGCGGCATCCTCAGCGGGAAGCGGGCGGTGTTGCAGGCCTGGTCGGTCAGCGTCAAACCCACGAGGTAGGTGCCCTGGGGCGCGGGCGCGCCGTCCTTGAGCGTCCCGTTCCACAGGCTCTGACCCTGCTTGGAGGTGGCGTTGAAGCTCTTGACCAGGACCGGCCCCGAGGGCAGGTCGGTCCGGTAGACGAGCACCCGCGGGCGGCGGACGCCCGCGCCGGCGAAGTGGATCCTCACCTCGGAGCCGGCCGCCTGCGGGATCACCGCCGGAGACGCACCGCCCGCCGTGGTCACCCGGGTCACGGTGAGCCGCGGTGCGTGGCGCTCGACGGTGACGGTGGCGGCGCCGCTGGGGTTGGAGATCAAGAACGAGCGTCCCTGGTGGACCAGCGACACGCGGATGTAGTAGCTGCCGTCAGGAGCGATCGTGCCGCTGGTCTCGCGGCCGTCCCAGGTGAACCGGCTGCGCCGGTCGATCGCCATGTGGCGCCCGGAGGCGAGCGTGTCCACGATCGCCTGGTCCTGGTCGACGATGTAGACGTCGACGTCGTCAGCCCGGTGCTGCAGATAGAACGAGATCTGCATCCGCTTGAAGTTGACCGGCACCCGCACGCCGGCGTGATTGCGCAGCCGGCAGATTTTCCCGTCAACCGGATTGAAGGCCGCCGGGCGCGGCGACGGCGAGCCTTGGATCAGCGGCGTCGTCACCTTCAGGTGCTGCGTGACGAAGAACGCCGCGACGGTGGCGATCACCAGCGCGACGAACGCCGCGACCGGCAGCCGCCTCACAGCGTGACCACCGCCACGTTGGGCACCGTGAACTCGTGAAAGGCATCCAGCCCACGCGGATCGCCGGCGCACAGCATCACGCGGATGCTGCCGCCGTGGCAGACGGCCAAGGCCGGCAGCGGTCCACGGCGGTGGATGTCCTGCAGCGCCGCGGTGACGCGCTGCTGCTGCTCAAGCAGCGACTCGCCGTCCGGGAAGCGGAACTCGGCCCCGCCGCGCATCCAGGCGCCGTAGCGCTCGGGCTCGTCGCGCTCGATCTCCTGAAACTCGTGTCCCTCCCAGCGGCCGCGCCACCCCTCGCGCAGGCGCCAGTCCAGCAACGGCCGGAGCCCGATCGCCGCTCCGACGATCTCCGCGGTCTCGCGCGCGCGGATCAGGTCAGAGGCCCACAGCGACGCGATCGGCGCTTCCCGGGCGGCGACCTTTCCGGCCAGCTCGAAGGCCTGGCGGCGACCGGTGGCGTTCAGCGGCGTGTCGGTGAAGCCCTGGAAGCGCAGCGGCGGAAGGTTGTCGTTGGTCTCGCCGTGGCGGGCGAGCAGGACGCCGCCGAGGCTATTCCTCGTCATCGGGGTGCGCGACCGCCGTGTCCGCCCGCAGCCCGACCCGGATCGTCTCCAGCGACAGCGTCTCCTCGGGCGCGATGTTGCCGAGGTTGACGTCGGGTCCGAGCCGACGCACGAACCACACCTGCTGGTCCTTGCGCGGCGCCTCGAACAGAATCTTCTCCCCGTCGACGGCGTGCAGGATCTCATCGATCAGCCCCATCCGGACCTCGCCGTCGTGGCGGAAGATGCCGACGCTGCCGCTCTCCCGCGCCTAGGCGATCACCTTCCAAGCGCCGGCCTCGAGCTCTGACTGGATCTGCTCGACCCAGCGGTACGGGGCCATGATCCGGGTGTTGTCCTTGGAGCCGACTTCCGAGAGCACCGTGAACTCCTGCGCCAACGTCGAGATCAGCTCAAGCTTGCGGTCGTGATCGAGGTTGATCGTGCCGTCGGAGATCTCGATGTGATCGACGTCGAGCTCGTGCAAGCGGGCGACGAGCCCGTCGAGACGGTCCTGGGCGATGGCCAGCTCGGTCAGCGTGCCGCCGAACATCACCGGGATCCCGGCCTCGCGATAGCGGGCGAGCTTGGCCTGCAGGTTCCCGGTGACCACGGCCGTGCCCCAACCGAGCTTGACGAGGTCGATGAAGTCGCCGGCGACCTCCACCATCCCGTCAACCCCGGCGACCGACAGGCCCGAGTCGAGGACGTGGGTGATACCGGTCTGGCGGGGCTTGCTCGTGCGCGGGGGTAGCTTGAGGAGATCCTGCATGACGATCCTCTTTTCCGATGAAGGGGGGAGACGGACTAACCGTTGGACGCCAGGTCGGTCCCGACGGTCACCACGACCTGGGCCGAACACGCCGTCGAGCTGCCGTTGCAGGCGACCGTCCGGGTTGACTGGTCGACTGCCTGGACCGAGCCGGTCCCGAGCTTCAACGACTTGGCCACGGCGAGCGCGTCGCTGCGGTCATTGGGCAGATAGGCGACGATCGTGGAGCTCACCGTCTGGTTGGTCGCGGTCGCGATCGTACCCGGCTTGTAGCCGGCGGTCGTCAGCTTGGAGCTGATGTCGTGGGCCAGATTGGTCGTCGAGGTGCCGTTGAGGACCGTGACCGTGACCGCTGCCGGGTTCACGGCCGCCGCCACCTTGCTCTTGCTGCGGTGGCTGGCCGGCACGTTGGTGGCGCGCGACTGCTGTGCCCCCGCCGTCTTGCTGGAGCCGCCTCCGGAGCTGGTCAGGATCAGCAGCGCGACGACGATGATCACCACGACCAGGCCGGCGGCGAGCACCATCGCTC
>JBPCPC010000230.1:0-12835 GCA_050999585.1 Solirubrobacteraceae bacterium | reverse complement strand
AGAGCGGCGAGGGTGCCGTCGAGGTCGCGATGCAGTGGAACGCCTCCTACCAGGAGTCGGTGTTCTCGTTTGCCAACAACATCAACACGATCGAGGGCGGCTCCCACCTCAGTGGCTTCCGCTCGGCGCTGACCAGCGCGCTGAACCGCTACGCGCGCGAGCATGGTGAGCTGCGCGAGAAGGACGACAATCTGTCGGGCGAGGACGTGCGCGAGGGCCTGACCGCGGTCATCTCGGCCAAGCTCACCGATCCCCAGTTCGAGGGTCAGACGAAGACCAAGCTCGGCAATCCCGGGATGCAGAGCTTCGTGCAGTCGGTCGTCTACGCCCGACTGACCGAGTTCCTTGAGGAGAACCCCCAGGAGGCCCGCGTCGTGATCCGCAAGGCCGTGTCGGCTGCCCAGGCCCGCTCGGCGGCCCGCAAGGCGCGTGATCTGACCCGACGCAAGTCCGCGCTGGAGAACTCGACGCTGCCGGGCAAGCTCGCCGACTGCTCGGTCAAGGATCCGTCGCTGGCCGAGCTGTTCGTGGTCGAGGGCGATTCGGTCGGGGGCTCGGCGGTGAGCGCCCGGGATCGCAGCACGCAGGCGATCCTCCCGCTGCGCGGAAAGATCCTCAACGTCGAGAAGAGCCGCATCGACAAGGTGCTCGGCAATACCGAGATCCAAGCGTTGATCACGGCGATCGGCACCGGGGTGCGTGACGAGTTCGACATCACCCGGGCGCGGTATCACAAGGTGGTGCTGCTGACCGACGCGGACGTCGACGGCGCGCATATCCGCACGCTCGCGCTGACGCTCCTGTTCCGCGAGATGCAGCCGCTGATTGAGGCCGGCTTCGTGTACATCGCCAAGCCGCCGCTGTACCGGATCACGCGCGGCCAGAAGCACCGTTACATCGAGCGCGAGACCGACCTGGAGGACATCCTGCTCGGCGACAAGTTCGAGAAGCTGGAGATCTCCGATCGCCACGGCAAGTCGTTCAAGCTCACCGACGCGCGCTGGAAGCGTCTGTCGCGGCTGATCAAGCAGTACGAGGGCTGGGCGGCGGCGCTGCGCGCCGCGCACGGCCAGGGTGTGGTCTCGTTCATGCAGCAGGCTCGTCTGCTCGAGGAGCAGATCATCGACGTGCCCGGCCTGCTGCGCCACGTTGGCAACGACGAGGGCAACGGCGACGGCCACGCGTACAAGCTGAAGCTGATCGAGGAGCGGCCGGAGGAGCTCGTGGTACGCACGCACGAGGCCAAGACCGGGCTGGCGACCACGCATCACGTTCGCCGGGCGGCGTTGGACGCCAACGAGTACCACCGGTTGGCCGACGTGCACCGCGACCTTGACAGCCTCACCGGAACACCGCCGTTCACGGTGCGGCTCGGCGACAACTCCACCGAGGCCGGCAGCTTCGAGGAGCTGCACGACGAGGTGCTCGCGATCGCCCAGAAAGGCATCGAGTACTACCGCTTCAAGGGCCTGGGCGAGATGGACGCCGAGGAGCTGCGGGAGACCACGATGGATCCGGCGACCCGGACGCTCGTCAAGGTCACGATGGATGACGCCGCGTCGGCCGACCTCGTGTTCTCGATGCTGATGGGCGACCAGGTCGAGCCCCGGCGCGCGTTCATCGAAGAGAACGCCCGCCTCGTCACCAACCTCGACGTCTAGGAGGTTTCATAGATGTCAGCGATCGACACCATCGGCGGCGGCAACATCGAGCCGCGCGGGCTCGAGGAGGAGATGCGGTCGGCGTACCTGGACTACGCCATGTCCGTGATCGTCGGGCGCGCGCTGCCCGACGTGCGCGACGGGCTCAAGCCCGTGCACCGGCGGGTGCTCCATGTGATGAACGAACTGGGCCTGCAGCCCAACCGTAAGCACGTCAAGTGCGCCCAGATCGTCGGCGAGGTGATGGGCAAGTTCCATCCGCACGGCGATAGCCCCATCTACGACACGCTCGTGCGCCTCGCCCAGGACTTCTCGATGCGCTATCCGCTCGTCGACGGACATGGGAACTTCGGCAACATCGACGGCTACTCGGCTGCGGCGATGCGCTACACGGAGGCGCGGCTGGACCGGCTGGCCACCGAGATGCTGCGCGACATCGATGCCGAGACGGTCGACTTCGTCCCCACCTACGACGGCACGCGGACCGAGCCGGTGGTGCTGCCGGCGCGCTTCCCCAACCTGCTGGTCAACGGCAGCTCGGGGATCGCCGTTGGCATGGCGACGAACATCCCGCCCCACAACCTGCGCGAAGTGATCGGCGCGACGATCGCCTACATCGACGATCCGGAGATCGATGTCGAGGGCCTGATGAAGCACATCAAGGGCCCGGACTTCCCGACCGCGGGCACGATCCTGGGCCGCGAGGGGATCCGCGACGCCTACGCCACCGGCCGTGGCCGCGTCCGCGTGCAGGCCAAGGCCCACATCGAGCCGATCGGCCAGGGCAAGGAGGCGATCATCGTCACCGAGCTGCCCTACCAGGTGCGCAAGGGCGGCGACGGCGGCCTGATCCTGAAGATCCGCGACCTGGTGGTCGACAAGAAGATCCCTGAGATCTCCGATTTGCGCGACGAGTCCGATCGCCACGGGATCCGGCTCGTGATCGAACTCAAGCGCGACGCGATCCCCAAGGTCGTGCTCAACAAGTTGCACAAGCACACCCCGATGCAGACCACGTTCGGGGTCAACATGGTTGCGCTGGTCAACAACATCCCGCGCACGCTGTCGCTGCGCGAAGTCATCGGCCACTACGTCGATCACCAGCGCGAGGTCATCGTGCGCCGCACGCAGTACGAGCTGCGGCGCGCCGAGGCTCGTGCCCACGTGCTTGAGGGGCTGCTGATCGCGCTGGGCAACCTCGACGAGGTGATCGCGCTGATCCGCGCATCGCGCGACTCCGAAACGGCTCGCCACGGACTGATCGAGCGCTTCGAGCTGACGCTCGTGCAGGCCCAGGCGATTCTGCAGCTGACCCTGAGCCGACTGACCGCGCTCGAGGCCGACAAGATCAAGCAGGAGCACGCTGATCTCGTGGAGCGGATCAAGGAGCTGCGGGAGATCCTCGGCGACGAGGAGCGGGTGAAGAGCCTGATCAAGGACGAGCTCAGCGAAATCGCCTCCGCCTATGGCGATGAGCGGCGCACCGAGATCACCCACGCCGAGGGCGAGATCGACATCGAGGATCTGATCGCCGACCAGCAGATGGTCGTCTCGATCACCCACTCGGGGTACATCAAGTCGTTGCCCCTGTCGACGTACCGCCAGCAGCGCCGGGGTGGCATCGGGGTCACCGGGATGGACATGAAGGACGATGACTACATCGAGCATCTGTTCGTGGCCTCGACGCACGACTACCTGCTGTTCTTCACCAACCGCGGGAAGATCTACCGGCTCAAGGTTTACGAACTGCCCGAGGCCTCGCGCACCGCCAAGGGCCGAGCGCTCGTCAACCTGCTGCCGTTGCGTGAGGGCGAGCGCGTGCAATCGGTGCTGTCCACGCGCGATTTCACCGAGGGCAGGTACCTCGTGTTCGCCACCCGCGAAGGCGTGATCAAGAAGACCGAGTTCCTCGCCTACAACACGCCGATCAAGGCCGACGGCATCATCGCGATCAACATCCGCGATGACGACGAGCTGATCGCGGTGCGCCGGACCAGCGGCCACGACGACATCATCATGGTGTCGCGCTCCGGTCAGGCCGCCCGCTTCGCCGAGGATGCCGTCCGCGCCATGGGCCGCGACACCAGCGGCGTGCGCGGGATGAACGTGTCCCAGAAGAACAATGCCGTGCTCTCGATGGATGTTGCTCGCGATGACGATGAGCTGCTGGTGGTCACCCAGAACGGCTACGGCAAGCGCACCCCGATCCCCGAGTACCCGGTCAAGGGACGGGGCACGATGGGCGTCAAGACGATCACGCTGACCGAGAACAAGGGGCAGCTGGCCGGCGCGCTGGTGGTCCGTGAGCACCAGGAGCTCGTGTTCATCTCCCAGAACGGGATGGTTCAGCGCACGTCGGTGCGCGGCATCAACCGCTACGGCCGAGCCTCGCAGGGCGTCAAGGTGATGAACATCCGCGACGACGACCAGGTCTCAGCGGTCGCGCTGGTGGTCGAGTCCGAGGCGGCCACCGCCGCTCCGGTGCTCGACGAGCCCGGGATGCCCGACATCCTGCCGCCGCCCGAGGGATCCGTCGACGCCGAGCCCGAAGCGCTCGACGAGCTGGACGGGCCCGACGAGCCCGACGAGCCGGACGGGTCCGACGAGTCAGGCTCAGACGTTTAGTCGCCGCTCCTGGCCCCGCGCCGACCGGCGCTCGGGATCGCGAACGCCGGGCACGAACACGAACGCGAGCATCAGCACGGCCGCCAGCACGCCGGCACCGATGAGCGTCGTCTCGGCCCCCAGCGCCTGGGCGATCGGTCCCGTGATCGCGAACGAGAGCGGGATCAGGCCGATCGACACGGTCCAGTCAAAGCTGGACACGCGTCCGCGCAGCTCGTTGGGGACGAGCGTCATCATCAACGTTCCCCAGACGACGTTGGCGGTGGCGCCGAGGACTCCGCTGAGCAGCGAGATCAGCGCGAACGTCCAGGCGCCGGTCGCGACCGCGAAACCGATCAGCATCGCCCCCTGCCCCGCCCAGGCCGCGAACATGAACATGATGAAGCGCCGCGGCAGACCGGTGCGCGCGACCGCCAACGCGCCGAGGATGGCGCCGACGCCGCTCGCGGCGCGGATCGCCCCGAACGTCGCGCCGCCGCCGTGCAGTCGGTTCTTGACCAGATAGGGCAGCAGCACCGAAAACGGGCCGTAGAAAGCGAGCAGGCTGAGCGAGGCGCCCATCAGGGTCCCCCACAGCCACGGATTGGCGCGCACGAAGGCAAACCCGTCCGCGATCTCGCGCAACGCGCTGCGCACCCCTCTGGCCGCCCGCGGCGCGGAGCTCGGCACGCGGCGCATCGCCAGGACCATCGCGACTGACACCGCGAACGTCCCGGCGTCGACCAGGAACGCCGGGCCGGCGCCGGTCAGGGCGACCAGCACCCCGCCGAGTGCCGGTCCGAGCAGTTGCACGGCCAGCGGCCTGACGAACTGGCTCAGCGCGCTGGCGGCGGTGAAGTGCTCGTCGGAGATCAGCGTCGGGACGATCGCCTCAAACGCGGGCATGAAGAACGCCTCCCCGGCGCCGTAGACGGCGACGAGCACCAGCAGCATCCACAGCTGCAGCGCGCCGGTCACCGCCAGCACGCCGATCAGCCCGATCGCGACGGCCTCGACGAGGCTGGAGATCAGCAGCAGCCGCCGGCGCTCGAGACGGTCGCTGAAGGCGCCGCCGAGCAACAGGAACAGGACCGTCGGCAGCGTCCAGGCGACGCCGACGACCGACAGCGCGGTAGGGGCGTTGGACAGGGCGTAGACCTGCCAGGCGATCGCCACGAAGTAGATCCCGTCGCCCAGCAGCGAGACCGTCATCCCGGTCCAGAGCAGCGCGAAGTCCCGTTCATGCAGGGGCGCCAGCAGCGTCATCCGCCGTACCGATCGGCTCCCTGCCGGCGTGGTCACGCGTTGACCATACGCGCCGCGGTCCCGCTGACGGCACGCCCACGGGCGCGACCGGTGGACAACTCGGCGCGCGAGCGGGAGACTGTTGATGTGGAGGGTCACGGATCGCTTCGCGACTGCATCGCTCGGACGCTCAATACCGCCTACGGGGACGGGTTGCTGAGCGAGAGCACGCTTGCCCACCGGCTCGACGTCCTCTGCGCCAGCCACGTGATCGACCCCGCCGGGCTGCTCGGCGACCTCCCGACCGGGCCGGCCCGACCGTCGTTGTTGACCACGGTGGCGCGCGTGGCCACCGACGCCCGCCGCGCGCTGCTCGGACCCGAGCCCGCCCAGTCGAACCGCGCGCCGACCGCGCGGACGCTGCTGGCGCTCGACTGGGACGGCGGTCACGACGAGCTGCTCGTCGGGCGCCATCCGGTCTGTGACATCGTGCTCGACGATCTCAGCGTCTCCCGTCGACACGCGCGGTTGAGGTTCCGCGACGGCCGGTGGGTGCTGCAGGACCTGGAGTCGACCAACGGCACGCTGGTCAACGGGGAGAGCGTCGGGCGCTGCCAGTTGCGGCCCGGCGACGAGGTCCATCTGGGGGACGTGCGGCTACTCGTCGACTAGCCCGTTTTGCCCCTCGTGGCGGCCCGCGAGAAGTCGCTGTCGATTCCGCCGGGCGGATTCGATAATCTGGGGAGACCAGAGAAAGGAGGTGGTCCTAAATTGTCTGACAGTCTTTGCGGGACACTGGAGGTGTCCGGCCGCTAGGAGGTCCGAGGCTGACCCCGCTTAGCGGAGTCCAACCCGAGACACCGCCGTGGAAGAGCGCCGGGATTTGTCCCACCGGTAGTGACGTGCTCAACGCGGTATGCAGCCATTTTGCGAAGGGCGCCGTTTCGACGGCGCCCTTCGTGCGTTGTGGAGACGTTTCGGGGCCCGCCACCGGCCGCTGTGGGCCCGGTAGGCTGAGGGCATGTGTCGCAACATCAAAACCCTCCACAACTTCGAGCCGCCCGCGACGGAGGCCGAGGTCGGCGCCGCCGCGCTGCAGTACGTGCGCAAGATCAGCGGCTGCACCAAGCCCTCGCAGGCCAACGCGGCCGCGTTTGACCAAGCGGTCGCGGCCGTGACCGCGATCTCAATCGAGTTGCTCGACGAGCTGACCACGGCCGCGCCGCCCAAGAACCGCGAGGTCGAGGCGGCGAAGGCGCGTGAGCGCACCGCGCAGCGTTACGCCGCCTGAGGCGCTCGCGCTGGGCCCAGGCCTACGATCGCCCATGGCGTTCCCGAGGAGCAGGTCGTCGACCTGAGCGATCAGTAGCTGTGGTCAGACTATGTAGCAAAGTTGCTACGCTCAGATCGTGGCCCAGATCGCGCAACGTGAGCTGCGAAACGAGGTCAGCGCCATCCTACGCCGCGCCGAGCGGGGCGAACACTTCACGATCACCGTCGGCGGCCGGCCCGTCGCCGAGCTCGGTCCGCTGGCCAGCGCTCGCCGACCCGGGGCGCCCGACCGGCTAACCGCCATTCTCGCCGAAACGCCGATCGACGCAGCCTGGGCCGCCGAACTCAGAGAGCTTCGAGCCGCGGACGCGGCCGCTGCGCGTGATCCCTGGGCTACTTGACCGCGCTGGTCGACACGAGCGTTCTCGTGCGCTCATTCACCCTCACGCTCAACGAGCCGTGGGTCGTGAGCGTAGTCAGCATCGGGGAGCTCGAAGCCGGCGTGCTGCTGGCCACCGACAGCACCGTTCGCGCGCAACGACTCAGGCGACTCACCGCGGTGCTCGCCGAAACCCTGATCGTCCCGATCGAGCGCCCCGTCGCGGCTCGCTACGGCGAACTGCGCGCCGCCACCGGCAGACAGCCAGCCAATGATCTATGGATCGCGGCAACAGCGTTGACTCACGACTTCACGCTGATAACCGCTGACCAGCATCTCGCTTCCCTGCCGCTCATCCGTGCCACACTCATCCCCGAACCAGACGACAGTTGACCGCCCGCGAATATGGTCACGCTAATGGCCGTGGCCTGAAGAGGTCAGCGAGCAAACACGTGACTTGAGGCACAGTGGGTGTCGCTGGAGCCCGACCGACGCGACGTGCGTGGGACGGTCAGTAGGGTGCAGGCCGTGGACGCGAGTTCGGTCAAGGCGTTCTTTGATGACGTCGCCAGCGATTGGGACACGATGCGGCTGACGTACTACGACGAGCGCGTCATCGAGCAGCTCGCCGAGCGCGCTGGGCTTGACGCGACGCAGACGGTGGTTGACGTCGGAACCGGCACTGGGTTTGTCGCTGCTGGCTTGGCGTCGCGTGCGGGGCGCGTGATCGCGGTGGACAACTCGCGGCGGATGCTCGATATCGCCCGGACAAACCTTGACCGGTTGGACATCCTCAACGTTGACCTGCGCGAGGCGGACTTGGGCGCTCTGCCGCTGCCCGATGAGTCTGTGGATGCGGCGGTTGCGAACATGGTCCTTCATCACGCCGAAGACCCAGCAGCGATGCTCGAGGAGATGGTGCGCGTGACGCGACCGGGCGGGCGGGTCGCGGTCACAGACGCGGTCGAGCATCGGTATGAGTGGATGCGCGTAGAGCACGCCGACGTGTGGCTGGGCTTCGCCGAGGCGCAAGTGGAGAGCTTGTTCGGCGCGGCGCGACTGGTCCGGTACGGCTACGCGCCGTTAGGCATGCAGTGAAACGTTCAGTCCACGACCTCGGTCGAGGTCGCTGACATCGGAGTGTTTATCGCCTGGGGGCAGGTATCGAAGTAGCCGTCTACGGGTGACTCATAATCGAACCGGGAGGGGGTCTAAACCGACCCCGGACCCCGGGCTCAGGCAGCCAGGTATGCCCGCCAGGCTGCCGGAATCGTCGGGCTGGCGACCTGGATGAACACGTGCGGGCTGGGGGTGCTCGGCTTGCGGCTGAGATGCATGCCCGACTGGCGCAGCAGCGCGCTGCCCTTGCGGCGATTGCAGGGCGCACACGAGGCGACGATGTTGTCCCACGTCGACGGGCCGCCCTTGGAGCGGGGCACGACGTGGTCGACGGTCAGGTTCGAGCGCGCTCCGCAGTACTGGCAGGTCCAGTCGTCGCGGGCGAACACGGCGCGGCGAGTGATCTTGCGCCGATGTGTGTCACGGGGGATCCGCACGTAGCTGACCAGGCGGATCACCATCGGCCGCGCGATCGTGCTGGTGGCCGAATGCAGCGGCCACTCGGCCCGCTCGATTATCTCGGCCTTCTCCTTGAGCAACAGCACGACCGCTCGTCGGACGGTGCAGACGTTGATCGGTTCGAACGTCGCGTTCAATACGAGCACCCGGCCAACCTCTCGCCCGCGCCGCTGGTGCTCCCAACGCGGCGCGGACCCGAATGGCGCAGGTGGTACTGAGGTGGCCATGGCTACGCGGGCGAAATTCTACAGACGGGGCCAACGGCAGCCGCGGTCAGGGCTCAGGCCGCAGGGAACGATCCCAGCACTCGCAGACGCTCGACGTGCTCGCCCAATGCGCGCAGCCCGGCGGCCACGCCGCGATCGTCCTCGCGTCCCTCCAAATCGCAGAAGAACATGTAGCGGCCCAGCCCCTGCTTGCGCGGCCGCGACTCGATCCGGGTCAGGTTGACCCCGCGCTGGGCGAACTGCGACAGGCACGCCACCAGCCAGCCGGGCGCCTCCGAGCCGACGCCCCAGAACACGATCGCTGTCTTGAACGGCCCAGGGGATGGCGCGGCGGCCTCGTCTGAGCGGGCCAGCCACACGAACCGGGTCTCGTTGTCGGGGACGTCCTCCACTCCGGCCAGCAGCACCGAGCAGGCGTAGCGCTCGGCCGCCACCCGATTGCCCAGGGCGGCCCACGGACCATCGTGCTCGGCGACCGAGCGCACGGCCTCGGCGGTGGAGGTTCCGGGTATCACCTTCGCACCGGGCAGCCGGGTGCGGATGAAGCGCGCGCACTGAGCGTTGGCCTGCGGATGGGAGACCACGACCTCGATCGCCGACAGCTCCAGCGGGGTCCGCGCGATCAGGCAATGGCGGATCGGATGGACCACCTCGCCGACGATCGCGACGTCCTCGGTCTCCATTGCCAGCGCGTCCAGGGTCGCGTTGACCGAACCCTCGAGCGAGTTCTCGATCGGCACCAGGGCCCTCGGCACGGTGCCGTCGTGAACGGCCATCACCGTGTCGTAGATCGTCGGTAGTGGCACCATCTCCAGCGCTTGACCGCGGGTGTCGGCGATCAGAGCCTCCTGCGTGAAGGTCCCCGCGGGACCGAAATACCCGACCCGCACGCGCCCCGCCGCTCAGCGCGCCGCCGGCTGCCCGCCGGGGCTGCCCTGGAGGGCGAGCGCGACGGCTTCGGCCTCCTCGGGCGACAGCTCCAGTTCGCCGCGGCCGGCCCGGATCTGCTTGGCGTACAGGCGCGCCTGGTCGCGGTGGTGGATCGAGGACAGCACGATTCCCGTCTGCAGGCAGTCCAGCAGCGCGATCGACGTCGACTGGCGCCCCGACATCTCGCCGTAGGCGTCGTATCGCACCAGCGAGCTGTAGGAGATGGCCCCGTCCAGGCGGCGCTCGGCGGTTCCCATGCGCCCGTCCAGGCGGGCCGCGACGTCCTCGACGTAATCATGCAGGGCGGCGAACTGGCTCTGCAGCGACGCAGCGTGCGAGACGAGATCCTCGCGGCGGTCGCCGAGCACGGCGCGCTGCTCGGAGCGCACCCGGCGCAGCCGGAAGGCCAGCACGACAGACGTACCGAAGGCCACCACTGCGACCGCTCCGGCGGCCAGGGCGACGATGCCCACGGTGCTGGTCAGATCGGTCACTGTGCAGGCAAGGATAAGGGCTTGCCCGGGCGCGAACCTGCAGCCCTCGCCGCGACCGCGCCGCTAACCGAACGTCACCGTGTAGCCCTGGGAGTTGTTCGACGTGTTCTTCTCGCCGGGCACCTTCTCAACGGTGGCCTGCACGGTGTAGGTACCGGCGGCCGGCGGGGATTTCAGCGGCACGTCGCAGCTCGTCGTCTGGCCTGACTGCGTCTGCGGGATCGTCGTCTGGCCGCTGCTGCTGGTGCCGTTGACGCTCACCTTGCAGACCACGTTGCTCTCATTCTTGTTGCCGCCGTTGGTGATGTTCAGGCGGAACGTCGGCGCCGGCTTGGCCGGGATCGTGTTCGGCGAGCCGGTCTGCAGGGTCGTGCCGTTGACGCTCACGGAGTTCAGCGTGTGGCCGCACGGATTGCAGCCCTGCGCGGAGGTGGCGCCGCCACTCGCGGTGGGCAGCGACACCTTCAGCTCGGCGGCGATGTGGCTGGGCAGCAGCCACTGGACGTCGGGCACGAACTGTCCGGCGTTGATCGTCCCGCCGACGCCGATCCCGTTGGCGTGCAGCGCGCTGGCCAGCGCCGTCGCGGTGTAGTCCTTGTAGAGCACGTCGGAGGCATAGAAGCGGGCCATCTCGGAGGCGATCTGCGTGATCGCCTGCCCGCTGGTCGCCCCGCCGAGCGCCGACTGGATTCGGCCGGCGATGTTGGTGATCCCGTCGACGCGCATCCGCAGCGCCAGCTGCAGGTTGGCGTTGGCGGTCTTGACCGAGTCCGGTGCGCTCGTCTGCTGGGCGCTGCTGAGCACGTTGGCGGCGGCCTGACGCGTCTCGTCGATCTGGTGGGTGAGGTTCAGCCCGTTGCTCGAGCCGCCGCCGCTGGAGAGGGTCTTGAACAGGCTCGTACCCGTCGCGTCTGAGCGACTGATCAGCGAGGAAACGCTGTTGGCATAGTCCTTGAGCGCACTCTGGTCTGAGCTGACCTGGCAGCTGTGGACCCCGACGGCGATCAGGATCACGAAGATCACCACGACGACGGCGAGCACGCCCCGCCGGGTCTGCACCGACGGCTGCTGGGGCGGCTGGCGACGCCCGCCGCCGCCCGAGGACCGCCGCCGAGGTGGCGCGGCACGGGTAGTCGTGCGCGGAGTGGTGCGAGGCTCTGTACGAGGCGGTTCGTCGACCTCGTCGAAGAACGACAAGCTGGCGTCTCTCCTTGCCGGTACTTGTGAAGCGATCAGTATGACCACCGGCACGGCCGGAACGCCAAGTCCTGAAACTCCCCGTGCAGGGGCGCTGCGCCGGCGTCGCGAGCCGGAGTTGCCGCAGGGACCGTCCTCGCCACCCCGAAACAGGCGTCCATGAGCTCCAGTCAGGTGCGGACCGGCCGCCTGCCCGAAGGTGACCACCCAACCCGTCCGTCCTCAGCGCCGACCCGGCGTCAGGAGCCGGCCGATCTCCCCGACCTGCCCGACTCGCCCGCCGCGCCCGCCGCGCCGCGCGGCCGGCCCCCCCTCGAGGCGCCGCTGGTGCTCGACCGCTATCGCCTGCACCGCCGGCTCGGAGCGGGGGCGTTCGGGACGGTGTGGATGGCGCGCGACGAGCGCCTGGAGCGAGACGTCGCGGTCAAGCTGCTGCCGCGGGAACGAATCGTCGGCGGTCGCTTCGAGCGCGAGGCCCGCGCCGCCGCCCGTCTGTCGCACCCCGGGATCGTGACTCTGTACGAGGCCGCGGTCGATGACGAGGGCGCGTATCTGGTCTCCGAGCTGGTGCGGGGAGCCACGCTCGACACGCTGCTGATCGCCGGCCGACTGTCTGACCACGACATCGTCGCGATCGGGATCGCGCTCTGCGACGCGCTCGAGCACGCCCATGCCCAGGGCGTCGTGCACCGCGACGTCAAGCCGTCCAACGTGCTCGTCCCTGAATCTGGGAGTGGGCGCGGCCAGGTTCCACCTCAGGTGGCCAAGCTGACCGATTTCGGGGTCGCGCGCCTAATTGACTCGGATTCCCTGACCGCCACCGGCGACGTGCTCGGGACGCTGGCCTACATGGCGCCCGAGCAGGCGCAGGGGCTGGAGGCCGACGCCCCGGCGGACCTGTACTCGCTGGCGCTGGTCCTGTACGAGGCCCTGACCGGCGTCAACCCAGTCGCAGCGGGAACCGCATTTCAACGCGCGCGCCGGCTGGGCGCGCATCTCCCCCCGCTGCGCCGCCAGCGCCGTGACCTGCCCGCGGGGCTCGGTCAGGCGATCGACGGCGCGCTGGCGCCGCGGCCTCGGGAGCGGGGCTCGCTGGCGGCGTTTCGCTGGGCGCTGGAGGCGGCGCAGGCACAGGTCGGCGACCAGCCTGGGGTCGTGACCGGAGCGTGGAGCCGGGATCCGGCGGCCCTCGAGGGACAAGACGAGCCGTTCGCCTCCCGGGCACGAGGCACCCCGCGCGAGGCCCCC
>JBPCPC010000071.1:0-21927 GCA_050999585.1 Solirubrobacteraceae bacterium | reverse complement strand
CCCACACCCTGTTTGATCTCTCGTCGAGTGGTACGGATGGGCGGTTTTCGTGTCTGCTCGGGGGGGTGTGGGGGTGGCGCGGCCGGTCGTCGCCATCAAGCATCGATCTGGCGGTTGAGGTGCTGTGGTCGTGGGGGCGATGCTTGACAGCGCCGCCCGCGCCCCGCAATCAGCTTGGGATGTCGGGGCTGACGCCCCGACTCGGCCCGAAACCCCACCAAACCCGCCACTCGATGCGGTCCGGGAGGGGGTGTGGGCTAGAGGTCAAGGGAACCGCGGTCAGAGACCCACACCCCTCGCGAACGCCCATCGATTGGCACCGATGTGGTGTTTATGTGACGATTTGGGGCGACAGCCCCGAGATCGTTGCCGCATTGCGACCACGCAGCGGATGTCAAGCAGCGCCCCCACCCAACAAAGACCCCAACCCGATCCATTGCTGCTTGATCAGCCGCAGCGGGGCGCGCTACAAGCCAAACCGACCACCACCACCACCACCGGACCTAGCTCGGATAGCTCGCCGCCTCAGTGGGGGGCCGGGGTCAGCTGGCGACCAACGCCGCCTCGTCGGAGTAGATCTCACCGCGCTCGGCCATCTGCACCAGCGGGGCCGGCGGCTCAAACCGCTCGCCGTAGGACTGCGCGAGCTCGCGCGCGCGGGCGACGAAACCAGTCAGAGCGCCGTCGTAACCGTTGATGTACTGCAGCACGCCGCCGGTCCAGCCGGGAAAGCCGATCCCCATGATCGAGCCGATGTTGGCGTCGGCGACGGTCTCGATCACTCCCTCGTCCAGGCACCTGACCGTCTCGATTGCCTCGATCACCAGCATCCGCTCCTCGAGATCCTTGAGGGATAGCGTGCTCGGGTCAGAGACCGCCGGGTACTTCTCCTTCAGGCCCGGCCACAGCCGTGTCCGCTTGCCGTCGGCGTACTCGTAGAAGCCGGCGCCCTCGAGCCGTCCCGGACGGCCGTCGGCGACCATCTGCTCGATCACCGTCTCGGCCGGGTGACCGGTCCAGCTGTTGCCCTCGGCCTCCGCTGCGTTCTTGGCCGCGTTGCGGATCTTCTGCATCAGCTTCATGTTGAGCTCGTCGGAGAGCTGCAACACCGGCGCCGGGTATCCGGCCTGGCCGGACGCCTGCTCGATCGACGATGCGGGCACGCCCTCGGTCAGCATGGCGATGCCTTCGTTGATGAACGTGCCGATCACGCGGCTGGTGAAGAAGCCGCGGCTGTCGTTGACGACGATCGGCGTCTTCTTGATCAGCTTGGCCACGTCCAGCGCGCGGTACAGCGTCTCGTCGGAGGTCTGCTCGCCCTTGATGATCTCCAGCAGCGGCATCTTGTCCACCGGGCTGAAGAAGTGCAGCCCGATGAACTCCGCCGGTCGCGAGACGTTCGCGGCCAGGTCGGTGATCGGCAGCGTGGATGTGTTGGAGCCCAGCAGCGCGTCGTCGGCGAGGTGCGGCTCGATCTCGGCCATCACCTCGGCCTTGACCTGCGGGTCCTCGAACACGGCCTCGATCACCAGCTGCGCGCCCTCGGCGGCCGCCGGGTCGGTGCTCGGCGTGATCCGGGCCAGCAGCGCGTCGCCGTCCTCCTGGGTCGAGCGTCCCCGCTGCACGGCCTTGGCGACCAGTTGCTCGGAGTAGCTCTTGCCCTGGTCAGCGGCCTCCTGGCTGACGTCCTTGAGCACGACGTCGATCCCCGCCTTTGCGGACACGTAGGCGATCGCGGCGCCCATCATCCCGGCGCCGAGCACGACCATCTTGGTCGGCTTGAATGGCTCGATCTCCTTCGGACGGCCGCGGCTGCCGGTGGCGTGCTGCAGGTCAAAGAAGAAGGCTTGGATCATGTTCTTGGCGACCTGGCCGGTCGCGAGGTCGACGAAGTACCGGCCCTCGATCTCTGAGGCGTTGTCGAAGTCGACCTGTGCGCCCTCGACCGCCGCGGACATGATGTGCACCGGCGCGGGATAGTTGGCGCCCTTGATCTGCTTGCGCAGGTTGGCCGGGAACGCGGGGAGGTTGGCGGCCAGCGACGGAGTCGAGGGGGTGCCGCCAGGGATCTTGTAGCCCTTGACGTCCCACGGCTGCCTGACGTCTTCGCCGGCCTTGGAGGCGATCCACTTCTTCGCCGCCGGTACGAGCTCCTCGCGCGTGGACACCAGCTCGTCGACGAGCCCCATCTCCAGTGCCTGCTGCGGGCGGATGCGCTGACCCTGCAGCAGCAGCTGCATCAGCGCGTTGACGATCCCGAACATGCGGACGGTGCGGGTCACGCCGCCGGCGCCGGGAAGCCGGCCGAGCTGGACCTCGGGGAACCCGAGCTGGACCTTGGGGTCGTCGAGCGCCACGCGGTGATGACAGGCCAAGCAGATCTCCAGGCCACCGCCGAGCGCCGCGCCGTTGATCGCGGCCACGACCGGCTTGCCGAGCGTCTCCAGACGCCGCAGCACCGCCTTGTTCTCACGCACCCAGCCCGCGAACTCCTCAGCGTTCTCCTTGGTGACCGTCTTGAGATCGTTCAGATCGCCGCCGGCGAAGAACGTCTTCTTCGCGGAGGTGATGACCACGCCCGTGAGCTCGTCGCGCTCGGCCTCGAGGCGCTCGACGGTCGCCGTAATCGAGGCGCCGTAGGCGGCGTTCATCGTGTTCGCCGACTGATTGGGATCGTCGAGGGTCAGGATCACGACCCCATCGTCGTCCTTGTCCCAGCGGATCGTGCTGCTGTCAGACATGCGTTCTCTCTCGCTTTCGAAGGTGGGCGCGCTAGACGCGCTCGACGACCGTGGCGATGCCCATGCCGCCGCCGACGCACAGCGTGGCCAGGCCGTAGCGCTTGTCCTGGCGCTCCAGCTCGTCGACCAGCGTGCCCAGGATCATCGCGCCGGTGGCGCCGAGCGGATGGCCCATCGCGATCGCGCCGCCGTTGACATTGACCTTGTCGATGTCCAGGCCCATGTCCTTGACAAAACGCAGGACAACGGCGGCGAACGCCTCGTTGATCTCCACCAGATCCAGGTCCTCGACCGCCAGCCCGGCCTTGGCCAGGGCCTTCTTGCTGGCCGGCGCGGGGCCGGTGAGCATGATCGTCGGGTCGGCGCCCGACACGGCGGTGGACAGGATCCGCGCGCGGGCGCGCAGTCCCAGATCGGCGCCGGTCTGCTCGTTTCCGATCGCCACCAGCGAGGCGCCGTCGACGATGCCCGACGAGTTGCCCGGGGTGTGAACATGGTTGATCTTCTCGATCCAGTGGTACTTCTGCAGCGCCACGGCGTCAAAGCCACCCATCTCGCCCATCATCTGAAACGACGGCTTCAGTCCACCGAGTGTCTCCACCGTGGTGCCGGGGCGGATGAACTCGTCGCGGTCGAGCACCACATGCTCGTTGATGTCGAGCACCGGGATCACCGACCTGTCGAAGCGGCCCTCCGCCTGCGCGGTGGCGGCGTTGGCCTGCGAGCGGGTGGCGTAGGCGTCGACGTCCTCGCGGCTGAACTCCTCGACGGTGGCGATCAGGTCGGCGCCGATGCCCTGGGGGACGAACGAGGTCTCATAGCTGGTCTCGGGGTCCATCGCCCACGGGCCGCCGTCAGAGCCCATCGGCACGCGGCTCATCGACTCCACACCGCCGGCCAGTACCAGGTCCTCCCAGCCGGAGGCGACCTTCTGCGCGGCGATGTTCACGGCCTCCAGGCCGGAGGCGCAGAAGCGGTTCAGCTGGACGCCGGACACTGTGTCCGGAAGACCGGCCTTGATGGCAGCCGTCTTAGCAATGTCGCCGCCTTGGTCGCCGATCGGCGAGACGCAGCCCAGCACGACGTCGTCGATCCGTGAGGGATCGAACCCGGGGTTGCGGCTGAGCATCTCGTGCATCAGGCCGACTACCAGGTCTACCGGTTTGGTCGTGTGCAGGGAGCCGTTCACCTTGCCCTTGCCGCGGGGGGTCCGGATCGCATCGAAGATCAGTGGTTCGGTAGCTGCCATGGTCAACTCCCTCGGTTTGGCTGCACACGGTGTTCAGAAAAGTCTTGAAACAATGTTACTGCGCTGCCGTTGCCAGGACCCCGAGCGGGTCCTGAACCGACAGTACGCCCGAACGTCACGCGCGGGAGCGCACGCTTGAGCTGTGAACGGCGCCACAATGATCCTAGGATCGAGATGTGGCTGACATGACCGCACCGGCGCGGGCGCTGCTGTCGGGCAAGACGGCGTGGGCGCGCAACCTTGAGGCGCCGCTGCGCGACTTCGTGCGCACCGAGACCGGCTCGGCGGCGTTCCTGCTGTTCGGCGCCGTCGCGGCACTGGTGTGGGCCAATGCCGGCGGCAGCTCCTATCAGCATGTGTGGCACACGACGCTGGCGATCCGGATCGGCGGGGACGGGATCACCCAGGACCTGCGCCACTGGGTCAACGACGGCCTGATGGCCCTGTTCTTCTTCGTCGTCGGGCTCGAGGCACGACGTGAGTTCGACCTCGGCGAGCTGCGCGACCGCCGCCGGCTGGCGGTGCCGTTCGTGGCCGGCATCGGCGGAATGCTGGTGCCGGTCGCGGTGTATCTCTTGATCAACGGGTCGGGGGCGTCACGCGGCAGCTGGGGCGTCGCGATGTCGACCGACACGGCGTTCGCGCTCGGGATGCTGGCGGTGGTCGGCCGCCGCTTTCCCGACAGCCTGCGCGCGTTCATCCTCACCGTCGCCGTCGTCGATGACCTGGTTGCGCTGGTGGTGATCGCGCTCGTCTTCACGGGAGCCGTGCAGGGGGTTGCGCTCGGGGTTGGGCTCGGTGTGTTCGCCCTGATCCTGGTCGCCCGCGCCAAGGGCGTTCACAACGGGTTCATCTACGCGGTCCTCGGAACGGTCGCGTGGGTGTCGTTTCTGAAGTCCGGGATCGATCCGATCGTCGTCGGCCTGGCGATGGGGCTGGTGACGATCGCCTACCCGGCGGCCCGGGCCGATCTCGAGCAGGCCACCGATCTGTTCCGGGTCTTCCGCGAGCAGCCGAGCTCCGAGCTGCAGCAGACGGCCAGCGCCAGCCTGCGCTCGGCGATCTCGCCCAACGAACGCTGGCAGCAGCAGTTCCACCCGTTCACCAGCTACCTCGTCGTGCCCCTGTTCGCCCTGGCTAACGCCGGCTTTCCGATCAGCGGTTCGTTCCTGGGTCACGCCTACGGCTCGGCGATCACGCTGGGCGTGATCGTCGCCTACGTCGTCGGCAAGCCGATCGGCATCACCGGCGGCGCCTGGCTGGTGACCAAGCTCAGCCGCGGCTCGATCCGGCCGCCGGTCGGGTGGGCGTCGGTGCTCGGCGGCGGGGCGATCGCCGGCATCGGGTTCACGGTCTCGCTGCTGATCGCGACGCTCGCGTTCGGCGGGGCGGCGCTCGCCGAGGCAAAGGTCGGCGTGCTGACCACGCTGATCGGCGCGCCGGTCATCAGCTGGATCGTCGGTCGCCTGGCCCGCTGGCTGCCGCGCGGGATGCGGCTACGGGCTCTGGTGGGCAGCGCCGAGGCGATCGTCGACCTCGCCGTCGAGGTGGACCCCGAGCGCGACCATCTGCGCGGCCCCGATGATGCGTCGGTGACGCTGCTGGAATACGGCGACCTCGAGTGCCCGTTCTGCGGGCGCGCCGAGACCGTGATCCGCGAGCTGCTCTCGGACTTCGGTGACCTGCGCTACGTCTGGCGTCACCTGCCGCTCAACGACGTGCACCCGCACGCCCAGATGGCCGCCGAGGCATCGGAGGCGGCGGGTGCGCAGGGGCGCTTCTGGGAGATGCACGACACGATGCTCACCCATCAGGGTGAGCTGACCCTGAAGGACATCCTCGGCTATGCGCAGGCGCTTGAATTGGACATGGAGCGGTTCAAGGGCGCGCTGCGCAAGCGCAAGGGCTCGGGACGGATTGCCGAGGACGTCGAGTCGGCCGACCTGAGCGGCGTGTCGGGCACGCCGACGTTCTTCATCAACGGTCACCGTCATCAGGACGCCTACGACATCGACACGTTATCCAAGGCGGTGCGCCTGGCGCGGGCGCGGGTTGTGCTGAGCACCTGATCCGTCGGCGGCTGATGAACCTCTTCGTCAACTCGTAGTCACCTCTTCGCCGGGCGAGTCACCGTGAGTGACATGAAGCCCATGCGAATCACCCCCCGCCGCGCTCGTGTCCTCCTGCTCGCGGTCACGGCCGCCTGCGCGCTTGGCGCCGCCCCCGCCGCGTCGGCCGCGACCGACGTCCAGCAGGCCGCCAGCGCGAACTGGTCGGGTTATGTCGTCGGCAGTTCGTCGCAGTCCTCGGGCCAGAAATTCAAGAGCGTCTCGGGCAGTTGGGTTGCTCCGACCGCCGCCTGCAAGGCCACCAATACCTACTCGGCGTTCTGGGTCGGACTCGGCGGTGCCGGTCAGACCGAGGCCCTGGAGCAGGCCGGGACCGAGGCCAACTGCAGCGCCGGCGGGCAGGCGAGCTACTACGCGTGGTATGAGCTCGTGCCCTCGGCGCCGGTGCGAGTGAACCTGGCGGTGCACGCCGGGGATCACATCTCCAGTCGGGTCACCGTCAACGGCACGAGCGTCGTCGTCGCAATCGCAAACCGGACGACCGGTGAGACGTTTTCCAAGAACCTGACGATGAGCAACCCCGATATCTCCAGCGCGGAGTGGATCGCGGAGGCGCCCTCGGCGTGTCAGAGCACCGCCGGGACTGTCAGCAGCTGCAGTCCACTGCCACTCACGAACTTCGGCACGCTCCGCTTCGGCGCGGCAAGTGCGACGACCACCGACGGTCACACGGGCTCGATCTCAGACCCCGAGTTCTCGGCCGACGCCGTGTCCCTGAGCCCGGGTGCGAACAGCTCGGGCTTTGAGGGAGCCAGCCTGACCTCGGGCGAGAGCTCGGGCGCCGCGCAGCCGTCCTCGCTGTCCTCTGACGGGTCGTCGTTCTCGGTGGCCTACTCGAACCAGGGGTCCAACACCGTCTCCAGCTCCGGCGCGGGTCAGGGTTACGGCCAGGCCTACGGCGGCAACGGCGGCGGTAGCTACGGCTACGGCGGCGGTAGCTACGGCTACGGCTACGGCGGCGGTAGCTACGGGTACGGCTACAGCGGCGGCTACGGCGACGGCGGCTACGGGTACGGCAGCGGTGGCTACGACGGCTACTCCTACGGCTCCGGCTTCTGACGAGGGCGTGGTCAGCCGGAGCGGAAGTAAGCCCCCGGGGTCGTGCCCGTCTCGCGACGGAACCCGGCCACGAATGCGCTGGCCGTCTCGTAGCCGATGGCGGCGCCGGCGCTGCCGATCTCCCCGCCCACTGTGCGAGAGTCCGTGGATCCGCTGGATCTGCGAGCAGTGCCTCGGCCAGCTCGCGGGCGCGCTCGTCGCGGGGCATCGGTACCGCGATCGTGACCACGTCGATCGGCTCGAGCAGGTCGAGCAGGTCGAGCAGCAGGGCCTCGGCGCGCTCGCGGTGACCCGGAGCAAGCTTCGCTCACCCAGGTGAACGGTCAGCACTGCCAGCAGCGGGCCGACGGCCAGCGCCTGCGGTTCGGCCCAGCCGACCGGACGCCCGGCGAGGATGAAGAGTGCCCGGGTCGGCGGCAGCACCCAGGCGCCGGTAGCGGTGATCACCTCCAGCACCCCGCGGTCGGTCCACGCGAGCTGATGCTGATCGTGCGTGTGCCGGCCGAAGCGAGTACCCGGCGCCATCCCGAACACGGTCGTCCGCAGCACCACCTGTCCGTTTCGCGACAGGGATTTGAAGCGTACGGCCTTGAGGCTGAGGCCATCCGGGCGGAGCGTCGAGACCGTGAATAAGAATCATTCTCAGCTCTGTCCGAGTCCCGAGCGGTCGGAGTACCTGCACACCGAGATCCTCCCCACGGGCGTGCGCGGGATCGACCTCGGCGAGGACCTGATCGAGGTCGGCCCCGGCCCGGGGGCGAGCTGACTCGGCCGCGTCGTTCACGGTGCTGCACCACTTCCACGAGGCCGACACGTATAACCCGGTCGAGCCCGCCGGCTTGCTCGTGCGCCTGCAGACGCTGGGCTGTCAGCGGATCACCGTCCCCGCCGGCCGGTTGCTGATGTTCGCCGAACACAAGTCCGAGCCGGAGCCGGAGCCTGACCGGATCGCATAGGCTGCCTGTCTCTGTGAGGTACCGAAGATCGTAGAAGTCGACTTCAAGGGACGGCTGCTCGGAGGGCTGAAGCTGGTTGAGCGCTTCGGCGACGAGGCGTACTTCGCCGGCGTCTGCATTCGCAGCGGCCTCGTCGCCCCCGAACTGCCGCATCGCGTCGCGAAGATGCTGCTCGCGTTCGAGCGCCATGGCCTGCTCGCCGGTGCGGTCACGGTCGGGGCGATCCGCCACGGCGATCGGGTGGCGATGCGCGACGAGCGCGGCGAGATCACCTACCGGGAGCTCGACGAGCGCACCAACGCGCTGGCCAATGCGTGGCGTGGGACCGGCCTGAGGCCCGGAGACGGCGTGGCGATCCTGGTCCGCAACCACCGCGGCTTCCTCGATGCCGTGTTCGCGGCCGCCAAGTGCGGCGCGAAGATCATCCTGCTCAACACCTCGTTCGCCGGTCCCCAGATCCGCGGGGTGGTCGACCGCGAGGGGACCGACCTAGTCGTTTACGACGACGAGTACGCCGCCACGCTGAAGGGCGTCGACCCGCCTTACGGCCGCTGGCGCGCGTGGGTTGACGACGCCGAGCCCGAGCAGGCCGCCGACACGCTTGATGCGCTGATCGCCGGCTACACGACCAAGGCCCCGCCGAAGGCCGGCGTGGCGGCGAAGATCGTGATCCTGACCAGCGGCACCACCGGTACGCCGAAGGGAGCCCCGCGCGACGAGCCCCGATCACTGGCGATCATCGGTGGCCTGCTCAGCAAGGTGCCGTTCCGTGCGCGGGAGACGACCGAGCTCGCCGTGCCGCTGTTCCATGCGCTCGGCTTCGCCTCGATGGCGCTTGGCCTGGCCCTCGGCTCGACGCTCGTGGTACGGCGGAAGTTCGATCCCGAGGCGACGCTCGGCAGCATCCAGGACAACGCGGCGACGGCGCTGGTGGTGGTGCCGGTGATGCTGCAGCGAATCCTCGATCTGGGCCAGGACCAGGTCAGGGCGCGGCACCTTGAGACGCTGAAGGTGATCTTCGTCAGCGGCTCGGCCGTCGGCCCCGAACTGGTCAAGCGCACGGTCGCGGCGTTCGGCCCGGTGCTCTACAACATGTACGGCTCGACCGAGATCGCCTACGCCACGATCGCCACCCCGGACGATCTGCGCGACGAGCCCGGCACCGTGGGCAGCGCCGTGCGCGGGACGATCGTGAAGATCCTCGACGACGACGGCGAGGATGTCGCTCCGGGGACCACCGGGCGGATCTTTGTCGGCAACTCCGCCCAGTTCGAGGGCTACACCGGCGGTGAGACCAAGGAGCAGATCAAGGGGTTGATGTCCTCGGGCGATGTCGGCCACTTCGACGGCCGGGGTCGGCTGTTCATTGATGGCCGCGACGACGAGATGATCGTCTCCGGCGGTGAGAACGTGTTCCCGGCCGAGGTCGAGGAGCTGCTGGCCGGCCATCAGGCCGTGCAGGAGGCGGCGGTGATCGGAGTCGAGGACGAGCTGTTCGGCCAGCGGCTGAAGGCGTTTGTCGTCGTGCGCGACGGCCGGCAGGCCTCCGAGGACGACCTCAAGGACTACGTCAAGCAGAACCTGGCTAATTACAAGACCCCGCGGGAGGTCGTGTTCCTCGACGAGCTGCCGCGCAACCCCACCGGCAAGGTGCTCAAGCGCGAGCTCACGCAGCCGGGCGCGCAGGCCGGCGGCGGCGCCGGCGTCGGTGGCGAGAGATCCAAGGCCGCCGCCACGGCGGAGGACGAGTAGCCGGTTCGCCGACATATGGGCCGCCGTACGCGGGCTACCAGGCCGAGATCTTTCTGCGCGGACTCGGCGGTGAGCGGCCCGAGCATCCGGTCGGGCTGTCCGATCTGGCGACGGCGGTGCAGCAGACGCTCGATCCGCGCGCCCGTGCCTACGTGTTCGGCGCGGCCGGCACCGAGGACACGATGCGAGCCAACGAGGCGGCGTTCCGCCGCTGGCGGATCGTGCCCCGGATGCTGCGCGACGTCTCCGCCCGCGACCTCAGCGTGACGGTGCTCGCTACTGAGCTGCCCGCGCCGCTCGGGCTGGCGCCAATCGGGATCCAGACGATCGTGCATCCTGATGGCGAGCTCGCGGTAGCGCGCGCGGCTGCGGCGGTCGGGCTGCCGATGACGGTGTCCACCATGTCCGACAGCCCGCTGGAGGAGATCGCGACCGCCGCCGAGGGGCCGAAGTGGTTCCAGCTCTACTGGCCGGTGAACCGGGAGCTGGCGGCCAGCTTCCTGGCTCGCGCGGAGGCTGCCGGCTACCGGGCGGTGGTCGTCACCGTCGACACGTTCCTGCCTGGCTGGAAGCCGCGCGACCTGACGGGCGGGTGGCAGCCGTACCTCGAGGGAGTCGGGATCGCCAACTACACGTCCGATCCGGTGTTCCTCTCGCTGCTGGACAAATCGCCTGAGGAGGATCCGCGCGCGGCGGTCGGCCAGTTCCTGATGCAGTTCTCCAATCCGCGGCTGACCTGGGACGACATGGAGTTCCTGCGCGCTCAGACCACGCTGCCGATTGCGCTGAAGGGGATCCTGCATCCCGACGACGCCCGCGCGGCCCGCGAGCACGGGGTTGACGCGGTGGTCGTCTCCAACCACGGCGGACGGCAGGTCGACGGCGCGATCGCGACGCTCGATGCGCTACCGGCGATCGTTGACGCGGTCGGCGGCGAGCTGCAGGTGCTGTTGGACAGCGGCGTGCGCTGCGGCGCCGACGCGGTCAAGGCGCTGGCGCTGGGCGCCGACGCGGTGCTGCTCGGCCGGCCGTATCTGTGGGGGCTGGCGGCGGCCGGCGAGCCGGGGGTGCTGGCGGTCCTGCGCGGGATGCTCGCCGAGCTTGACCTGACGATCGGGCTCAGCGGCCACACCCGGCCCGCCGAGCTCGAGCCGGGCCTGCTCACGCGCGCGCCTACCTGAGCGGTCGTCACGGCGACTAGATTCCGGCGCAATGGGGTGTGCCGTGCGCCGACCACTTCTCCGCGGGAGGTAGGAGTTATGCAGCGTGCCGTTCGTCGAGGCCTGATCCTGTCCGAGGAGGAGAGCCTCGACCTGGAAGCAGTCTCGGCTGCGTGCCCGGGTTGCCACATCCTGCTCGTGGAGGCCAGTTCGGCGAACACCACCGATCTGGTCGACGCCGAGAACGCAGCCGCCAAGGCCCCGGGAGTGGTGGCGATCTCCAACAGCTACGGCGGGTCCGAGGCGTCATCAGAGACCTCGACCGACGGTGCCTACAACCACCCCGGGATCGCCGTCACCGCGAGCTCGGGTGACTCGGGCTACGGCGTCGAGTACCCGGCGCCGTCGCCGGACGTGACCGCGGTCGGCGGCACGACCCTGACCCAGGCTCGGGCGCGCGCGGCTGGACGGAGACCGCGTGGTCGGGCGCCGGCAGCGGCTGCTCGGCCTACGAGGCCAAGCCGGCCTGGCAGCAGGACACCGGATGTGCGAATCGCACGGTCGCCGACGTGTCCGCCGATGCCGATCCCAACTCTGGACTCGGCATCTATGACACGTACAACAGCTGCGGTTCCAGTTCGTCCTGCGACACTCTGATAGAGGCAGGCGCGGTGCAGGGTCTCGACGGCTGGGCTCAGGTCGACGGCACCAGCCTCAGCTCGCCGCTGACGGCCTCGGTCTACGCACTGGCGGGTAACACCGCCTCGGTGGTTCAGGGGAGCTATCCCTACAGCCACACGAGCTCGCTGTTCGATGTCACCAGTGGCTCCAACAGGAGCTGCGGTGGATCGTATCTGTGCACCGCCGGAACGGGCTATGACGGCCCGACCGGCCTGGGCACGCGTGACGGAACGGGCGGCTTCTAACCGCTCGGCAGGGTCGCTGCGCGCGCGGCATGACGACGGGCGTGGCCTGCACCGTGTGACAAATCCGAAGCGCGGTCTGAGATTTGTCACTCACCGCACGGCCAGCTAGCTAGCAGCCGGTGACAAACCTCTGACGGTCATTCGGGTTTGTCACACCATGCACGCACGATTGTGCTCGCGCGGCCGGTCATCGCAGATCAAGCACCAAAGCGCGCTGATCGTTGAGGATCTTCACCTCACGGCGACGCACCGCGTCTGAACACCAGTCTCCGCGCCGGCAGGGCCAGAAAACTCAACAACACCGTGCTGCTGACGCTGACGCTGACGGCAAGCAGCCAGACCGCGATCTAGCAGCTCAACGCTTGCCGTCCTTCGCGACCCGGTGTCATCAAACACCCCCGCCACCGGCTCGATCACCGCACAGACACGCTCAGCGACCACCCGATCGAGAACCCCAGCATCCCACGGGCCCGCGAACCCCCGGTCCCCATCGAGCCAGCCGCGTAACCCGCCGCGACCCGGCGCCGCTCCGAGCGCACCGACCCCGACCTCACAGCACCAAAATACGAGGCAACCGATCCTTGACCTCGGGCGCGACCCCGACGATTTCCCCACCGATCCCGATGACCAACACGCTGGGCAGCAACCACGCCAAACAGTGGGCTACACAACGCCTCCTTAACACCTGCCAGAGCACCACTAGACTCGCCCCGACCGATGATCCTGCCACCCGGGCACGCCCAGCAGATCCGACAGCGCCGGGGCTTCAGGAGGCGCGAGAAGGCGATGATCGGCGGCGTGCTCGGCGCGCTGCTGGTGATCATCGTCGTGCTGGTGATCTCGATCGCCACCGCCGAGAAGCAGTCGGCCAACGGCTGCATCAACGTTTCGCTGCCCTATTCGACCGGCGGCGCCCAGATCTACCGCTGTGGTGTCGGGGCGCGCTCGCTGTGCAGCGGCGTCAACCAGCCGGGCCTCACCGGTGCGGCCGGGCAGATCGTCGCCCGGGCCTGTCGCCGGGCCGGCCTGAAGGTCGGCTGACCCGCGGCCCGCCGGCCTGCGGGACGCCAGCCGGGGTCCCCGCGGCCTAAGATCAGAATCACCGTGCCCGACGCCGCCGAATTCCGCGCTCAGTTCCCCGTCTTTCAGAGCAAGGCGTACCTCAACGCTGGCACCGAGGGCCCGCTCCCCCAGCAGGCCGCCGACGCCGTGCACGAGCGGATCGCCGTCGAGCTGCAGGACGGCCGCTGCGGGATGGACTACATGACCTCGGTCAGGGAGCTGGCCGGTGAGCTGCGCCAGGCCTATGCCCGGCTGCTGAGCGCCGATCCGGCTGATGTCGCGCTGACGGGTTCGACGACAGACGGCGCCAACACGGTGCTCGCCGGGCTGGGCCTGCGCGCCGGCGACGAGGTGATCACCTCCGACGAGGAGCACCCGGGTCTGCTGGCGCCGCTCGGACGGCTCAAGCGCGGTCACCGCGTGAACGTCAAGGTCGTGCCATTCGCCGAGATCGCCGCCGCGGTGACGCCCGACACCCGGCTGGTGGCGGTGTCGCATGTCTCGTGGGTGAGTGGTCAGGTCGTCGACACCGCCGCGCTGACCGCCACCGGTGTCCCGGTCCTGCTGGACGCCGCCCAGAGCATCGGCGCGGTGCCGGCCGATGTGGACGCGCTCGGCTGCGCGTTCTACGCCGGCTCGGGCCAGAAGTGGCTGTGCGGTCCCGAGGGCAGCGGCGCGCTGTACGTGCGCCGCGACATGCTCGACGAGCTGGAGACTCCGTGGCCGGGCTACATGTCGGTGGCCGACCCCAAGGATGCGCTGGACTCCCCGCCGGCGGCGGATGCCGCGCGCCTGGATCACGGTTTCCCAACCGGGATGCGCAGCGCCTGGGCGCTGGCCTCGCTGGGCGTGCTCGAGGCCGCCGGCTGGGAGTGGGTCCACGAGCGCGCGGCGGATCTGGCCGCCGGCTTGGCCGCTCAGCTGGCCGATCGCGGGTTGGAGGTTGGACCGCGCGGGCGCTCGACGCTCGTCGCCTGGAAGGCCCAGGACGCCGAGGCGGAGGTCGCCCGCCTGGCCGCCGCGGGCTTCGTCGTGCGCAGCATCCCCAGCCACGGGCTGGTCCGCGTCTCGGTGGGCGCCTGGTCCTAGGAGGCGGAGCCCGCCGCCCTCGCCGCCCAGGCCAGCGCCTGAGCCGACCTGCCCGCCCTGCCAACGGGTCCTAGAGCCCGAGGCGGCCGCAGAGCTCGGGCAGTGACCGCAGGAGCTCAGCGCGCGCATCGCCCGGCGCCGAGCCGCCGTCGCTGTTGCCGTTGCCGTTGTCGGCGGCGTAGCCGAACACCCGCATCCCGGCACTGATGCCCGCGGTGATGCCGATCGCGCTGTCCTCGACGACCACACAGTCGGCCGGATCGGTCCGCATCTGCTCCGCTGCGTAGAGGTATAGGTCGGGATACGGCTTGCCGCGCGTCACCGAATAGGACGAGAACAGCGCGTGTTCGCCGAACAATGGCCGCAGCCCGGTCAACCCCAGGGTGAGCTCGGTCTTCTCGATCCGTCCCTGCGAGGCCACGCACACGCCCAGTCCCGCATCGGTCACCGCCCGGACCGTCTCCGCGGCGCCGTCGATTGCCCGCAGCGACCGGCGGAACTCACGCGCACGGTCACGTTCGAAGGCCGCGAGGAAGCCCTCCGGCAGCGGCCTCCCCAACCGCTGCTGCGCGTCTTCGGCGAGCTCCCGGAGGTGCGCGCCCTTGTATCGCTCCAGGGCATCGTCTGCGGAGGTCGTCAGGCCCACGGCGGTCAGCGCGCCGGCCAGCACCCGGGCCGAGATCGTCTCGCTGTCGACCAGGACGCCGTCGCAATCGAAGATCACGAGGCGCGGCGCCATCAGCCGGTGATCCGCTCCGGTCGTGTGTAGACGTTCAGCTGGCCCCGCCGAGCGAACCCACACAGCGTCAGTCCGCGGTCCTGGGCCAGGTCGAGCGCCAGCGAACTGGGAGCGCCGACGCCGATCAGGATCGGCGCGCCGGCGACGGCGGCCTTCTGCACCAGCTCGAACGACAGCCGCCCGCTGACGCACAGCACGCGCTCGCCGAACGGGACCAGGCCGTCGACCAGCGCGCGTCCGATCACCTTGTCCATCGCGTTGTGGCGCCCGACGTCCTCGCGCGCGTAGAGAAGCTCCCCGTCGGCGGAGAAGAGCCCGGTGGCGTGCACCCCGCCGGTGCGCTGAAACGTCGGCTGCTCCAGGCGCGAGGGCAGATCGGCCGCCAGCGCTCGCGTCAGCGTCGGGCCATCGGGGACCGGGTCGCTGTGGACCGCGACCTCCTCCAGCGCGCCCTTGCCGCACACCCCGCACGACGACGTGGTGTAGAAGCTGCGCGACCCCGGATCGCGGAGCAGCGGCCCCTGCACCTCGATCGTGTTGTGGGCCAGATCCTCGGTCAGCCCCGCCGGCCGCGGGCCGTCGATCAGGCCCTCGCCGTAGAGGAAGCCGAGCGCCAGCTCCTCGTCGTGACCCGGTGTGCGCATCGTCACCGCCAGCGGCGCGCCGTCGACCCGGATCTCCAGCGGCTCCTCGATCGCCACCACGTCCGCGACTCCATCGTGGTCCCAGCGCTTGTACACAGCGGCGCCGTCAGTCCTGGAGGCCGACGCCCCCAAGGGGCTTGAGATCGACGCGTTCGGGCCGGCCGTCGAGCAGGGCCATCACCTCGCCCAGCCGCGCCTTCCCGGACTCGGTCTGTAGCACCTCGAGGGAGGCGTCGACGGCCTCCTGGTCGCGCCACAGCTCGGTCACCCAGATCGTGTCGGGCTCGCCGTCGGTCTGATTGACGACGTAGAGATCGCAGCCGTCGGTTCCGTTCAGCGAGCGCGCGACCTCCAGCATCAGCGCCGACACCGCATCACCGGTTCCCGGCTGGGCGGTCATCTTCACGTAGCGTCCAAGCATGCCGACGCGGACGTTAGTGCACGCTGAGTCCGAGCTCAGACGAGCGCCGGCTCGCCGCGAAGCTGCTGCTCGAAGTGCTGGGACTCGCGCTCGAGCACACCGTTCGCGCCGACCCGGCAGCTGCCCATGCGGCGCAGCGGCGGTGAGTAGGCGTGGATCGTCACCGCCGGGCCCTCGCCGGCGTGCAGTGCGCGGTGGATTCTCGTCGCTGGCACCTTGAACGTGGTCCCGGCGCCGAGCTCGCGGGATACGGCCCCGCCGGTCACGGTCAGCAGGTCCTCGCGCACGCGGCCCGCGACGACGGCGATCCCGGCCCCGGAAACGTCGTGGCCGTGAAAGCCGGTGTCGGAGTCCTCGCTCCAGCAGATCAGCCACGCGTTGACGTTCTCGCGATCGGAAATCTGCTCATAGATCCGCGTGTCGTCGTGCCGCACCAGGTGCCGCCAACGCCGGGGGGAAGCCGCGAGCTCGGCGGCGAAGGGCTCCAGTTCGGGGAGCGACAGGCTCATGCGTCCGGTCGATCGAGCAGCGGCTCGAGCCAGATCGGTTGGTGAAGGTCGGTGGGCATGAGCAACAGGCAGGCGGAGACTAACCGGACTAATTCTATCAAGATTATCCACCATGCGGACCCCACGGCGGTGTCGCCGTCGGTTATCGTTCCTGCCATGTCGGGAGACGAGCCGACGGTCGAGGAGTTGCGTCGTCGCCAGCTGGAGAGTGAGCGCGCCGAACGCCAGGCGCTGGCTGACGCGGAGAGCGAGGCGGATGCCGAAACGCATCTGCGGCGAGCCGACAAGGCCAGTTACCTGCGCCATAAGCTCGACGAGCAGCAGCAGGCCGACCGGGAGGCCGACGCCGGGCCGGGCCAGGACTGAGAGAAGCCGAGCGGCCGCCGTTCTCGGTATGGTGTGAGCGCGCGCGATGTGCCGGTCGCAGCTGCAGGTTCTGTGGTCTGTGTACTGAGGATCGTCGGGGGATGACCGGTTATGCCGGCGTCCGATCCTCAGATCGTGGCCGAGCGAAGTTCTTGCCCGGCCACGGAATCTGAACGTTTGAGCTGCACCCCACCCCCCGACTTGAGCTTTCCCATCGCAAGCGTCGACGGCCTCGCTCGAGGTTCCGACCCGCCACCGCCTTCCGATCGCCCCGCTCACCGAGGCGGGGTGCGCCGATGACCGTCTACGGTCGGAGGCGCTTGAGCGCGCTGCTCGCGCTTGTGACTATGGCCACGCTGGTCGTCTGGGTCGTCGTCCAGCTCGGATCCGCCGACGCGGGTCCGTGGGATCTGGACGTCCACGTCGTTCAGACCAGCGCTGACCTCTCCCAGCGGCTCTCGCGCATGCCGGACCGACTGCTCAGCGGCCGTCCTCCGCACGGCGTTCCGGTGATCGATGTCGACGACGGTGTGCGCTACCAGCGGATCCAGGGTGTCGGAGGGGCGATGACCGACTCGTCGGCCTGGCTGATTCGCAATCAGCTCGACGCAGCGACGCGCTCCCGGCTGCTGAACAACCTGTTCGGTTCGAGCGCGGCCGGCCTGAGCTTTGTGCGGTTGCCGATCGCGGCATCGGACTTCACCGCGACCGCAAAGCCGTATTCCTACGACGACCTGCCCGCCGGTGCCACCGATCCGCACCTGTCGCATTTCTCGATCGCGCATGACGACGCCTACATCGTTCCGGCGATGCGCACGGTCATGCAGATCAACCCGTCGACGTCGATCATCGCCACGCCGTGGAGCCCGCCGCCGTGGATGAAGACCAACGACTCCTTCGAGAACGTCGGCTTGAAAGGCCACCTGCTGCCGGGTGACTGGTCGGTGCTCGCGAATTACTTCGTCAGGTTCGTGCAGGCCTACGCGCGCCGCGGCATCCCGATCGCCGCCGTCGCGCCCCAGAACGAGCCGCGCGCGCCGGCAAATTACCCGGCGATGTCGTTCGCCGCCGCCAACCAGGCGAAGTGGATCGCCCAGGACCTGCGGCCGGCACTGAAGGCGGCACAGCTCCCGACGAAGATCTACGCCGGCGAGACCTCGTTCAGCGCGCCGTCCTATGCGCTCAGCTTGGCCAAGGTCAAGCAAAGCGGCCTCGACGGTATCTCGCAGCACTGCTACCGGGGCGCCCCCTCCCTGCTCGGCCAGCTCCACGACGCCAACCCGTCGCTGCGCCTCGTGGTAAGCGAGTGCGCACTGCAGCTGACCCCCTACTCGGCGTCGGAGATCGCCATCGGAGCGATGCGCAACTGGGCCAGCGCGGTTGGTCTGTGGAACCTGGCGCTCGACCCGTCCGGTGGTCCCGTCGAGGAGCCGAACACCGGCTGCGGCGGCTGCAAGGGAATCGTCACGATCGACCCGCAGACACAGCGCGTGACCTACAACCTTCCCTACTACCAGCTGGGCCAGATCGGCCGATTCGTCAAGCCCGGCGCGCAGCGGGTCGACTCCAATCACTTCGTGAGCTACTACCTCGGTACCGGCCAAGGCAACTACGGGACATCTCAAGGCGTCGACGACCTGGCGGCTCGCAACCCGGACGGCACGGTGGTGCTCGTCGCCTACAACAACACCACCAGCGACGCTCGCTTCGCCGTGCGCTGGAGAGGGCGCTCCTTCACCTACCAGCTGCCCGCTCATGCCACGGTGACCTTCAGCTGGAATCACCCGGCCTGATCGGGGAACGGCCGCCCCACCCGCGCGTCGGGACTCGGCGGCCGGCGTGAGTCTCATACGCTTGTCGCATCGACGTGCGCCTGCATCAGCTGCGTTCGTTCGTCGCCGTCGCCGACGAGCTGCACTTCGGCCGCGCCGGCCTGCGATTGGGCCTGTCCCAACCCCAGGTCAGCCGGCACATCCGCGATCTGGAGCAGACGCTCGGGATCGCGCTGCTCGCGCGCACTCCTCGGCGCACGGAGCTCACCAGCGGTGGCGCGCTGCTGCTCGCCGACGCCCGCGACACGCTTGCTGCGGCCGAGCGGCTGCGACGCCGGCCGCGGGTGGTTGGCCGCGGTGGTCTCGGTGCCGTCTCGGTCGGGTTCATCTGGAGCACCCTTTGGTGGTGTTCGCCGCCGGCCTCGTGGGCGCGATCGTGGTCCTGGTGCTGCGCGCCGCGCATGGTCACGTCAGCCCCGGCTCGGTGGTGATGGCGGTGACCCTGCTGCGCCGCACGCAGACCCAGATCTCGCGCTCCACCGACACGGCCGGCAGCTTCACCACCGCCGTGGCGGCGGCACGCGAGCTGCTATGGCTCGAGGACCACGGCGCGCTAGCTGCGACGTCGTGACCGTGCACCGCGCCCGGTCCCGGCACGCCTGACCCGGGGGATTGAGCTGCGCGAGCTGGAGTTCGGCTACCCCGGCCCGGATCACGTCCACCCGGTGCTGGGCCGGCTGCAGCTCGAGCTTCCGGCCGCGGCCACGATCGCGCTGGTCGGCGAGAACGGTGCCGGCAAGACGACGCTGGTGAAGCTGCTGTGCGGCATGTACGCACCCACGCGCGGCCAGATCCTGGTCGACGGGACCGCGCTGCCGGCGTTTGATCTCGGCGCCTGGCGTGACCGGGTGAGCGCCACGTTTCAGGATTTCGTGCGTTTTCAGCTGCCGCTGCGCGAGAGCGTCGGCGTCGGCGAGCTGTCGCGGATCGAGCAGCTCGATCATGTCCGGGCGGCCCTGGCCCGCGCTGGCTCGGGGGGGTTAGAGGCCCGGCTGCCCGACGGTCTCCAGACGCGCGTGGGCAGCCGCTTCACCGGTGGTCGCGAGCTCTCGGGCGGCGAGTGGCAGCGCCTCGCCCTGGCCCGCGGTCTGATGCGCTCGGCGCCGCTGCTGGTGGTGCTCGACGAGCCCACGGCCAGCCTCGACGCGCCCACCGAGAGTGCGCTGTTTGAGCGCTACGCCGCCGCTGCGCGGGTGCTGGGCGCCGCTTACGGCACGATCACGCTGCTGGTGTCACACCGTTTCTCGGCGGTGCGCGCCGCCGGTCTGATCGTCGTGCTCGAGCACGGCCGCGTGGTGCAGATCGGCTCGCACACCGAGCTGATGGCGGCGCGGGGAGCGTACGCCGAGCTGTTCGAGCTGCAGGCGCGTGCCTACGCCTGACGGCTGCCGGCGATCTGGTTCACACTGCGTGGTCTGCCACAGCGGTGGCGGCCGACCACGAGGAGAGACGCATGAATCGAGTCAGAGCTTGTGCGGTTGCGACCCTGGCCGTCGGGGCGGCGGTGGTTGCGCCGGCGGCGTCCGCGGCGCCCATCTCCAAGGCGACGCAGTTCAAGACCAGCAACGGAAGGGTCACCTGTGGGCTCGAGATCCACGCGCCCGGCAAGCCGGCGACCGAGGTTCTGTGCGCGGCCCGCGGCATTCCGGCGCCCAAGGGCAACGGGGTCGGGGATCCGGGATTCGTGCAGCTCGGCGTGCTCGGTCAGCCGCAGGTGCTGCGCCTCAGCCAGGACTCATTCGTCGCCGGACCGGCGGTGACGCTCGGTCGCGGGCGACTCTGGAACCAGCTCGGTGTGACCTGTCACGTGGCGCTCACGGCCGTGCTGTGCTTCAACGGCGCCAACCGCGGGTTTGTGATCGGCAACGGCCGTTACCGATCGTTCTGAGCCTCGCCCCGCGGGGGTTCTGCTCGGCAAGCTGATCGTGCGCGACGTGCCGATCCGAGGTGAGATGATCAGACTTGGCCAGCTGCTCAAGCTCGCGGGGATGATTGACAGCGGCGCTGAGGTCAAGACGTTCCTCGCCACCGAGCCGGTATTGATCAACGGGGACCGGGAGGCCCGGCGCGGGCGCCAGTTGCACGCGGGTGACGTGGTCGCGCTCGGAGACCAGGAGCTGCGGCTGGTCTCCTCCGACGAACCTCCGTCCGCATGAATGACGGCGATCTGGAGCGGTCCCGGTATACCGGGATGCGCTGGAACACGCCGCTGTCTGAAGCTCACGCCGCGCTGCTGCTGGCGCGCCTGGACGTGCAGCGCCGCCATTCGGTGCTCGATCTCGGCTGTGGCTGGGGCGAGCTCCTGCTGCGGGCCGTGGGCGGCGCCGGTGCGACCGGGGTCGGGGTCGATATCGACGAGCGGCTGCTGGCGCGCGGGCGCGCCGGCGCGGCCCAGCGCGGGCTGTCTGATCGGGTGCGGTTCGCGAAGGGGCGGGCACAGGAGTACACCGAGCCGGCCGACCGGGTGCTGTGCGTCGGCGCGGCCCACGCCTGGGGCGGCGCGCGCCGAGCGCTGCCCGCGCTGGCCAGTCTGGTCACGCCCTCGGGGCGAGTCCTGTTCGGCGACGGTGTCTGGGAGAGCCCGCCCACCGAACCGGCGCGCGCGCTGTTCGGCGACGACGTGCTCCCGCTGCCCGAGCTGCAGCAGCTGATTCGTGCCGCCGGCTGGCGGGTCCTGCACCGCAGCGTCGCGGGCCTCGACGAATGGGACGAGTTCGAGCGCAGCTGGCGCGCCGGCCGGGAGGAATGGCGGCTGGCCCACGCCGGCGATCCCCGCGCGACCGCCGTCGCCGCCGAGCTGGCCGCGCGGATGACTGAGTACGTCGACGTCTACCGCGGTGTGCTGGGTTTCACCTATCTGGTGCTGGCCCGATAGGGCACCGGACGAGCGCGGATCTTCTGACCGCCGCACGACGCCGGAGACAATGCGGGTTAGACTGATTTTCAGTGACGCTCAGCGGTTCAGCGGAACGCCACAACGGGCGCTTATGCAGCATCTTCCGGCTCTGGCGGTTGGCGCTGGCGATGACGGCAGCCATCTTCGCCACGGCGGCCGGCGCGGCCGGCGCGCACACCGTCCGCTATCACGGCTACCGCCTATCGGTCCCCGCCGGCTGGCCGGTCTATCACCTGACCAGCCGGTCTCGCACGTGCGTGCGGTTCAACCGGCACGCGCTGTACCTCGGTCGGCCGAGTGCGGCTCAGAACTGCCCCGCTCACGCTGCGGGACGGACCGAGGCCGTCCTCGTCTCGCCGAGCCCCGCGCCCGGGGGCGGCGCGCCGGGGGGCGAGAC
>JBPCPC010000049.1:0-3219 GCA_050999585.1 Solirubrobacteraceae bacterium | reverse complement strand
GTCGGCCTCCCACGCCTGCACCAGGTACGCCGCCACCAGCAGGGCCGGAAGCGTGAACTCCGCTATCTGCCCCACCGACACCGACACGGCCGCGATTCTAGGCGCGAGCTGCATCATCGATCCCCACGTCCGGGCGCGCGTTAGGCTGCGCGGGTGACCGGCCCGCTGCTCGCGATCGACGCGCCGTTCGTCCTCTACCGGTCGTTCTTCGCCCTCCCCGACTCGATCCAGGGCGCGCAGGGCAACCCGGTCAACGCGCTGCTGGGCTCGGTCAACCTGATCCTGCGGATCGCCGCCGACCGCCGTCCGCGGGCGATCGCAATCTGCTTTGGGGCCGAGGCCGCGGCCTACCGCACCGCGCTGTACCCCGATTACCACGCGGCCCGCCCGCCGGTGCCCGATGCGCTGCAGTGGCAGTTCGAGCACGCGCCCGCGCTGTACGAGGCGTTCGGCTGGACGACCGGCTCATCCCCCGATTTGGAGGCCGACGACCTGCTCGGCTCGCTGGCGGCGGTCGAGGTCGCCGCCGGCGGCCGGGCGCTGATCATGACCGGGGACCGCGACATGTACCAGTGCGCCGGCGAGCAGGTCAGCGTCGTCTACCTCAAGCAGGGCTCGTCCGGCTTTCAGGAGGTCGATCCGGCGGAGGTGCGCAAGCGCTACGGGATCGAGCCGGCCCAGGTGCCCGATTTCATCGCGCTGCGCGGTGATCCCTCCGATGGGCTGCCCGGCGCGCCCGGGATCGGGCCCAAGACCGCCGCCGAACTGCTGAGTCGTCACGGCACGCTGGAGGACGTGATCGCCGCCGCCGACACCGAGCGCCCGCGTGTCGCTGCCGCGCTGCGCGAGCACGCCGACGAGCTGCGGGCGTTCAAAGACATCGCCACGCTGCGCACCACCAAGATCAAGCGCCCACCCGACCGCGACACCGACCTGGCCGGCGGGGCGCAGGCTGCCCGTGGCCACGGGATGAACCAGCTCGCCACCCGGCTCGAGGCTGCGGACTCCTTGGCTGACCTGTGACCGACGGCCGGTGGTAATCGGTCTCGGGTCAGTCGGAATCTCTGCCCGTGGCCGTTTTCCCTCACCCCTGGGGGTTATCGGCCTCGACCGGCTCTGCACGGCTGCTCGTGGCCGATTTCCACTGCACCGCATCGCATCGCAGAGCACCGCAACGCAGAGCACCGCCCCGGCTCGGCTCGGCTCGGCTCGGCTACGGCGTGAACTTGACCGTGATCACGTCGCCGTCGGCGACGACGTAGTCGCGGCCCTCGAGGCGCAGCGTGCCCCGGTCCCGCGCTCCGGCGTAGCCGCCGGCGTCGCGCAGCGCGTCCCAGCCCACGACCTCGGCACGGACGAATCCGCGCTGGATGTCGGAGTGGATCTGGCCGGCGGCGTGCCACACCGACAGGCCGCGGCGCAGATGCCAGGACTGGGCGGGCTTGTCCTCGCCGGCGGTGAAGAACGCCACCAGCGCCAGCAGCGAGAACGCGCTGCGCACGACCGTCTGCAGGCTGGACTCCGCCAGCCCGAGGTCGTCGCGCATCGCCACCGCATCCTCGGCGGAGAGCTCGGAGAGCTCGGACTCCAGCCGCGCCGAGACCGCCACCGCCTGCGCGCCCATCGCGGCGGCGTGCTCGGCGATCGCGGCCGGCACGTCGTCGGATCCCTCGTCGACGTTGGCCACGAACAGCACCGGCTTGGCGGTCAGCGGGGACAGCAGCGTCATCGCGTCGGAGGCATCGTTCGACGCCGGGACCGACCGCGCCGGCTGGCCGGCTGACAGCGCCTCGATCACCGCTCGCAGCCACTGCGCCTCGGCGATCGCGTGCCGGTCCCCGCTCTTGGCCGTCTTGGCTACGCGGTCAAGCCGGCGCTCGGCCTGCTCGAGGTCGGCGTAGACCAGCTCGGTCTCGATCGTCTCGATGTCGGCCAGCGGATCGACCCGTCCCTCGGGGTGCACGACGCTGTCATCGCGATGTGCGCGGACGACGTGGACGATCGCGTCGGTCTCACGGATGTTGGAGAGGAACTGGTTGCCCAGGCCCTCGCCCTTGTGCGCGCCGGCCACCAGGCCGGCGATGTCGTGGAAGGCGATCGTGTCGTGAACGAGGTTCGAGGCACGCACGGTGTCGGCGACGACGTCGAGCCGCTGATCGGCGACCGGCACGATCGCGACGTTGGGCTCGATCGTCGTGAACGGGTAGTTCGCGGCCTCGGCGGCAACGCCGGTCAGCGCCGTGAACAGTGACGACTTACCGGCGTTGGGCATGCCGACGATCCCCACCTTCATCGGCATCAGGAACCGCCTCCGCGGGGCCAGGCGCCGGCGATCAGCGTCCCCAGCAGGGCGCCCGCGAGCACGTCGGAGGGATAGTGCACGCCCAGGTAGGGCCGACTGAGTCCGTAGGCGACGGCGATCGTGTACAACGCCGGCGCCGGCAGCAGACCGCCATAGACGCGCGCGGCGGTGAACGACGTGGTGGCATGCGCCGAAGGAAACGACAGCGCCGAAACCGTCGGCGTCAGCGGCGACAGGCCCTCGAGCACCGGCCGGCGGCGGTCAACGACCAGCTTCACCGCCGTGTTGGCCACATAGGACGCGGCGACGGCGCGCACTCCGCGCAGCCAGGCTGACCGGCGCGCGCCCGGCCCGGCGAGCACCGCCCCCGTGGTCCCGAGCGCCAGCCACCACGCGGCATGCTCCCCGGTGCGCGAGAACCCCGACACGACCCGATCGCGCAGCGGCGAGTGCCCGCGCGTGCGGGCGAGCAGCAGCAGCCGATGGTCGAGCGCCAGCGCGGACACGGCCCGAGACTGTAGGACGCCGGCGCGGGCAGCCGCCACTCACCGGTGGCCGCGCGCCCCAGACGCGCGGCCCCCGTCAACGGCATTCCTAAGAGCGCGTGGCGGCGATCGTCCCCAGGCGCGCGGGTGTGTCGTCGTCACACCCGGCAAAGAAGCCGCCCACCACCTCCAGCAGCTGGTCAAGCCCCTCGGCGGCGTACAGAATCGGCTGATAGCGCGTGATGTCGTACTCCAGCACGCCCATCTCGGCGAGGTTCAGCGGGCGGATCTCGGCGCCGCGGAACTCCTCGATCTCACCGTAGGAGGAGAGCAGCCCGGCGCCGTAGGCACGCAGCTCGCGGCGGGCGGGGCGGGCGGGGTCCGGTTCCCAGAGGACCCCGAACTCGATCGTGAACCAGAACACCTTGGCGA
>JBPCPC010000025.1:0-12698 GCA_050999585.1 Solirubrobacteraceae bacterium | reverse complement strand
GCCTTGGTGATTCTCTGCCTTTTGGCAGTCATCTCCGGTCCTGTTGCTGCGCCGCCCGTCGCTAGCGGGCGTTCCAGCGCGCTGCGCAGGTCCGACAGCGCCTGCTGCAGCTCGACCCGGCAGCGCTCGCGCTGGCCGGGGTCCAGCGCCTGCTCGGCGCTGAGTGCGAGCGAGACCCCGAACAGGCGCTGCATCACCCGCTCGTGGATCTCGCGGGCCAGCTCCAGGCGCTCGTCCAGGCGCCGGGTGCGTTCCTGCTGGCGGGTGGCGTTGCGGGCGGTGGCCACCAGCGCGGCGGTCTTACCCAAGGTCCACAGCAGGTGGCGTTCGCCATCGGTGAGGTCGAAATGTCCGCCGCCCCGGTCGGCGCAGATCACCCCGTAGACGTGCCCGGCGGCGCTCATCGGGGTGCAGACCAGCGTCGTGATTCCGAACAGCTCGGCGTACTCGGGCGGCACCTGGTGCTCGATCCCGTCCGAGACGACGACGACCTCGTCCTCGAGCAGCGCCCGCTGGGCGATCGGGGTCGAGAGCAGCGTCGGGGAGGGCTGCAGCGTCATCAGATCGCGGAACGAGATGCCGTGCGCGCCGACCACGTAGACCGCGCGGCGCGGCGCGTCGGACATGAAGATGGCGGCGCGGCGCATCGTCGTCAGGCGGCAGATCGCCTCGCAGATGCGGTCATAGAAGACCGTTGCACCGGTTTCGGTGTTCAGATCGGCGAGCAGCTCGACGAACACCTCCAGCGGCTCGACACCGGCGAACAGCGACGGCGGGCGTTCGACGCTCATCGTCGTCGGCAGGCCGGGTCCTACGCAGCCACGGGCTGCGGCTCGTAGCGCCGGCGAATCTCGTACAGCGTGCTGCGCTCTGCCGCCGGGCGTCCGGCGGCATGCGCAGCGGCGACCAGCTCGGCCGGCGCCAGCCGGACACCGTGATAGCTGCCGGCCATGCGGCTGATCGACTCCTCCATCAACGCCCCGCCGAGGTCGTTGACCCCCCAGCGCAGCGCCTCGGTGGCAGCGTCGAGGCCCATCTTGACCCAGCTGGCCTGAAGGTTGGTCACCGTCTCGCCGAGCGCCAGCCGGAACGCGGCGGTGTGCTTGAGGTTCTCGGCGCGCGTGATCTCCTGGACCCCGTGGGCGCGTCCCAGCAGCGTCTGGAACGGGATGAACGACAGCGGCACGAACTCGGTGAACCCGCCGGTGCGCTCCTGCAGTTCGCGGACCACGCGCATGTGCTCGGCCAGTTCGGCGGGCTCCTCGATGTGACCGAACATCACGGTCGCCGTCGAGCGGATCCCCTCAGCGTGCGAGGCCTCGATCACCTCCACCCAGCGCGCCACGGGCAGCTTGTTGGGAGAAATCCGCTCGCGCACCCCGTCGTGCAGGACCTCGGCGGCGGTCCCCGGCGTGGACCCGAGCCCGGCCTCGCGCAGGCGGTGAAATACCTCGCGCGGGGCCAGCCCCGAGACGTCGCACATGTGGGCGACCTCCATCGGCGAATAGGCGTGCAGGTGCAGCTCGGGCGCCAGCGACTTGGCGAACCGCAGCCAGTGCAGGTAGTCCTCCAGGTCCCAGTCGGGATGAATGCCCGATTGGATGCAGAGCTCGGTCGCGCCGGCCTCCAGCCCCTCGTGCACGCGGCGGGCGAACTCCTGCTCGGAGTGCTGATAGGCGTCCGGCGAGCGCTTGGACTGACCGAAGCCGCAGAACGCGCAACCGACGATGCACACGTTGGAGACATTGATGTTGCGGTTGACCACGAACGTCACCGTGTCCCCCGCCAGGCGCCGGCGCAGTTCGTCGGCGGCGCTGCGCATGTCCTCGATCACGGCCGGGCGCCGCTCGGCAAACAGCGCGGTGAGTTCCTCGGCGCTGAGCACCCGGCCGTCGCGGGCCTTTTCCACCGCCCGCGGGGCGACGTCGTCGGCGACGTTCAGCTCGGTCCGCCGGCCGCTGCCCCGCCGCGGGATGAACGACCAGTAGCGGCTGGTGATCACGTCGAGCACAGGGGCGGCCACCCACTCGGGGTCGATGTACTCGGGGTATACGCACAGCCGCTCAGACAGCGCGTATCCGTCGACGGCCAGTCGCTTGCGCACCTGCGCGGGCGACGGAAACGGGTGCTCGGGCGAGATATGGTCGCCATTGGCACTCAGCCCGCCGAGGTCGGTCGCGCCCGCTGCGACCAGCTCCGGCCACCAGTCAGACAGGTTGGGCGGCACCTGAATCCCGATCTCGGGCATCAGCCGCCGGGTCTCGGCGATCAGCCGCCTCATGTCGTCGAGGCTGACTGGACAGGCCCAGGGCGGCGCCTCTCGCTGCGGTCCGTGGCCGACCCCGGTGCGCCAGTATTCGCGCGCGGCCTCGGTGGCGATCTCGGCCGGCTCCTGACCGTAGTAGCTGTCGTGGGGCACGAAGTTCTGCAGGATCACCTCCTGCAGGTGGCCGTGCTCGGCATGCAGCTCGGCCAGCTTCGCCAGCGACGCCATCCGCTCGTCCTCGGTCTCCCCGATGCCGACCAGGATCCCGCTGGTGAACGGGATCTTCAGCTCGCCGGCGGCCGCGATGGTGGCGATCCGACAGGCGGGGTGCTTGGTCGGCGAGCCCGCGTGCACGGTCTCCATCAGCCGCTCGGATACCGACTCGAGCATCAGCCCCTGCGACGCGGTCACCTCGCGCAGCCGCGCCAGGTCGGCTGCGTCCAGCACCCCGAGGTTGGTGTGCGGCAGCAGCCCGCGCTCCAGCGCCCGCTCGCACACCCAGGCGACGTAGCCGACGAAGTCGTCAAAGCCGTACTCGGCCAGCCGCGCCGCCACGCCCCGGTTGTGCTCGGGCAGCTCCCCGGTGAGCACCAGCAGCTCCTTAACGCGATGGCGCGACGCGGCCCGGTCCAGCGTCTCGAGCACCTCGTCGGGCGCGTGCAGATGCGGCTGATGGGTCGCGAACGCGCAGTATTTGCAGTAGCAGCGGCAGGTCCGCGAGAGCGACAGCGTGAGATTACGGCTGAACGTGACGCGACGTCGCATGCTGCGCGAATACTAGGACTCAGCTCCGCCCGCCTATATTGGCCCGCCGATGAGGCGTCTCTTCGCCGGGCTCGCCGCCGCCGCCATCCTGCTGGCCGGCTGCGGCGGCTCCACCCCCTCCCGCACCGCCTCGCCCGGGCACGCGTCCACGTCCGCCAAGACGATCCGCCAGGCGACGCTGGTGCTCGACTTCACCCCCAACGCCGTCCACACCGGCATCTACACGGCGCTGGCCCGGGGCTATGACCGCGCTGCCGGCGTCGACCTGCACGTGATCGCCCCCTCGGCCTCGACCGACGCGATCCGCTTGCTGGAGACCGGACGGGCGAACTTCGCGATCCTCGATATCCACGACCTGGCGATCGCCCGCCGGCGCGGGCAGGACGTGGTCGGGATCCTCCCGATCGTCGAGCGGCCGCTGGCAGCGGTGATCGCCCAGCCGTCGATCCACACCCCGCGCCAGCTCGCCGGCGCAACCGTCGGGGTCACCGGGGACCCGAGCGACAACGCGGTGCTGAATTCGATCGTCCGCGGGACCGGCGGGAACCCCGCCGCGCTGAAGCGGATCACGATCGGCTTCAACGCCGTGGGCGACCTGCTCGCCGGTCGTGTGGCCGCCGCAACCGCGTTCTGGAACGACGAGGCGGTGACCCTGAACCGCCGTCGGCCGGGCTTTCACGTGTTCCGCGTCGATGAGTACGGGGCGCCCTCCTATCCCGAGCTGGTCGTGTGCGCCAACGCCTCCGCGCTGAAGTCCGATCCGACGCTGGCCCGCGACGTCGTGCGGGCGCTGGTCCGCGGCTACGACGCCACACTCGCCGATCCGGCCGCCGCGGCCCACGCGCTCGAGTCCCGCGTCCCGGGTCTGGACCCGCCGCTGGTCGGCGCCGAGCTGCGCGGCCTGCTGACCGCCTTCCGTGGATCGGGCGGGGCGTTCGGGGAACTCGACGAGCCCCGGCTACGGGCCTGGGCGCGCTGGGAGTCGCGCTTCGGGATCGTTCCCTCGACGCCCGACGTGGCGACGATGTTCGACCCCGCGTTCGCGCCGCGCTAGCGGTCGCGGGGCCTACTGAGCGCGGAGCTTCTTGAACTCCTGGCGCACCGACTCGGTGCGGCCCCACATCTGCACTACCTCGGCGCGCCCGGTACGGACCTCGCGCAGCGCCAGCTCGCCTGCCAGACCGGCGTCGTCGAGCAGCTTCAGTGCCAGATGAACCGCCGGCACGCCCGCCGCGTGGCCGAAGCGGTGCGCGACGATCAGCCGCCAATGCCAGTCGTGCTTGGAGTAGGGCTGCGCATTGCAGGTGACGAGCACGATCGCGGCGTCCACGTACCGGGTCTCGTCGAAGATCCGCAGATCCAGCTCCAGGTCGGTCCAGTCATCCGGCTGGGCGGCGACGAGCTCGGTGAACTCCTGAGCAAGCGACATGTGCCGAAGCGTACCCGGCTCAGCCCGTGAGCTGCTGGGCGATCAGGAACACGTTCATGGCGGTGATCGCCCCGGCGACGATGAACGAGACGAGCCGCAGCACGCGTCCGTTGACCTGGGCTCCCATCACGTCCCGGCGGCTGGTCAGCAGCACCAGCGGGATCAGCGCGAACGGGATCCCGAACGACAGCACCACCTGGCTGAAGACCAGCGCGCCGGTGGTGCTGACGCCGAGCGCGAGAATCACCAGCGCCGGCACCATCGTCACCGTGCGGCGCACCAGCATCGGGATCCGGACCCCGACGAAGCCCGACATCACCACCTGGCCGGCGAACGTGCCGACGCTCGACGACGACGCGCCCGAGGCCAACAGCGCGACCGCGAACGCCAGTGCCGCGCCGCCGCCGACCAGCCGCCCGAACTCCGCGTGCGCGCCCTGGATCGTGTCGACCCCGGTCAGGCCCGGGGCGTGCAGCAGCTTGGCAGCGACCGCGAGCATCGCCAGGTTGATCAGGCCGGCGAGGGTCAGCGCGATGATCACGTCGACGCGCTCAAAACGCAGCACCCGCCGGCGCTCGGCGTCGTTGCGCATCGCCACGCGCCCGTTGGTGAGCGCCGAATGCAGGTAGATCACGTGCGGCATCACGGTGGCACCGACGATGCCCACCGCCAGGTATGCCGCGCTGGAGCCGCTCAGGTGCGGGATCAGCCCGCGCAGGGCATCGTGAGCCGAGGGGCCGATGTGCAGCGTCTCGTAGAGGAAGCCCAAGAATACGATCCCCAGCAGCGCGGTGATCGCCAGCTCGAAGCGGCGAAACCCGTGGCTCTGCAGCTCGAGGATCGCGAACGCGATCGCCCCGGTCATCAAACCCGCCACCAGCAGCGGCACCCCGAAGATCAGGTTCAGGCCGATCGCCGCGCCGAGGAACTCGGCGACATCGGTGGCCATCGCCATCACCTCGGCCTGTACCCATAGTCCCCAGCTGACCCAGCGCGGGAAGCGCTCACGGCAGAGCTCGGGCAGGTTGTGGTCGGTGGCGATGCCGAGCTTCGCCGACAGATACTGCACGAGCATCGCGATCAAGTTGGCGGCCAGCACCACCCACAGCAGCTCATAGCCGAACTGGGCGCCGCCCTGGACGTTGGTGGCAAAGTTCCCGGGGTCGACATAGGCCACGGCTGCCACGAACGCCGGCCCGAGCATCGTCAGCATCGCCCGCACGCGGCCGCGCTCGAGCAGCCGGTCCAGGGGGCTGGGGTCCAGCGGCTCCCGCGAATCGGACTCGATCCGCTCGACCGGCTCGCTCTCGACGGTCTCCAGCACCGGCTCGGGTGGGGTCACCGCGTCACCTGCACCCGCATCGCCCTCGCCAGCTCGCCGCCGAGCGGATGTACCTCTGAGCCGAAGCGCACGAACGACGGCCCCCCGAACGGCTGGCGGTCGACCACCTCAAAATCGTCCCCGGGCGCGATCCCGCGCTCTGACAGGTAGCGCAGCATCTCCGGGTCGGAGTCCGAGACGCGCACGAACAGGCCGCGAGCTCCGGGCGGCAGCGACTCCAGGCTGTCGGTCTCGGGCTCGTCGATCGTCAGGTCGCGCGCCGGAATCGGGTCGCCGTGCGGATCGTGGGTCGGATTTCCGAGCTTCGCCGCGATCAGCTCCTCGAGTTCCTCGGAGAGCACATGCTCGAGCACCTCGGCCTCCTCGTGCACGCGATCCCACGGCACGCCGAGGCTCTTGACCAGGTACAACTCGAGCAGCCGGTGATGGCGGATCACCTCGAGCGCCACCCGCTGGCCGGCGTCGGTCAGCGATACCCCGCGGTAGGGCACGTGCGAGACCAGCCCGAGCTCGCCAAGACGCTTGACCATCCCCGAGGCCGACGCCGCGGTGACCCCGAGCCGCTCGGCCAGCGCGTTGGTGGAAACCGGCTCGGCACTGCGCCGCTGCAGCGCGTAGATCGCCTTGCTGTAGTCCTCCACCGCCGAGGACCGAATTTCCATAGGGGTAGCCACGTCGAACAATTATGGCATGCCTAAATCCGAATTCTGGTTTTGATGGATTTTTGTTTCGGTGGACCGGGCCCGAACGTCGCGGCCAGCGAACGAGCGGGTCCCTATCCTTTTGAAAGTGACCTCGTCGGCCGTCTCAAGCTCCGAATACCGCGCCGCGCGGGAGGCGTGCGGGCTGATCGACCGCTCCGAGCGCGGCAAGCTCGCGCTCGCTGGCGGCGGGGCCAAGGAATTCCTCCAGGGTCAGGTGTCCAACGACGTCGAGGCGCTGACCCCCGGGACTGGTTGCTACGCCACGTTCCTGACCCCGAAGGGCAAGATGCTCGGTGACGTGCGGATCCTGGACGCCGAAGCGGAGCTGCTGCTCGACACCGAGCGGGTGGCGCTGCAGGAGCTGTTCAACCTGATCCGCCGCTTCAGCGTCGGCTACGACGTGCAGCTGCACAAGCGCACGGTGCAGCGGGGGCTGCTGTCGCTGCTGGGACCCGGGGCCGAGGCGGTCTCCGGCGCGCACGATCTCGGCCCTGCCGAGCACGCGCACGTCACCGGCGAGATCGACGGGATCGTGGTGCGCACCGTGCGCACTGACCTCGGGGTCGATCTGATCTGCGAGGCCGGCGACGCCGACACGCTCGCCGGCGCCCTGCACCATCGCGGTGCCGAGCCGGTGTCGGCGGTCGCCGCCGACTGCATCCGGATCGAGCTCGGCCGTCCCCGCTACGGGATCGACCTCGACGAGACCGTGATCCCTCAGGAGGCCGACCTCAATGCGCGCGCGGTGTCGTTCACCAAGGGCTGCTACGTCGGTCAGGAGACGGTTGCGCGATTGTTCTATCGCGGCAAGCCCAACCGCCGGTTGCTCGGACTGCGCCTCGCCGAGCCCGCCGCGACAGGCGCCGAGATCATCTTCGGCGATCGCGCCGTGGGGCGCCTGGGCAGCGTTGCCGAGTCGCCGTCGCTGGGCGCGATCGCGCTCGCCCTGGTGCGCCGCGAGGCGCCGCCCGGCTCACACGTGAGCGTTGGCGCTGACGAGATCGAGGCGGTCGTGGTCGAGCTCCCGTTCGCTACCTAGAAACGCGGTCAGCCGCTCGGCGCTGACGTGCCCCCCGCCCGCCCGCAACGGCAGCTGGGGCGCGTCGGGGTGCGAGGCCAGCCAGCTGCCGATCAGCCTCACCTCGTCGATTTCATCGGCCGGGATATGCGCGCCCAGGTCGCCGATCCGTCCGAGCTTGCCCAGCGCTCGCTCGGTGCGGTCATAGACGTCCTCGCCGACGGGGCCGTAGTCGACCAGCCGTCCGCCGGCCAGCCAGAACCCCTCTGCGCTCCGTGGCTTGGACGGATGCGGGGCGAGGATCAGCCGCGGGCGCGCATGGGTGGCCTCGAGCACGCCGCCGAGGCGCTGCAGGATCGTCTCCAACCGCTTCGCCCGTCGCTTCAGGGAGGCCGCCCGCTCATACCGTTGCTGGCAGGCCGCGAGCCGCATCTGGTGATAAACGTGGTCCAGCAGCGGCTGGCCGCCCGCCGCCGTCACGAACAGGCCAAGCACCTCGTCCAGGCGCCGGCGGTACAGGTTGGGATCCAGGTCCCCCAGGCACGGCGACAGGCAGCGACCCATCTGCCCATAGGCCGAGGGATGCTCGCGCCGGGGCAGACGCCGCCCGCAATGGCGCAGGCCGAACAGCGAGTCCAGCTGCTCGACCAGCTCCAGGGCCAGCCGGCGGCCGCGCACCGGCCCGATCGTGACCGCATGACCGGCCGCGGGGTCGGGCGACACCTCGAGGATCGGAAACGCGATGTCCAGCCGGCAGCGGATGTAGACCAGCCGGTCGTCGCTGCGGGTCAGGCGCTGATTGCCCGGGGGCTTGAGCTGCTTGATCAGCCGGTTCTCGAGGACGAGCGCGCCGAGCTCGGAGCCCGTCGTGCGGTAGTCGACGACGGTCGCCTGCCGCGTCCAGGCGGCGGGAGACGAAGACGGTGCGAAGTGCGCGCGGGCGCGGCTGCGGATCGAGACCGACTTGCCGACGTAGAGCACCCGACCGCCGTCGTCACGGAAGATGTACACCCCGGGGTCCTTGGGCAAGCTGGCGAAGTCAACGGCGGGCGGCTCGGTGCTCGCGTTCAGCTTCGGGCGGCGCGGCGGCCTGGGCCGGCGGCGGCGCTTGGGCTCAAGCAGCGCGAGCGCGTCGGCCACGGTGGCGGCGTTGGCGCACAGGCGCGGAAACAGCGCGCACAGCACCCGTCCGCAGGTCTCGGCGTCGGCCAGCGCCCGATGTGCGAGCTCGACCTCGATCCCGAGCGCGTCGGCGAGCACTCCCAACCCCCGCTTGGGCTGCAGCGGCAGCAGCGAGCGGGCCAGCGCGGCCGTGCAGATCACTGGCGGATCGGGCCACTCCAGCCCGATGCGGTCAAACGCTTGACGCAGCACGCGGCGGTCAAACGGCGCGTTGTGGGCGACCAGGATCCGGTCCTGCAAGCGGGCCTGTAACGGGGGCAGCACGGCCTCGAGTGACGGGGCGGAGTCGACCATCGCCTGCGTGATCCCGGTGAGCCGCTGAATCCCCCGCTTCAGGGGGGCGCTGCAACGACACAGCGAGCTCCAGCGGTCGTGCAGCTCGCCGCCCCCGACGAGCACCGCGCCGACCTCGGTGATCTCGCAGCTCTCGCCCGCCAGCCCGTTGGTCTCGGTGTCCACGACGAGAAACTCGGCAGTTACGATCGGTGCGCTCAGCAGCTCCACGACCGTCGGTGATACGCCCGCGGTCGGACGGCGTGCAGGCTCCGTTGCCGGCGCCCGTGTTGCCACCGCGGTGGGAAGGCTGTTCTGATGACTGCTCCGGCGGGTAGGATCGCCCCGAAGTCCTTTTAGGAAGGAGCCCGATCTTGTCTCCCATCGCCCCCGACACCGAAAGTCTCCGCGAGCTCGAGGCGGACACGCGTCAGGCGTGGACGCAGTACAGCGGTCGGTTGCGCGAGCTGACCGGCGAGGAATACGAGCGAATCGAGTCCGAGTCCTGGAGTGAGCTCCAGACCGAGCTCGAGCGCCTGGAGCGCCGGCGCGAGCGGCTGAAGCCGGCCGCCGCCTGAGCCAGGATCAACTAGAAGCCGTTGCAGCTGTCGGGTAGGGTTTCGCACCGCTCGGCGACCGCCGGGTCTTGGAGAGGAACGCCGGTCGACGGATGCGTATCAGGACGTTCTTGATTCTCGGACTCAGTGGGCTGGCGATCAGCGCCTGCGGCTCGGGGGGCGGCAAGGCGGCCACCAAACTGCGCCCTCCCACCCCGGTCAACCTGACCGTCTACGTCAACGACTCGCGGATCTCGGTTTCGCCGACCGCGGTCGGTGCGGGCCCCGTGGTGTTCATCGTCACCAACCAGGCCAGCCGCGCCGAGGCCTTGGCGATCTCGCCCTCGGGGCGTTCGAATCCCCTGGCCAGCACCGCCCCAATCAACCCGCAGGGCACCACCCAGGTGACGCTGACCTTCAAGCCCGGCGACTACACGATCGCGACGGCGCCGCATGGACAGACCGACGCCCAGCTCTCGCGGCCGTCGAACATCGCGCCAGCCGCGCTGCACATCGGGCACCAGCGCGCGTCCTCGTCGAACTCGCTGTTGCAGCCGTAAGCCGTTTCGTCCGTGAGGCCCCGCGGGGGCGCGGGACGGAAACGGCGGCTTGGGCGGAGGGGCGGTCCGGGCAGCTGCGCCGGATCCCGGGCGTTGCCGGTTCCAGGCCCGGCCGCGCAACCGTTAGGTTGCTTGATTGGTCCACCTCAATTACTTGCGTTTGCACAAACAGCCCTTGCGTGCAACACTTGCATGCATGCAAGTAACTAACACCGCGGAAGGCTCCGCCACCGGCCCGGGCGCCCCGACGACCCCGACGGAGTTCGGGTCGCCGCTCGCAATCGACCTCTATGCGCTGCTGGTGTTCATGCGCAAGCACTGCAACGCCGACCTGTTTGAGGCGATGGGACTGCTGGAGCTGACGATCACCCAGATCAAGCTCCTGCACCAGCTCGAGGGCGCCGCCGGCGAGCTGACGCTCAAGCAGGCCGCCGAGCGCGTGCCCGTGTCGCTGCCCGCCGCCAGCCGCACCGTGGAGGACCTCGTGCGCCGGGGGATGGTGCACCGGCACGAGGATGACGCCGACCGGCGGATGAAGCGCATCGCGCTCACCGACGAGGGCCGCACCGTGATCCGCAAACTCAACGCCGCCCAGCTGAGCGGCGTCGAGCAATTCACCGCACGCCTGAATGACACCGAGCGCGAGACCCTGTCGACAGCCCTCACGCAGCTGCTCCGACGCCCCGAGCTCGCCGTCTGCCGACCCGAAGGAATCTGACGCCGTGAGCCAACGTATCCGCAACTCCCGCAGCCGCTTCATCAACGACGAGAACAGCCGTTGGTGGACGCTGGGCGCGATGTGCTTCGCGCTGTTCATGATCATGCTCGACAACACGGTGGTCAACGTCGCGCTGCCGTCGATCCAGCGTGATCTGCACGCCACCCTGTCCTCGCTGGAGTGGACGATCAACGCCTACACGCTGACGTTCGCCGTGCTGATGGTCACCGGCGGACGGATGGGCGACATCTTCGGGCGCCGCCGGCTGTTCCTGTTCGGCGTGCTGGTGTTCGGCGCCGCCAGCGCCGCGATCGGCTTCTCGGGCTCAGACACCCAGCTGGTGGCGTTCCGCGCCGTCCAGGGCGTCGGCGCCGCGTTCATGATGCCGGCGACGCTGTCAATCATCACCCAGGCGTTCCCGGCGCATCAGCGCGGGACCGCGATCGGCACCTGGGCGGGCGTGAGCGCGCTCGCGCTGGCGATTGGCCCGGTTGTCGGCGGGTTCCTCACCCAGCAGGTCAGCTGGCGCGCGATCTTCTTCATCAACCCGCCGATCGCGCTGATCACCGTCGCGGTGACGCTGTTCGCCGCCCGCGAGTCACGGGATGAGACGGTGGCCCGCCGAATCGACTTCCCGGGGATCGCCAGCATCACCGTCGGCCTGACGGCACTCGTGCTCGCGCTCGTCGAGGGCAACGCGTGGGGCTGGAGCTCGGGCCGCGTGATCGGCCTGCTGGCGCTCGCCGTCGGCGGCCTGGTGTCGTTCGTCGTCGTCGAGCGGCGCGGCGCCGCCCCGATGGTCGACTTCGCATTCTTCAGATCGCGCACGTTCCTGGGCTCCAACCTGGTCGCGTTCATCGTCTCCTTCGCGATGCTCGCCCAGTTCTTCTTCCTCGCCCTGTACATGCAGAACATCCTTCATTACTCGCCGCTGCAGACCGGGCTGCGCTTCCTTCCCTCGACGCTCGTGATCATCGTCATGGGCCCGCTGGCCGGACGCTTGACCGACCGCGTCGGGCCGCGGGTGCCGATGACGGTCGGGATGCTGGTGGTCGCGGCGGCGCTGTTCATCCAGTCCCAGCTCACGATCCACAGCGGCTACGGCCTGCTGTTGCCGGGGTTCATCCTGATGGGCTTCGGCATGGGCCTGGTGATGTCGCCGATGAGCACCGCGGCGATGAACGCCGTCGACCGGACCAAAGCCGGCGTCGCCTCCGGCGTGCTCTCGATGAGCCGCATGGTCGGCGGCACGTTTGGCGTGGCGATCATGGGCGCGCTGGTGAGCGCGATCGGCAAATCCAAGATCGATCAGGGCCTCCCCCATCTCCCGGCCGCGACCCGATCGGCGATCGCCAACGCCCTGGGGGCGGGCGCCAGCCCTACCGGCCACGCCTCCGCTCACGTGACCGGGGTCGTCCGCGACGCGTTCGTCTCGGCGCTCGGCACCGGGCTGACGATTGGCGCCACGGTGACGCTGGTCGGCGCCGGGCTGGCGATCTTCCTCATCGGACGGGTGTCAGGACCGGCCCCCGCGGCGGCCGTCGACGACCCGGCGCAGGTCCCCGCCGAGGCGGCCGAGGCAGAGCTCACGCTCGTCTGAGCCGCCCGGGACCGAACCCGCCCAGCCGGCCATGTGGCTACTTCCGGGTAGCATTCGCCTCCGCCGACCCCCGACCAGGAAGGTGTTCAGCGAGTGGCCGTCGATGTCAGCCGAGTCGCAAACGTAGAGACCGAGCCAGGCGTGCTGCCGTCGACGATGGCCGCGTGGGTGATCCGTGAGGAGCGCTTCGGCGAGCCGCTGGATGCGTTCCGGCTGGAGGAGATCGAGGTCCCCGAGCCCGGCGCGTTCGAGGTGATCGTGCGCGTCATGGCCGCCGGCGTGAA
>JBPCPC010000157.1:0-5911 GCA_050999585.1 Solirubrobacteraceae bacterium | reverse complement strand
GCCAGGGGGTCACCGACGAGCTCTGGATCTCCACCGCGCATCCGAACCGCCTACAAGCGGCGCTGCGCCACGGCCCGCTGAGGGCGCTGCGCGTCACCTTCCGATCCGCGGTCCAACGCGCGCTGCGCGACGATCCGATCGCCCGTGGAGTGCTCAACACGCTGGTCGCGGCGGCCGGGGTGACCGCCGTGCTGGCGCTCACCGGGCTGCTGGTGTCGCTGCTGGGAGCGATGCGTGACGCGTCCGGCGAGCGCGATCTCGTGATTCTCGGCCTCGGCCCGCGCCAGCTACGGCGCGAACTGCGCCTGCGGGTGCTGGCCGCCGGCATCCTCGGCACGCTCGCCGGCCTGCTGCTGGCGGTGGCGTTGACCCGACTGGTCGTCGGCGCCGTGCGCGCCGCCGGGGCGGCCGCCGCTCCCGATCCGCCGTTGGTGGCGGTCGCCCCGTGGGGCGAGCTGCTGGCGCTGGCCCTGGCCGCAGTAGTGGCGTTCGCGATCCTCGGCTGGACGGCGTCGTTGGTCGCCGGACGCGAGCCGCAGCGGTGAGCGACGCGGCCACCGTGACCCCGGCCGTGAAGCTGCGCGACGTGTTCTGCGTGCACCGCACCCACCAGGGCGACGCGGCCGCCCTGCAGGGGCTCACGCTGACGGTTGCCACGGGCGAGCGGGTGTGCGTGCTCGGCCCCAGCGGTGCGGGCAAGACCACGCTGCTACGGGTGATCGCGGGTCTGCAGCGGCCCTCGGCGGGAGTGGCGGAGGTGTTCGGCCTCGATGTCGGGCGGCTGTCGCCGCGTGCGACAGCTCGCGCGCGCAACCGCTGGGTCAGTTTCCCGCACCAGCACGCCGAAGCGGCGCTCTGCCCCGACCTCACGATCGCGCACGGAGTCGCGTTGGGGCTGGCGCTGCGCGGCGTGCCGGCGGCGCAGCGCGACGTCCGGGCCGCCGAGCTGCTAACCGCGGCGGGGCTGGGCGACCGCGCCGACACGTTTCCCTGCCGGCTGTCGGGAGGCGAGCGTCAGCGGGTCGCCGTGTGCGCGGCTCTCGCCCACCGGCCGCGGCTACTGCTGGCCGATGAGCCGACGGCTGAGCTCGACGCCGCGGCGGCGCTGACGGTCGCGCAGCTGATCGAGCAACTGGCCGACCGCGACGGAACGACGGTGATCATCGTCTCCCACGACCCGGCGCTGGCACAACGGTGGCCACGCGCGGTCCAGATCCGCGACGGACGGCTGGTCGAGGACCGCGATTCAGCGGGCGACTCGCTGGTCGTCGCCGCGGGCGGCTGGGTGCGCATCGGCCGGCGACGGCTGGCGGCGGCCGGGATCGGCGAGCGTGTCCGGGCCCAGGGGGCCCCGGCCGGGGCGGGCGTGCTGCTCACCGCCGCCGGAGACCGAGCCGACGACCCAAGGGCGCGGCGACCGCGCTCACCGGCGGCGGCCTTGCACACCCCGGTCACCGTGGAGCTGCGCGCGGTCACCCGCACCCGTGGCGCCGGCGCTGACCGGCGGACGGTCCTGCGCGAGCTGACGGCGAGCTTCGCTCCCGGTCGCCTGACCGTCGTGGTCGGCCGCTCGGGCTCGGGCAAGACGACGCTGATCGAGCTGGTGGCCTGCCTGGCGACACCCGAGGCGGGCGCGGTGCTGCTCGACGGCGACGCAGTCGGGGGCCCGGGCGCGCGCTCGGGCGCCGAGGCGCTGGCGGCACTCCGGCGCGCCCGAATCGGCTATCTGCCTCAGGAGCCCGCGCCGGTCGGATTCCTCAGCGCGACCGAGAACGTCGCCCTGGCGCTCGCCGCGCGCGGGCGTCCGGCGCGGGCGGCGACCGAGGCATCCCGGGCGATGCTCGACGAGGTTGGGCTGGCGCAGCGACGCGAGCAGCGGGTGTCTCGACTGTCGGCCGGAGAGGCCCAGCGAGTCGCCCTCGCCCGGGCGCTGGCGTGCGCGAACGGGCTGCTGGTGGTCGACGAACCGACCTCGCGGCTGGACGAGGAGCATGCCCAAGCGATCGGCCGCCTGCTCAGGCGCGCCGCCCGCCACGGCCACACCGTTATCTGTGCCACCCACGAAGCGGAGCTGATCCGTCACGCCGATGCGGCGGTGACGCTCGCCTAGCGACTTGCCGAGGGTAAACGGCCGGAAGTGAGCGGTCGTGTGGGTCGGTCGCGCGGTCGGTCGCTCACCGCGGCGCGCGATCCACCCCAGGGGGACGCGCCCGTAACACCCCCCGGCCGCGCCTACCACAGCGGCCAGCGCCGTTGTTCGAGAGCATCCCCTACGCGTGGGCAACGACACCCCCCCTCCTCAGGAGGTAGCTAGCGCTGGGGCGCGAGCAAGTCAGTCGCGCGGCGGGCGTCGGCTGCGCGCGGCGGCCAGCTCGTGGGCGGCGACGTCGTGCCCGTGCTCACAGCGCAAGCGCGCGCTGACCACGCCGCCGCAGTCCTCGTGACGCAGCTCGATCGGCGCCTGTCCCTCAGGCTGCAACCAGCGATCACCCCACTGCATCAGGGCGACCAGCGCGGGCAGCAGCTCGGCCCCCTTGTCAGTCAGGCGGTACAGCCGGCGGGTGCGGGCCCCCGGCTCCTGATAGGGCTCGCGGCGCAACATCCCCTGATCGACCAGCTCGCGCAGGCGCGCGGCGGTGATCGGCTCGCTGAGGCCGGTGCGCTCGGCGAACTCGTCAAATCGGGTGGCGCCGTAGAACGCCTCGCGCAGCACCAGCAGCGCCGAACGGGTGTGCACCACCTCGAGCGTCTTAGCCAGCGAGCAGCGATCGGCGGTCCAGCCGCTGCGGGGCTCCAGCATCCCGGTCATGCGAATCGTCGCGTTCTCCATGGGACTCATCATAGCTGACTGAGGCTTCGCTAAGTCAGCGTGATAGGGTGCTGGCTATGAGCTTCCTAAGTCAGCCTCTGCGCCGCCGCGCGGACGCCTCTCCCACCCTGGTCCTGGTCATCGTGTGCGCCGGCGTGGTGCTGGCCAGCCTCGATCTGTTCATCGTCAATGTCGCGCTGCCCGACATCGCCCGCGACCTGCACACCCGCGGCCTGTCGAGCCTGTCGTGGGTACTGAACGCCTACGCGATCGTGTATGCCGCGATGCTCGTGCTCCTTGGCCGGCTGTCGGAGAGTCACCGCCGCGAGAACGGCTTCCTGCTCGGCGTGGGGCTGTTCACGATCGCCTCGGCCGCGTGTGGGGCGGCGAGCAACCTGACGATGCTGGTCGCGTTCCGGATCGTGCAGGCGATCGGCGCCGCGCTGCTGACCCCGACGTCGCTGGGCCTCGTGCTGGCCACGACCGAGCCCGAGCGCCGGCACGGTGCGGTACGCGCGTGGACGGCGCTCGGCGGTCTGGCGGCCGCGCTCGGCCCGGTCGTGGGCGGGCTGCTGGTCGCGGCGAGCTGGCGCTGGGTGTTCCTCGTCAACGTGCCGATCGGCATCCTCGCCCTGGTCGTCGGATGGCGGCGGCTGCCGCAGGTGCCCGGCCATCCGGTGGCGCGGCCCGACGCGCTCGGCACGATGCTCGTCACCGGGGGTGTGGCAGCGCTGACGCTCGGGTTGGTCGAGGGCAACAACTGGGGTTGGGGCTCGACCGCCACGCTCGCGGTGCTGGCGCTCGCGGTACTCGCGCTCGGCCTGTTCGCCCTGCACTGCGCGCGCCACCACAACCCGCTGATCGACGGGGCGCTGTTCAAGGTCCGCACGTTCAGCGGTTCCTCGCTGGTCGCGATCGTGTTCTCGATCGCGTTCGGCGCGATGCTGCTCTCGATCGTCCTCTGGGACCAGAACGTGTGGGGCTGGTCGGCGCTGCGCACCGGCCTCGCGGTGGCGCCCGGGCCGCTGATGGTGCCGCTGTTCTCGTTCCTGGTCGCCGGGCGCTTGATCGCCCGCTTCGGTCCAGGCCCCGTGATCGGCGCCGGGGCGACCGTGTTCGCCGCGGGCGCCGCGTGGTGGGCCCTGGCCGCCGGACTCACCCCCGACTACGCGGGCGAGATGCTCGGCGGCATGCTGCTCACCGGCGTCGGGGTCGGGCTGACGCTGCCGACGTTCATGGCCACCGGCGCCTCCTCGCTGCCGGCGAGCTCGTTCGCCACCGGCTCGGCCGTCGTCAACATGCTGCGCCAGGTCGGCCTGGCCGTCGGGGTCGCGGTGCTGGTCGCGGTGCTCGGAACCCCGGGCTCCCCCGGCCGGCGAGCTGGGGGCGTTTCGCCACGGCTGGGAGATGATCGCCGGGGTCTCGCTGCTGGCGGCGCTGTCGGGGGTCGCCCTGCTGCGGGTGCCGCGACGGGCTCCGGCGCCACCGGCGACGGCGACCGCCTGAGCGACCAGCTCACCTGACCGAGCGATGAAGCTCACTCCGCGAGGCTGAGCCCCCGGCCGGCGACCGCCGCCGACTGGACGATCGAGGTCGTCGTCTGGCCATGGGCGGTGAAGCGATCGATCACCTCCTCCAGGTGCTCGACCGACCGGACGTGCGCGGTCATCACGTAGCAGTCGTCTCCGGTGATCCGGCGGCAATCGACCACCTCGGGCGTCGCCTGGGCCAGCGCGGCGATGCGATGCAGTTCCCGCGGCGCTGGGCGCACTCGGATCACGGCGCTCAGCGCCAGGCCGAGCGCACGCGGGTTCAGGCGCGCGTGGTAGCCGAGGATCACCTCGTCGCGCTCCAGGCGCGCCAACCGCTCGGCGACCGCCGGCGCGGACAACCCAACGCGCCGGCCGAGCTCGGCCAGGCTGAGGCGCGCAGCGTCCTGGAGCTGGTCGAGCAGGCGCAGATCGGTTTCGTCCAGCTGCGGAACCACGGTGGCAGGGCTGCTCTCTCGTCGATTCGAAGGCATAACGCGCATTCTAGCCTGTGTCTGCCATGTACAACGCCGATCAGACCGTGCAACCTGCCGCCTGTGCCCTTTGCCACCCGGCGGCCGCCGCCCCACGTCTACTTCCTGATCAGCGCCGCGTTTCATTACCTCGGGCCGTCGTTCGCGGTGCTCCTGTTTGCCCGGGTTCCGGTGCTGGGCGTGGCCTGGCTGCGGATCGCCTCCGCGGCGGTGATCTTCGCCGTCTGGCGCCGGCCCTGGCACTCGTTCGCCGCGCTGGACCGCGACGGGCGCCGGCTGCTGGTCGCCTGGGGGGCGGTGCTGGCCGTGATGAACGTCTGTTTCTACTCGGCGATCAGCCGGCTGCCGCTGGGCACGGTGGCAGCGATCGAGTTCCTGCCCGTGATCCTGCTGGCCGCGCTGGGGGCCCGAACGTGGCGCAACGGGCTCGCGCTCGCCGTCGCCGTGCCCGGGGTCTACCTGCTCACCGACGTGCGGCTGGCCGGCGCGACGCTGGGGTTCGCGTTCGCGTTCGCCAACGCGGTCCTGTTCGCGGTCTACATCGTGCTCGCCGACCGCGTCGCCAAGCGCCCGCAGCTGAGCGGGCTCGACGGCCTGGCGGCGGCGATGCTGGTCGCCGCTGTGGTGGTTACGCCGATCGGAGGTTGGCGGGCGGCGCCGGCGTTCGCGGCCCCGAGCCTGCTGCTGGCGGGAATCGGCGTCGGCGTCTCCTCGTCGGTCGTGCCCTACGTCACCGATCAGCTGGCGATGGCGCGGCTGCCGCGGGCCACCTACGCGCTGATGGTGGCGCTGCTGCCGGCGGTGGCCACCGTGATCGGGATCGTCGTGCTCGCGCAGATTCCGTCGCCGGCGGAGGTGGCCGGCGTCGCCCTGGTGATCGCCGGTGTCGCCGTGCACCGCGCGCCGGCTGACTGACCGCCCGCCCGTGCAAAGACGCGGGTGCGCAACGATGGCCGCATGGTCTCCGCGCGGTCTCCGGCTAACCCCGGCAGGATCGCTCTCGTATCCGCGCGGAGCAGGGGCGCGCTCATCGCGGTCCAGATGCTGGTTTGTCCTGAAAACCCGGCACGTTATGGATG
>JBPCPC010000252.1:0-14860 GCA_050999585.1 Solirubrobacteraceae bacterium | reverse complement strand
TGATACCCCGCACGTCGCATCGCCTCCAAGAGAATCCAGCCGTCAAGAAGCCGGAAACCCTAGGCAGCGCGCGGCATGCGCCCTTCTACCCTCTCCTCACTCGACCCACGGAAACGTCAGGAGAGCCTGAAAAACCCAGTCGTTGCTCGCCCCGGGGCTGACCCGCCGACCAAATCCCCCCGCGGTGATGCGCGCCATAACACCCCGGCCGCGCGCGCCACCCTCACCCGCGTTTCCCCGCTTCGTTGCACGCCCTTGTTCCCAGCTCCCGCCACGCTGGCCCTCGCTGCGCCCCCTAGCTGATGCGCGCGGCCGGCCAAACGGCCTGATGGCCGCGAATACTCTCCTCGTCGGCGCCCACTGCCCGAAGACTCCACAAATACTCCACTTACCGGTCTTGTGGGCATAACTGTGGTCAGATGCCGCGTCTGTGCTTGGTCTGAACAAGCGACTGGCGCTCGCCGCCCTCCTCGGCGTCCTGATCGCCGCCGGGCTCGCCGGACTCGCGGTCGTGCTCGCGCAGGGCCGGTCACCCACCCAGGCCCAGCTGCGCGCGAGCGCCCAGAACCGGGCCTCGCTGGCGGCGGCGCTGATCAACTCGGTCTTCTCCGGCGCCTATCAGTCGCCGGCCCCGGTCAAGGCTCCGCTGTCGCGCGTCCGAGTCACCAGCCGCGAGATCGCGACCGCTCAGCGTGACTCGCCGCTGACAGCGGTGATCGGTCCCACCGGGGCGATGCTCGCCACCCAACCGGCGTTGCCGCTCTCGACCCGGCAGCTGATCGCCTCCCAGCCCGCCGTCGCCGCGGCGCTTGCCGACGGCCGTCACCACATCTCGGGCCTGCTGCCCGCCACCGGCCACACCCCCCCGGGTTTCCTCGACGTCACCCCGTACCAGACGCGTTTCGGCACGCGCGTGACGGCGACCTGGCTTCCGCTCGCCGCCGTGACCGCGGTGCTGGATCGTTACCTGGCCTATGTCGCCCACGACAGGGTGCATCAGCGCCAGGCCCAGGTGCTTCTGCTCGACGGCAACCATGCCGTGATCGGCTCGGCCGGCCGCATGGCCCGGGGCCAGCCGCTGAGCGATCGCGCGCTGCGCGCTGGCCTGGAGCGCAAGCCCGGCAGCGGCCGCTTCGGGCCCGGCGGCGATCGCCTCTTCGCGGCGGCCCCGCTGAGCGTGGCGCCCTGGACCGTGGTCTACGCGATTTCGACCGACGCCCCGTACGCGATCCAGGGCAGTGCGTGGGACCTGTCGCTGCTGCTGGCCGGGTTCGGCGCGGTCGCCGCGGTCTGCGTGGCGCTGCTGATCGGCCTGCTGAAGAGCGCCGACAAGCTGGCGCGGGTCAACGCCGCGCTGGGCCGGCGCAACGACGAGGTGGAGCGCGCAACCGAGGCCAAGAGCCGCTTCGTGGCCAACATGTCGCACGAGCTGCGCACGCCACTGAACGCCGTGATCGGTTTCGCGGAGCTGATGCAGGCAGGCCGCGCTGGGAGATTGACCAAGACCCAGCACGAGTATCTGGGGATCGTGCGCGCCGGGGGCGACCACCTGCTGTCGCTGATCAACGAGGCCCTCGACCTGGCGACGGTCGAGGCCGGGGAGATGCGGCTGCGCCCCGAAGTCGTGCAACCGTCTCAGGTGGCCCGCCACTGCGTCACCGGTTTGCGCCCGCTGGCCGACGAGCGCGAGGTCCGGATCGAGCTCGAGAGCGAACAGCTCGACGTGGCGCTGCTGGATCCCGGCCGCCTGCGCCAGGTGATCCTCAACTACCTCTCCAACGCGATCAAGTTCAGCCACGTCGGCGGCCGTGTGACGCTGCGGATCGCGCACGAGGACGACCGGCTGACGCTCGCCGTCACCGACGAGGGCATCGGAATCACACCCGAGGACCAGCAGCGCGTGTTCGAAGAGTTCGTGCAGCTCAGCGAGCGCTCCGCCACCGGGAGCGGACTCGGTCTGGCGGTCACCCGGCGGATCGTCGAGGCCCACGGCGGCGAGGTGGCGGTCCGCAGCCGCCGCGGCGAGGGGAGCACGTTCACGGCATGGTTTCCGTGGGTTGAGCCCGACGATGATGCCGCCCCCGGCGACCGCGACGGCTCCTCCCCGGCGTCCGAAGCCGATCCCTGGCGCCAGGTGATCAGCGAACTGACCCCGCACGCGCCGGCCGACCCGGCGCCGGTCGCCTCGCCGCTCGACGAGCTGTCGCTGGCGGCGCCGCGGCCGGATCGCCGCCGCTTCACGCCGGGCGCGCCATGGATCGGTGAGTCGCGGCGCCGGCGCGGGTCCCGCGAGGGCCGCTGAGCTCAACCGGCGTGCGAGGGCTGACGCCTGGTCAGCCGGACGGGGGCGGCGCCTGCTCGCGCGCTTGGCGCAGCAGCCCGCGCATCCCCTCTAGCCAACGCTCGGGCTGCGCCCCCTTGAACGCCAGAAACCTACCAACGGCCTCGTGGGGAAGGATCAAGAAGCGCTCGGCGGCGATCCCCTCCACCACCGCCGCGGCGACGTCATCGGGATCGAGCAGGCCGCCGGCGATCAACGGCGCCGAGCCGATCGGGTCCTCCGCCAGTGCCAGCTCGAGCATCGGCGTGCGCACCCCCTGCGGACACAGGCATGAGACCTTGATGCCCGCGTCGGCATAGGTGATCGACAGCCACTCCGCAACCGCCACCGCAGCGTGCTTGGTGATCGAGTAGGCGAGCGCCGAGATCTGGGTCAGTAGCCCGGCCGCCGAGGCGGTGCTCAGCAGATACCCCTCGCCGCGTTCGGTCATCGCCGGCAGCAGTGCCCGCGCGGCCCAGACGTGCGCCATCACGTTCACGTCCCAGGCCAGCTGCAGGCCAGCGTCATCGGCCTCCGGGCCGCCCGGCGGCCCGGGCACGCCGGCGTTGGAGAAGAACAGGTCGATCGGCCCGCCGCGCTCCTGAGCATCGGATACCAACGCCTTGATCTCAGCTTCGCGGGACACGTCGGTGCGCACCCCGGTGGCATCGATCTCGCTGGCGACCGCCTGAACCCGCTCGCCGTCGAGGTCGGCGAGCACGACCCGCGCGCCCTCGGCGGCAAATCGCGTCGCGCAGGCACGCCCGATCCCACTGGCGGCCCCGGTCACGACCACGTGCTTGCCGGCGAGCTCCACGCCGGTAAGCCTACGCGTCTGCCGCCGTCGAGCGTCGGCCGGCCTCGAGGCGACATTTGAGAGAAAAGGTACCCATGAGTGCCCTTTTGTCGACCGCCCGCCGCGGTTCGGGTTTCGGGCTGCCGGCCGCCGTGGTCGCGCCCCCCGCCCGCTGTCAGGCGCTGCCGAGGGCCACGCCGGCGGCCACGATCAGCGCTCCGCCGAGCGCGACCTGGAGCAGGCTGGTGCGCAGCGATACCGACAGGAAGCGTTTGCGGATCAGCGAGATCGTGACCAGCTCGATCGCAACCACGATCCCGGCTACGACCAGCGCCGTGTGCACGTCGCCGATCAGGAACGGCAGCGAGTGAAACACGCCGCCGACCGCGGTCATCGCACCGGTCACAACGCCCCGGGCGATCGCGGAGCCGCGACCGGTCTCGGTGCCGTCGTCTGACAGCGCCTCCGAGAATCCCATGCTGATCCCGGCACCGACGGCGGTGGCCAGGCCGACAAACAGGGCGGCGTGGGAGCCCGAGAGCAGCGCCGCGGCGAAGATCGGCGCCAGCGTCGACAGCGTCCCGTCGATCAGTCCGACCAAGCCGGGTTGCACGAAGCGCAGCAAAAACGCGCGCTCGTCGATGTCCTTCATCTGGGCGATCGTGTCTACCATGCGACGACATACTATAACAACCGTGTTAAGATAACTCTCATGTCTGCAAGCGCTCACCCCGCCGCCACCCCTACCCCCGCCAGCGCCGCCACCGCCGCACATGCCGACGACCTGGTGACGCTCCTGCACGAGCGCGGCCAGCGGGCCACCCCGCAACGCCTGGTGATCCTGCGCGCGCTGCGCCGGCGCGCTCACCACGCGACGGCCGACGAGATCCGCAACGCGGTCCGTGCCGAGCTACCCGGGACCTCCACACCGACCGTCTACGCCACCCTGGAGCTGCTGGCAGAACTCGGCCTCGTCAGACAGATCGACGCCGGCTCCCGGGCGACGCTCTACGACGCGCGCACCGAGCCCCACCAGCACATGGTCTGCCGGCGCTGCGGCCGCATCGACGACCTCGACGGCGACGTCGAGACGGCGGCGCTGCTGAGCGCCGCGCGCGCCACCGGGTTCTCGCCCCGCGCAGTCGAGCTGGTGATCTCCGGCCTGTGCCGGAATTGCGCGTCGGCCTGATCGCGCGCCGGAGTCCGACGGCTCCAACGAAACGATGGTGAGACTTCAGGTCCGCGCGCCCGACGCTGATGCATCGGAGATGACGCCTCGCTCACACGAACTGAGACGAGCGGCGAACGACTTCGCCCCGTTTGCCGGCACCGTCTTCCTGGCCCGCAGCGTGGTGCTCGTCAACCCTTCTGAAGCCCTTCAACGCGTCTCCGAGAAAGACGATCGCGGTCAAACGTGCTCTTCGTGATGACTCGGACGCTTTCAGAAATCTTCTAGCCGGTCACGTCGGCGAGCGTTCGGGCGCGCTGGCGCTCCGGCGCGATGCGCACCACGTTCCAGGCCAGTCCCACCCGCTCGAGGCCGGCGATGATCAGGCCCGAGGGGTCGATCTCCCACCAGCGTAGGCCGTGGTAGGCCGAGCGCGGGAACGCGTGGTGATTGTGGTGCCAGGACTCGCCCAGCGAGACCACGGCGAGCCAGCCGACGTTGGTGGAGCGGTCGTCGACGTCAAAACGCCGGCTGCCGAAGAAGTGGCAGATCGAATTCACCGACCAGGTGACGTGGTGCACGAAGAAGATCCGCAGCAGCCCGCCCCAGACCAGGCCGCGCGCGGCGCCCTCGGCGGTGAAGCCGTGGGCGACGAAACCGGCCGCGGTCGGGATCAGCAGTGAGGCGAGCGCCAGCAGCGGGAAACGCCGGCCGATCGCGCGCATGCCCGGATCCTCGTAGAGATCGGGCGCGTAGCGCGTCCAATCGGCCTGCCCCTGGGTTTCCAGCAGCCAGCCGACGTGCGCATGCCACAGTCCGGCGAGGCCGCTGCCGTGTCCCACATGGGGGCTGTGCGGGTCGCCCTCGCGGTCGGTGTGAGCGTGGTGCTTGCGATGATCGGCTACCCAATCCAGGACCGAGCCCTGGAGCGAGAGCGATCCCGCGACGGCGAACGCGCGCTCCAACCACGGTTGGGTGGCGAAGGCCCGATGGGTCAGCAGGCGATGGAAGCCGACCGTGATCCCGACGGCGCTGACCAGGTACATGACGGCCAGGATGACCAGATCGGTGACGTCCACAGCGCGGTTCCAGAGCATCACGATCGCGACCAGCACCCCCACGAACGGGACGACCACCCCGGTCAGATTTGCGAAGCGTTCAAAACGAGTCACTGCGATTCAGCGTCTCACGTGGCGATGGCTATTTCTTGCACGGTTCTGCGACCGGACAAGCCGAGAACTTATACACAAGCGATAAGAAAGCTCAGGGCGCGGCGGTGATCGTCGGCGGCGCTCCACTGGCCGGCGGAGCGGCCGGCTCGATCGCAGCCACGGGCGCCGGCGTGTGACGGACGACGATCATCCCATGCACGTACTGCAGGACGCGCAGACGGTGCACGACCAGCGACGGCTCACCCGACCGCGAGGCCGCCATGCGCAAGCTCACGAGCGTAATCGGCCGGCTGACCTGGCCCAGCGGCACCTTGACGACGGTCCGGCCCAGGCCGCCGTCATACAGCGGATAGCTGGTGCCGAGGTCGTTGCTGTACACGTGCGAGGACCCGGCCAGGCGAATGTCGACCCCGACCGCCGCGACCGCCTTGGCGGTCGTGTCGAGCTGCACGATCAGGTACTGACGAGGGTCGCCTGGTCCGGCCGAGGCGGCACTCGTGGAGTAGTCGGCGCGGTTGCGCGCCAACTCCTGGCCCATGACCGCATAGGTCCACGGGTTGCGGTCCATTGCGCCTTCGCGCGTATCCCCGGGCAGCGGCGGCGCCGCCAGCGCCTGCTGGAAGCGCATCGCCGTGGGATGGGCCGGGACATAATCGGAGAAGTCGTTGTTCCCCGTCGCCACCCGCAGGATCGGATGACCGCCGAACCAGCGGCCCCGGAACGGAGCTTCGGTCTCGTCCAGCGCGGTGCGGTTCTCCGGGAAATGCCGGCCACAGGTCACGCAGGTGAGATAGGTCGACCGGCTGACCCGTCCCCGGCGGTCGACCGAGAATGAGATCGCGGTCTCGATGTCGGTCATCCGGCCCCAGGTCCCCCACTCCAGCCAGGGCACGAACCCGGTGCCGGCATCCTCGTGACTCCAGGTGACGACGTAGGTCAGGCGGCGCGCCCCGCCGCTCTGGGCGACGTCACTGGCGTAGGTGATCAGCGGCGTGTCCTCGGTGTTGCTGACGCGGCGCTCATACAGCACGGGGGCGTGCGCGAGCTCGAACCCCGCGCCGACACGCGGGCTGACCACCCGCAGGCTCCGATGGACGAGTAGCACCAGCGGCGGGTGACCTTTGACCCGCGAGAGATCGCGCCGAACGCGCACCTGTACGACGTGCGGGCCGCTGCGCAGCGGTCCGGTGAACCCTTCGTAGCTGAACGGCTTGGCGCCGGAGAACAGCACGATCTGCTGCCAGGGGCCGTGATCGACCCGCGCTTGCACGACCACCGACGTGTTGAGCGGATCGCTCCAGCTGGTCTGCGGAGCGCTCATCGTCAGCGTCAGCAGTCCCTCGCCGGCGATCGCACGGTGCGGGAGCGGACGCGCGGGAACCGACGTCAGCTGCCCGATCCGGGCCGGCCCGAGCGATCCGGCCGGATAGGCAACGATCGTCGCGCGCCACGGCTCGGACGGACTCAGCGGCGCCGTCGGGTAGGCGTCGGACACGAGCCGGTTGGCCGGTCGGGGCGCCGGTGGATCGGCCGCCGACCGTGAGAACGACAGCGGCAGGATCGCCACCTGCAGCGGCGCTCCGTGCAGCGCGCTGAGATTAACCGCGCCGAGCAGGCAGGAGGTCCGGCGGCAGTCGACGGTCCCCAATGCCGTCCGGATCGTCGGGTCGGCACGCGCCTTGACCGTGAACGAGCCCTGCGCGCCGCTCGAGGTCACGCCGACGAAGCGCTCATCGCAGTCATCCAGCGCGCTGGAGACGGACTTCAGCGCGGCCTTGACCGCCGCGGAGCTGCACTGCGCGACGACCACGGCCGCCTCGGGCGAGAATCCCGAGCCCACCACCCGCAGGCGGTGCGGGCCCGCCAGCGTACCCAGCGCCGACACCCGGATCTCCGCCGGCCGAGACGTGGCCACCGGCGGAGAGGACGCGGCCGCCGACCCGGCGACGGTCGCGAGGCCAGCCAGCAGCGAGAGCGCCACGACCGCCGAGGTCGCTCTGGGTCGCCGTCGACGCCACCTCGTCCGTGAAGCCACGGCGGCAGACTAATCGGTCGGCCGCTGTCCGTGCCCGTAGAGCATGCGTTGCGGCAGCGGCACCGGTGACAGCCGGTCGACCGCCTCGCCCAGTAGCTGGCGCGGAGCGAGCGTAGTCAGCAGCTGCTCCAGTTCGCCGCGCTCGGAGGCGGTCAGGCGGCTGCGTCGTCCGCGGCCGATGCGGACCAGCCTCACCAGCCGGCGACGCTCGGCCGGCGTCAGGCGCGCGACGTGATCCCGCGCCAGGAGCGCGACCTCGGCTGCCGAGAGCAGCTTGACGACCGGCACCCGGCGCAGGCCGGGAGCCTTCTCGGTCGCGCGACCGAGGGAGCGAGTGACGAGTCCGGAGGGCACCTCCCACAGTCTAGGAGCGCTCGCCCCGGACGCCTCGAAGCCCGAGGCGCCTGGGCGGGAGCTACCGCTACAGCTGTACGCAGACCGACTTGGTCTCGAGGTAGTTCTCCAGCACCTCGTGGCCCATCTCCTGCCCCAACCAGACTCCTTGAAGCCGCCGAACGGCAGCGCCGCATCGAACACGTTGTAACAGTTGATCCACACCGTGCCGGCCCGCAGGCGCTTGGCCAGGCGGTGCGCCTTGGAGAGGTCGCTCGTCCAGACGCCCGAGGCCAAGCCGTAGTTGGTGGTGTTGGCCGTCGGCATCACGTCGTCGAGGTCCTTGAACGGCGACCCCGTCACCACCGGGCCGAAGATCTCCTCGGCCTCGACCCTCATGTTCGGGTTGGTGTTCGAGAGGACCGTCGGCTCGACGAAGTAACCCGTATCGCCCTTGCGCGCCCCGCCGGTGGCGAAGTTGGCGCCCTCGTCGCGGCCGCTGTCAAAGAAGCCGCACACACCGATCGAGCTGTTCCTGGGAGACGAGCGGACCCATCTCGGTCTCCGGGTTCATTCCGTTGCCGACCTTGATCGACTTCGCGTGGTCGCTGACGCCCTGCAGCACGTCGTCGTAGTCCTTGGACTCGACGTACAGCCGCGAGCCGGCGGCGCAGCACTGCCCGTGGTTGAAGAAGATCGCGTTCGCCGCGCCGGGGATCGCGGTCTCCATGTTGGCATCCGAGAACACGCTGTTCGGCGACTTGCCGCCGAACTCGAGCGTCAGCTTTTCAGGTTGCCGGCGGCCGCCTTGACGAGCAGTTTGCCGACCTCGGTCGACCCGGTGAAGGCGACCTTGTCGACGCCGTCGTGCGCCGCCAGTGTCGCGCCCGCGTCACCGAAACCGGTGACGATGTTCACGACTCCGGGCGGGACCCCAGCCTCCAGGATCAGCTCGCCGAGGCGCAGCGCCGTCAGCGGCTCTGCTCGGCAGGCTTTAGCACCACGGTGACGCCGGTGGCCAGCGCCGGGGCGAGCTTTCAACGCGGCCATCAACAGCGGCCATCAACAGCGGGAAGTTCCACGGGATGATCTGGCCGACGACGCCGATTGGGTCCTTCAGGGCGTATGCATGGAACTCCGCGCCCGGCATGTAGGGGACCGAGATCGGGATCTGGTAGCCCTCGATCTTCGTCACCCAGCCCGACATGTAGTGAAAGATGTCGGCGGCCAGTTCGACGTCGGCGGCGCGCGCGATCGCGAGCGGCTTGCCGTTGTCCAGAGATTCCAGCGCGGCCAGCTCGTCGCCATGCTCAAGCATCAGGTCGCCCGATCAGCAGCTTGCGGGGCTCACTGGTGAAGCGAACCGCGCGCTCGTCTAGTACGTCCGCAATCGCCATATTGCGATGCTCCTCTCTCGTTTGTACGGGCGTGATGGAGTCGCCGCGCTGGAACGCCGCGCTCGCCGCGCCGGCTGACGTGAGCATGGCGCGTGGGCCCGTTCCGCGCCAAGGTTTGCAATGACGTTGCATAGGCGGATGCCTCTCGATAGACCTTGTAACCGAGCGCTACCTATGCGTTGCCGGTAACCAAGCGATCAGCGTAACCTCGGACCGATAAGCGATGCGTGACAGTTGGCTGGGTCTGCAAGCCGGAGTCGACGCCCGCAAATGGGCGCGGTTGCTGGCCCGCGCCCATGACTCGGCCGTCAACGGCGGCCACGTCCCCGAGATCGTGCGCGGGGTGATCGCCGCCTCGTGGGAGCGCTGCTCGCAGACCGGAGTCGATCCCGGTGATCCCGGCGCCCCATTGATGATCGAGCCCGACGACGCCGGCGAGCGTTGGCGCGAGCATCCCCTGTCGCGGATGACCGAGATCCTGGGCAGCGTGCTCGACGACCTGCTCTACGACGCGCGCCACATCGTCGTGGTCTCTGACGCCGACGGATGCCTGCTGTGGTCAGACGGGCACCCCGACGTGCTGCGCGCCTCCGAGCGGATCCGCTTCTCGCCGGGCCATGCTTGGAGCGAATCGGCCGCCGGCACCAACGCGGTCGGCACCGCGCTGGCCGCGGATCACGCGGTGCAGGTCTTCTCGGCCGAGCACTACCGCTCCGAGGTGCACGGCTGGCAATGCTCGGGTGCGCCGGTGCACGATCCCGAGACGGGCGCGATCCTCGGCGCGATCGACGTCACCGGCACCTACGACACCGCCCATCCGCATAACCTCGCCCTGGTCGGACTGGCGGCGCGGCTGGCCGAGGAGCGGCTGCGCTGCGAGCTGCTCGAGCGCGACGCCCGGATCGTCAGCCTGTTCACCGAGCACGCCGCGCGCCATGGCGGACCGGCGGCGGCGCTGAGCCCGTCAGGCCGGGTGCTGGCCACCACCGGGGACTGGATCGGTGGACTCAGACCGGGTGCCGGAGGATCGGATCCCGACCGGATCCAGATCCCCGCCGACGCCTCCGAGGTCGCGCTGCCCGACGGCACCGAGGCGGCGGTCCACTGCCTCGGGGAGGGCACGCTGGTGCTGCCCAGCCGGCCGGCTCGCTCGCGACCCCGGACCACGCCGAGCCGGCTCGAGCTGCTCGGCAAGGATCGCGCGACCCTGATCACGCCGACCGCCACCCACCGTCTGACCGCTCGGCACTCGGAGATCGTCGCGCTGCTCTCGCTGCACCCAGACGGTCTCGATGCGCGGGCGCTCTCGAGCCTGCTCTACGGCGAGCCCGGCCACGCCGTCGCGGTCCGGGCCGAGCTTCACCGGCTGCGCGACATCCTCGGCGTGGCGCTGGTCACGCGGCCCTACCGGCTGGCCGGAATCGAGTCAGACGTGCAGGCGCTCGAGCGCCGGCTCTCCGGCGGGCGCGGCGCGCGAGCGGGTGTCGTCTACCCCGGACCGTTGCTGCCGGCCTCGACCGTGCCGGCGATCGTCACCGCTCGGGAGCGGCTGGCACTGGGATTCGGCGAGGGCGCCGTCACCGGCGGCGGGACCCTCGCCCCGGCGTGACGAGCCGGCTCGCCGCGGTCGTGGCGGCGGCGGCGGCGCTCGTCGCGACGCCCACGCCCGCCGGCTCGACGATCGCAGCCCCCGTCATCGGTCGCTCGGTCGATCGCCGCCCGCTCGTGGCGCGCGTGATCGGTCCTGACTCGGCCGCCCGCCGGCTGCTGCTCGTCGGCTGCATCCATGGCAACGAATGCTCGGGGCTGAAGATCCTGTCCGCGCTCGCGCGCGAGCGTCCGGCGGCCGGCGTGCAGCTGTGGCTGGTCGGCGAGTTGAACCCCGACGGCACGGCCGCCGGCACCCGCCAGAACGCCCACGGCGTGGATCTCAACCGCAACTTCCCCTACCAGTGGGAGCCGGTCAGTGACCCCACCTACTACTCCGGACCGCGGCCGCAATCCGAGCCCGAGACCCAGGCTGCGATCAGACTGATCCGTCGAATCAGACCGGCGGTGACGATCTGGTATCACCAGCATCAGGACCTGGTCGACATGGCCGGCGGCGACCGGGGCGTCGCCCGGCGCTACGGCCAGCTCTCACACCTGCGGGCAACCTGCCTGCCGTTTCTGCCCGGAACGGCGGCGGGCTGGGAGAACCACGTGCTGCGCGGCACGACCTCGTTCGTCGTCGAGCTGCCACCCGGGCCGGTGGGCGCCATCGGCGTGTCGCGCCACCTGCGGGCGGTGGCCGCAATGGAGCGCGGCCAGCGCTCGGGCTCGCGCACCAGCTGCACTCCGTGATGGCTGTCGTCAGCCGGCGGCGTCCAGCAGCGCGTCGAACAGACGCCCGTCCTCGCCCTGCTCGGGATGCCAGAGGACGCCGAGCGCGAACCCACGGCTCGGGTCCTCGATCGCCTCGATCGCTCCGTCCGGCGCCCGCGCCGACACGACCAGCCCAGCCCCCACGCGATCCACCCCCTGGTGGTGGCCCGAGCTCACGGTCGCCCGTTCGCCGAGGATCGAGCCGGTCCGCGTGCCGGGCGCGATCGCGACCGCGTGGGCGTCGAAGTGGCCGGGGCGCGTGGCATGGCGGTCGTGCCCGACGACGCTCGGCAGGTGCTGGTGCAGCGTACCGCCGCGAACCAGGTTGAGCACCTGCATGCCGCGGCAGATCCCCAGCAAGGGCAGGTCGCGCTCGAGCGCCGCGCGGGCCAGCTCCAGCTCCGGAGCGTCACGCTCGGGGCTGAGGTGCGCGGTGGCCGGCGCGCGAACCTGCCCGTAGAGCGCCGGGTCCAGGTCGGGGCCGCCGCAGAGGATCACGGCCTGCACCGACCGCAGCGTCTCGGCGATGCCATCCAGCGCCGGTGGCAGCAGCACGGCTCGCCCGCCCGCGCGGCTGACGGCGTCGACGTAGGCGAGCGGCACCAGCGCCGCCGCCTGCTCCCACGGACCCCAGCGCGCCGGTGCGACGTACGTCGTGATCCCCACCACCGGTCGTGCGCTCATGCCCGTATCTTTCCGCTTGCGCGGTCGGATAATCCTTGGACCCGGCAGAATGTCGGCGTGGCCCGAACCGGAATCTCGTTGCGGACGGTGCTCGGGTTACTCGCCGGGCTCGGGCTGCTCGTGAGCACGGCCGGACGCGCCACGGCGCAGGGCCAACCCCTGACGGTGCAGCGCACCGCGACCGGGCGACCCGTCCCGAGCGGGTTCGTCGGTCTCTCGATGGAGTTCAGGGGCCTGGCGGCCTACGCCGGCAGCGACCCCCGGGCGGTCGATCCCGTGTTCCTGAACCTGATCCGGGAGATCGCGCCCGGCCAGCAGCCGATCCTGCGAATCGGCGGCGACAGCACCGACTGGACGTGGTGGTCCGTCCCCCACGCCCGCCGGCCCCCGGGCGTCAGGTACGACCTCACCGCGCGATACATGAGGGTCGCCCGCTCGGTGGCCGAGCAGACCAACGCCCGCTTGGTGATGGGGATCAACCTCGAAGCCGACAACCGGCGCGACGCCGCGGGCGAGGCCCACGCGATGGTGAATCGCATCGGCGCACGGAACATCGACGCGCTGGAGATCGGCAACGAGCCTGAGCTGTACTCGGCCTTTCCGTGGTACCGCGCGGCGAACGGGGCGCGCGTCCTGGGGCGACCGCCAGGGTGGGATCCGGCGCAGTTCGCCGCAGAGTTCACCGGCCTGGCGCACGTCATGCCCGGGGTCCCGCTGGCCGGCCCCAGCAGCGGTTCGGCAGCCTGGCTGGCCGACCTCGGCTCATTTCTGCGGACCGAGCCGCGCGTGCGCCTGACCACGATTCACGCCTATCCGCTCAAGCACTGCGTGCCGACGCAAAACGCCACCATCGCCCAGCTGCTGGCCAACTCCTCCTCATCCGGATTCGCGCGGTCGTTGGCGCCGTTCGCCGCGATCGCGCACCGCAACGGCAAGCGGATACGCGTCGATGAGATGAACGCCGTGTCGTGTGGCGGACAGCGTGGCGTCAGCGACACGTTCGCATCATCGCTGTGGGTCCTGGACACGCTTTTCGAGATGCTGCGCGCGGGCGTGGACGGCGTCAATGTGCACACCGTTCCGGACACGATCAACGAGGTCCTCGGGCCGAGCCTGGCCAATGGCAGGTGGTCGATGCGGGTGCACCCCGAGTACTACGGGATGATCATGTTCGCACGGGCCGCACCCCCCGGCTCGCGGCTGCTGGCACTGTCCTCAGCCACGCCGGCCGGGGTGAAGGTCTGGGCCACCCGGGCTCGCAACGGCGACGTGCGCGTCCTGCTGATCAACGATCACTCCAGGCGCAGCGACAATCTGCGCCTGCGCATCCCCGCCCTGAATGGTCCCGCCGCAGTGCAGCTAATGCGCGCCCCGAGCATCCACGCCACCCGTGGGGTTACGGTCGGCGACCGGAGCTTCGGTGCCGCCACCACCACCGGCCTGCTGAGAACACCGGCGCCCGGCTCGCTCACCGCCGTGCGCGGCACCTACCACGTGCACCTGCTCGCGGCCAGCGCGACGCTGCTGACGCTCTCACCTCACGCCGGGCACACGAGCGATGAGGGGTGTCCGCCGCCGCCCTGGACGAGCGCGCGAACCTGTCCGCAGCGACCGGGTGCACGTGCGCGGAAGTCTCCCTTCGAAACGTCGCTGGAGGCTCGGTAGACGCGAGCGTCCGGCATCTCGAGCGGCTAGCGGGTAGATGGTCGACTGTGGATGAGGAGATCATCCCTTGTGCTCGGAGAGGTAGAGGTGGGTGTGCGCTCGGGCTACCGCTACGAACCAAGGGAACCCAGCCTGAAACTGATGCTCCCACTCCTTCTTGAATCCAAGGCGTCCGTACCACGCAATTGCGCGGGCGGCATCGTCCACTCGCAGAACCGGGCGACGCGCCGCCCAACTCCCTGGTTCACCTATACGTGAACGACATCGACGCCGTGTCGCGCGAGTTCGGGATGCCGGTGGATGAGGACGGCCTCGCGGGAAGGGAGTGCGACCTCCAAGACCCTGATGGGAACCGGCTGCGAGTCGCCGCTCGCCCCTCGTAACGCTTTACCTCGGCCGGTGCCCTCACAAATACCCTGAACACCGACCTGACGGCGCCCAGCCGCCGGCTGGCGGCCCGACTCATCGGGTCGCACGCGCCCAGATTGATCGGTACAGCACTTAGCAGAAAGTGTTACACTGATCGTGTGCCAACGACCAGACCGCGACATACGCTGACCGAGACTGACGAGCTCGCTGCCGCCTTGGATGCCGCCGCGCGCCGCTGGCCCGAAGACGCCGCCTCGCGCCCCCGTCTGCTGCTGAGGTTGGTGGAGGTTGGTGAGCGGGCGATCAGCCAGGAGCGAGAGCGAGAGCGCACGCGTCGCCGCGTCGCCGTCGAGCGCACCGCCGGAGCGCTGACGGGTGTCTATCCGCCCGGCTATCTCGAGCGCTTGCGCGACGAGTGGCCCGAGTGATCGTCGTCGACGCCAGCGCCTTGATCGCGCAGCTTGACAGCACCGACGTCCACCACCAGCACGCCCGGGAGCTGCTGCTGGACTGCTCCGACCAGCAGTTTGGCGGGGGGGTGAGGGCGGGCGCCGAGA